>DASRWV010000001.1:0-15580 GCA_035687505.1 Nitrosotalea sp.
CCCTTCCGCGGCGGCCGCGCCAGACTTCTACGCCCGCCTTCGCGAGCAGCTCATCAAGGCAGTGGTCGGGCAGGAAGATGCGATTCGCCTTTGCGCGATCGCGCTCGTCGCGCAGGGTCACGTCCTCCTCGAGGGTGTTCCGGGCACAGGCAAAACGCTCCTCGCGAAATCGATGGCTCGCGCGCTTGCGCTCGAATACGGTCGCGTCCAATTCACGCCCGACCTCATGCCGGCCGACATCGTGGGCACGTCGGTTTATGACCTCGCGAACCGCACCTTCGCGCTGCGGCGCGGCCCGATCTTCACCAACGTGCTGCTCGCGGACGAGATCAATCGCGCCCCCGCCAAAGTCCAGTCGGCACTGCTCGAGGCGATGGAGGAGCGAGGCGTGACGCTGGAAGGCCAGCAGCTTGCGCTTCCAGCGCCGTTCTTCGTCCTCGCGACGCAAAACCCAATCGAGTACGAGGGCACCTATCCGCTGCCAGAGGCGCAGCAGGACCGCTTCCTTTTCAAAGTCCGGCTCGACTATCCCTCGCCCGCGGACGAGATGGAGATCCTGCGGCGCTGGGAGTCGGGGATCGAGCTGCGCGATCCCATCAAAGCCGGTGTCGAGCCGGTGCTCGGACCCGCCGACATCGAAGCGTGCAGAAACGAGGTGGCCAAGGTCGTGCTCGACGAGAAGATTCGTTCCTACGTGGTGAACCTGGCGTCGGCCACGCGTACCGCGCCCGAGATCGCGCTTGGCGCCAGCACTCGCGCCGAGGTCTTGCTGATGCTTGCTGCGCGCGCGTACGCCGCGTTCGAAGGACAGCAGTTCGTCACGCCTGACCACGTGAAGGCGCTGCTTGCGCCGGCGTTTCGGCACCGCTTGATCCTGCGTCCGGAGGCCGAGGTCAGCGGCCAGACACCTGACAGCGTGCTGGAAGCCGTCGCGAGCAGGGTCGTCCCCCCCCGCTGATAGTGAGGGGATTAGCCCCACAGCCGCGGCTGCTTTGGGCGGTCGCCATCGGGGCGGTTCTGATCGCGCTTGCGACGGCGTCACCTGTGCTCGGCCTCGTCGCGGTGATCTACAACGCCGGTCTTGTCATCGTCGCGGCTCGTGACCTCGCGCTCTTGCCGGGCAGCTCGGGTTATCGCGTTCGCCGCACCATGCCTCAGCCGTTCTCGCTTGGGGAGCACGAAGAGGTAGCTGTCGAGGTGGAGAATCCGGCGGCGGCGGGCCTGAGAGGCGGGATCGCCGATCACGCGCCGGACGACTTGAAGCCGCAGCCCCGCGAGCTCGAGGGCCGCTTCGACGCCGCCGGCCGCCTGACTGTCACGTACCGAACGTCTTCGCCGAAGCGCGGGGCATACAAGTTCGGCCCGGTCGACCTGCGAGTCTGGCGAGACGACGGCTGGTGGCGGCGCCAGGTCCGGCTGCAGCATCCGGCCGAAGTGGCGGTGTTCCCCAACGTCGTTGCCATCAAGCGCATACAGCTGACGTTGCGTCGGGGTCTCCGCGCGATGGCGGGCCTGCGCCGGGCGCGGCCGCCGGGTGCGTCCACCGCTTTTGCCGGCTTGCGTGATTACGTGCGAGGCGATGACGCACGGCGAGTGAACTGGACCGCCACCGCCAGGCGCGACCGTCCGGTGGTCGTCGAGGTGGAGGCCGAGAGAGGCCAGCAGGTGATGATCGCGATCGACTGCGGCCGGCTGATGACCGCGCCCGCCGGCGAGCTGGACAAGCTCGATCACGCCGTGAACGCCGCGCTGATGCTTGCCTGGGTGGCGCAGGCATACGGAGACCGAGTCGGCCTGATGACGTTCGACGACCATGTGACGACCTTCATCAAGCCGGAGCGCGGGAGCACGCAGCTGCGCCGCTTGACCGAAGCGCTGTACGCCATCAAACCCGAACATGTGGAACCGGATTTCGGCCATGCCATGACACACCTCGCGCTTCGACTCGGCCGGAGATCGATGGTGGTGATCCTCACCGATGTGCAGGACCGCGAGGCTTCAAAGGAGCTGGTCGCGCACTGCCTCCGGCTTTCGGCGAAGCACCTGGTGCTGGTGGTCGCGATGTCCGACCCGGCAGTCCTCGCCGCGCGCGACGCCCCGATTGCAACGGGTGCGCGTGCCTACGAATGGGCGGCTGCCGAGGAGTTCGTCACGAGCCGTAGAGAGAGCTTCGAGCTGATGCGGCGCGGCGGAGTGCTGGGCCTTGATGTCGTCGCCGGCGGCCTTTCGCCTGCTTTGGTCGAGCGCTACCTGGAGCTCAAGGAACGTGCGTTGCTTTGACTTGTGCGCCCCGTGCGGCCGGTGAGCAGTAGATAGGAATAGAAGAGCAGCCCGGTCGTTAGCCCGATCGTCAACTTAACCGGGATCGGCGCATCCGAGGGGGAGATGTTGCCCTCGATGATGCCGGCGATCACGAGCAACGGAGCAAGGCCGAGGAGCAGCGTGAACGCGCGCGGCGCCGCGATCGCGAGTGCATCGGAGCGGTTGTGATTGCCCGGTGAGATGAGCGCCCAACCCATCATCAGCCCGCCAGCACCCTGCGCGACCACTATCGACAGCTCGAGCACACCGTGTGCGATCACGAAATCAAACAGGCCGCCGCTGACTCCATAAGCCTGAGTCAGCCCGAACAGCCCGCCGAGGCTGATTCCGTTCGTGATCATCACCCAGATCACCGGCAGCCCGAAGGCGGTGCCGACGGCAAACGCAAGCATGGAGACCCAGATGTTGTTGGTCATGATCAAGCCGGCCGCTGCGACGCGGGCGTCGGCCGGGATGTGAGTCCACAGCTGATGGTGGTGTACCTGGTCAATCAGCTGCGGCGAAAAGATGGAGTACGCGGCGTCGGGATTGGCAAGCATCACGAAGTAGCTCACGAACGCCGGGACGAACAGGAGGGCCCCCGCCGCCAGCAGGTACGGCGCCGCCTCGCGGTAGGTGCGGGGAAGAGTCTCTGTATAGAAGATGCGTATCCGCTGCCGTAGGTTTCCGCCACGGCGGTAGACGATTCCATGGCCGCGAGCGACCAGTCCGTTGAGGTAGCGATGCACCGGCTCGCCCGGCCAGTCGCGCTGCGCCCGAGCGAGGTCCGCGGTGGCTCGCCGGTAGAGGGAGGCCACAGTCAGCACCTGGGCCGGCGCGAGGCCGTTGAGCTGGCCTCCGCCCGCGCGCGCGAGCAGGTCCTCGAGCCGGTTCCAGTCGTCCCGCCTCAGCACGACGAAATCCTCCGGTCTCACGGACCAAAATTACCTGACATGCAGGAGTTACCGGACACCGACCTGATAGTGCCGACCCCGGAGCGGGTTTCGTTCGACTACCAGGTGGCCGGTCTTGGAACTCGGGCGATCGCCCAGCTCCTTGACCTGCTCGTCGTCGGCGGGATCCTGTTGGCCGTCTATTTCGTCGCCTTCGCGGCTGCCGCGGCGAATGCCAACACCGTCGCTACGTTGATCGCGATCATCGGGAGCTTTGTCGTGATCTTCGGCTACTTCTGGGTGAGCGAATCGCTGTGGTCAGGGCAAACCATCGGGAAGAAGGTGTTCCGCCTTCGAGCTGTAGGCGATCGCGGCGAGCCACTCACGTTCGGGCAGGCCGGGATCCGGAACATCGTCCGGATCGTCGACTTCCTTCCCTATGCGTATGGCGTTGGGTTGATCGTGCTTTTTGTGAACGGCAAGGGCAAGAGGCTCGGCGACCTCGCGGCCGGCACCATCGTGGTCAAGGACTCGGATTCCGTCGCGTTGTGGCAATTGCCGGGAGCCAGGACCCCGGTTTCACCTTCAGGCGCGGCTGGGCCGGCTTCGAATGCGTACACCGCGGCAACGCCCGCCGAGCTGACGCTGCGCCGCCTCGACCCCGAGCTGCGCCGGTTTGTCAGCTCATATGCAAGAAGGCGGCCGGAGCTTGCCCTCGAAGTAAGGGTCCAGCTCGCGGGTCAGGTCCAGGCCAGTCTTCGCGGTGCGGTCCCGGACCTGTTCGCCCAGAGTGGGCCGCTCGCCGCGCTCGATCACCTCGCGGATCTGGAGAGGCAGTAGACGAACTTGCTTTAAGCCCCTCACCCTAGCCCTCTCCCCAAGGGGGAGAGGGAAAAAAGAGGACGCCGCCCCGGGGGTAGTCAGGGCGGCGCCAATACGCCTCAAGGAACCGGGTGTCGATTTCCGTTCCTCTCAATAAATACAACGCCCTAGCCTGTAAAAGGCTACGCGGCCACTTGTAAATCCCCCCGATGGGTGGGAGAGTATTCCCTCCATGCCCAAGCCCTCGATCACTTTCGTATGCACAGACTGCGGTGGCGAGAGCCTGCGCTGGGCCGGCCAGTGCCCCCACTGCCAGGCCTGGAACACGCTCCAGGAATTCCAGGTGCGCAAGCCGGCCGCCGGTCGCGGCGGCACGAAGGCGAAGGCCGGCAATTCGAAACCGATCGCCCTGAGTGAGATCGCGAGCGACGGCGCGCCGCGCCGCGCGCTGGCGTGGGACGAGCTCAACAGAGTCCTGGGAGGCGGGATCGTGCCGGGAAGCCTGGTCCTCGTCGGAGGCGAGCCTGGCGTGGGTAAGTCGACACTGCTCATGCACGCCGCGGCGCAGGTCGCCAAGGGCGGTGGACGTGTGCTCTATGTCTCAGGTGAGGAGTCGGCCCAGCAAATCCGCATGCGAGCGCAGCGGCTGGGCGCGCTCGAGTCGGGTATCTTCCTCCTCGCGGAAAACGACCTCGACGCGATCTGTGAGTCGATCACCGCCGAGCCGCCTCTCCTGGCGATCATCGACTCGATACAGACGGTGACCGACGCCGGTTTCGAAGGTGGCGCCGGCAGCGTGACCCAGGTGCGCGAGTCGGCCGGCCGCCTGATGCGGCTCGCCAAGGAGATCGGGGTGCCGATCTTCCTGGTCGGACATGTGACCAAAGACGGTTCAATCGCCGGACCGAGGGTCCTGGAGCATATCGTTGACACCGTGCTGTACCTGGAAGGCGACCGGCGGCAGGAGCTTCGGATCCTGCGCGCGATGAAGAACCGATTCGGCTCGGCCGAAGAGATTGGCGTCTTCGCGATGGGCGAAGCCGGGCTGGAGGAAGTTTCAGACCCCTCGGCCGCCCTTCTCGGTTCCGCGGCCACGTCCTCGCCAGGCACCGCGATCGTCGCGGCGCTGGAGGGGACGAGGCCGCTTCTGGTCGAGATCCAGAGCCTCGTCAACAAGAACGAGAACAGCATGGTGCGGCGGATCGCCAACGGCATCGACATCAACCGCCTGCACATGATCCTTGCGGTTTTGGAAAAGCGTCTCGACCACAAGTTCGGAAATTCAGACGTCTTCGTCAGCGTCGCGGGGGGCATCCGCGTGACGGAGCCTGCCGCAGATCTCGGTCTTGCCCTGTCGATCGTCAGCAACCAGAACAACAGGCCACTGCCAGACGGCCTGGTTGTCATCGGTGAGCTGGGATTGACGGGCGAGGTGCGCCGCGTGGGCCAGCTCGAGCGCCGCCTCCAGGAGGCGGCTCGGCATGGATTCACCAGCGCATTGATTCCGGCCGGCGTAAAAGCCGGACGGCCATCCGGCCTCGACGTGGTCGAGGTCAGGACCCTGGCGGAGGCCGCCTCCGCCGCATTTTCTACACCTATGAGGTCTGGCGCATTCATCAGGGGGGCCGGAGTATCGGTCTCCTGAGGAGGTAGTCGTGAAGCGTTCCGAGCGTCTTGCCCGTTGGATCGGGACAGGGCTCGGAGTGGTCGGTGGTTTCGTCCTTGGTTATGGCTTGGTTCGGCTCGCAGGGCATTCCGCGCAGCCGGGCTGGGTCATCATCGGGCTGACCACGCTGGAAGGCATGATCTTCGGCTACCTGGGCACACCCTATGTGCTCGGTGGCTGGCGGTCGTTCAACTTCCGGTTGACGAGCACTCCGCTACCCGACCTGCTGAGCGGCCTTTTAGGCATGGTCGTCGGTCTTGTCATCGCGGTTCTCATCGGCTTCTTCGTGCGCGACCTTCCTTATGGGATCGGACTGTCATTCGTGCTCGCACTCTTGCTGGCGGCTCAGGGCGCCGCGGTCGGCCTCACCCGCCGCGCCGAGCTGACGGCGCTTTTTTGGGGCGGCGCCCGCGAGGCGGAAGGTCATCGGATGCCCTCCGTGTTGCTCGACACCTCGGTCATCATCGACGGCCGCATCCAGGACATCGCAAAGACCGGTTTCGTGGACATGCCGCTTGTGGTCCTCAGCTCGGTCCTGCGCGAGCTCCAGATGGTGGCTGATTCCGCGGACGCCACGCGACGCCGTCGCGGCCGAAGAGGCCTCGACGTGCTGACGGAGATGCAGAAAGACGCGTCCATCAACCTGCAGGTCGAAGAGGACGACCCGCCCCCAGGCACGGAGGTCGACGCGCACCTGGTCCGCATGGCCAAGCGAAAGGGCTGGGCGATCATGACCAACGACTTCAACCTCAACCGCATTGCCCGGCTGGAGGGCGTCGCGGTGCTGAACCTGAACGAGCTGGCGCAAGCGATGCGGCCTGTCGCGATTCCCGGCGAGGAGATCCTGGTCACCGTCGCGCGAGAAGGCAAAGAGCCAGGCCAGGGAGTCGGGAGCCTCGACGATGGCACCATGGTGGTGATACAGAACGGCCGCCGGCTCCTGAACCAGACGATCACCGCAGTCGTCACTTCTGTGATCCAGACCTCGGCCGGCCGGATGATCTTTGCCGAACCGGCCGGCACCAACGGGCGGCGCCCGATCAATCGCGCCAAGCCCGAGGACCCTGTTTGAGAGTGACTGTCGGAGCTATCGTCGCGGCCGCTGGCTCGGGCTCGCGGCTTGGCAAAGGGAGCAAAGCCCTGGTCCAGCTCAACGGGCGGACCACGCTGGCCCGCGTTCTGGAGCTCTTTCTCGCCCTGGATGAGGTGGACAGGATAGTTGTCGTTGGCCCTCCGAGCCGGCTCGAGTTCGCCGAGCGCGAGGTGCAGTCTTTACACCCGCGAAAGCCGGTGATCGTCAAAGCGGGCGGAGAGAGCCGGCAAGAATCGGTCCGGGTCGGCCTGAGCGCGCTCGGCGAGTGCGACTTCGTTCTAGTGCACGACGCGGCGCGACCATTGGCGACCGCGACGCTGGTGCGCAGGGTCCTTGCGGCGGCGATGGAGTCCGGCGCCGCATTCCCCGCCATCTCTCCGCGCGACGCTGTCAAGAGAGTCGACGGCAACCGCCTGATCGAAAGCCTGGACCGATCCCGCATTGTGCTCGCGCAAACGCCGCAGGCCTTCTCCTACGAGCTGCTGTCCCGAGCCCACCGCGAGGCGGCTGACGCGGGCCTGGTTGGTGATGACGACGCGCAGCTCGTCGCCGCTACCGGTCACGCGGTCACGATGGTGGAAGGCGAGCCTGCCAACATCAAGCTCACGACACCTGAGGACCTCGGCGTCGTCGAGGCGCTGATCAAAGAGCAGGAAGCTGCCTCCAGGTGAGGGTTGGAATTGGATATGACGTCCATCCTCTGAAGGCCGGCCGGGATCTGATCCTGGGTGGCGTGCGCATCGACCACACCGCCGGGCTCGACGGGCATTCGGACGCCGACGTCCTCACGCATGCGGTGATCGACGCGCTGCTCGGCGCTGCCGCGCTGGGCGATATCGGGAAGCTGTTTCCATCTGACGATCCGAAATTCGAGGGGGCATCGAGCCTGGACATGTTGTCGACCGCGGCGGATGCGGTGCGCGCCGCCGGCTATCGAGTCGTCAACATCGACAGCACCGTGATCGCCGAAGCACCGCGCATGCAGCCGCACCTGCTGGAAATGAAGGACACGCTGGCCAGGTGCCTGACGATTGACGCCGGGCGCGTGAGCGTCAAAGCCACGTCTCCAGAAGGCCTTGGCGCGTTGGGCCAGAGAGCCGGTATCGCGGCGCACGCCATCGCGCTGGTTGAGGAAACGTGACGGTCAAGCTGCACAACACGCTGACCGGGGCCAAGGGCGTCTTCGAGCCGCTCGAGGACGGGCGTGTCCGAATCTATACGTGCGGACCCACGGTGTGGAACTTCGCGCATGTGGGCAACCTGCGCGCGTTCCTCTTCTACGACCTCGTGCGCCGGCACCTGCAGGTGAGCGGTTACCGCATAACCCACGTCATGAACCTCACAGACATCGACGACCGTATCCTCGACCAGGCGATGCACGCGGGGACCACGATCGGTGAGTACGTCAAGCCTTACGTGGCGGCGTTCTTCGAGGACATGTCGGCGCTGCGCGCGCAGCCCGCGGAGCACTTTCCACGCGCGACCGAGCACATCCCCGAGATGGTGGAGATGATCAGCAAGCTCATCGAGGAACAGCACGCGTACGTCGCCGACGGCGACGTGTACTTCCGCATCGCGAGCTTTCCGCAGTACGGCGCGCTGTCGCACCTCGACCGGAGCGGCCTCAAGGCCGGCACTCGAGTTGCGGCAGACAAATATGACAAGGAATCCGTAAGCGACTTCGCTCTATGGAAGAAGGCACAACCTGGCGACGAGAAGCTGGGCGCGGCCTGGGACGCACCGTTCGGTCGCGGCCGGCCGGGCTGGCACATCGAGTGCTCGGCGATGAGCAAGCGGTACCTCGGCGACACGCTCGACATCCACGCCGGCGGCGTGGACCTCATGTTCCCGCATCACGAGAACGAGATCGCGCAGTCGGAGGCGGCCAACCACAAACAGTTCGCTCGCGTGTGGCTGCACTCGGAGCATCTCACCGACGCGACGGGCGAGAAGATGTCCAAGAGCGCGGGTGGCTTCACCACGCTTCGTGACCTGGTGGATGCAGGTCACGACCCGGTGGCAGTCCGCTTTTTCCTGATCGCCAACGCTCACTACCGCGCGCGCCTTCGGTTGAGCAGCGAGGCTTTGCATGCGGCGGCCGAGCAGGTGCGGCGCCTGCGCGAGTTTGCCGACCGCGTGAGCCGTACTGTGGCCGGCCGGGCGGAGGATGAAGATCTGTTGCGCCGCATCGGCGAGGTGCGGACCGGATATCGCGAGGCACTGGACGACGATCTCAACCTGCCCCAGGGCATCGGCCTGGTGTTCGAGCTGGTCCGCGAGGCCAATGCGGCTCTGGATGCCGAGCGTGTTGGCGAGCGCGGCCGGCAGGCGTTGCTGCAGCTGATCGACGACGTCGACGCTCACCTCGACGTCGTGCGTGCCGATGAGCCCGGACTCGCCGAAGAGGTCGAGCGTCTGATCGCGGATCGCGAGGCGGCGCGCAAGGCCCGCGACTTCGGCAGCGCCGACCGGATTCGCGAGGAGCTTCGCCAGAGGGGCATCGCCCTCGAAGATTCCAAGGATGGTGTGCGATGGCGCCGCGTCCGATAAAACGCCCGATCCCGCGCACCCCTGGTCCGGCGCCGAACCGCGCCCCTTCGCGAATCCCCGCGGCCGGTCTCATCCACGGCCGCAACGCGGTGCTCGAGGCCGCTCGCGCAGGCCGTGTCGTCAAGGTGTACCAGGCGTCGGGTCTCGGCCACGATCCGCGGCTTGATGAGCTCGCGCAGCTGGCGAGGATCGAGGTCGTCCCGCCGGATCGGCTCGATGTCCTTGCTCCAGGTGTTCACCAGGGCGTGGCCGCGGAGCTTCAGCCTCGGCGCGAATGGCCGCTGAAAGAGCTGCTCGCCACCAACCCTTCGTTGCTGGTCGCTCTCGATTCGATCATGGATCCGATGAACCTGGGCGCGATCCTGCGCAGCGCGGAGGTCGCCGGCGCTGAAGGAGCGATCATTCCGGAGCACCGCAGCGCGCCGCTGTCGCCTGCGGCGGTCAAAGCGAGCTCCGGCGCAAGCGAGCTTCTGCGCATCTCGCAGGTCTCCGGGCTGCCATCGGCGATCACGGAGGTCAAGCGATCGGGCATCTGGTGCGTTGCGCTCGATCCGCGAGGCGAGATGCCGGCCTGGGACTTCGACTTCACGCAGCGCGTCTGCGTGGTCATCGGGAGTGAGGGCGAGGGCGTCCACCGGCTCGTCAGAGAGAGGTGCGATGCGCGCGTCCGCCTGCCGGTGAAAGGCCACATCGCGAGCCTCAACGCCTCGGCGGCAGCCTCGGCGCTGCTGTACGAGGTCATCAGGCAGCGGGCCGGCTCCCCACCCGGCGCGCTTTCGCGCGCCGGCCTCCCCACAAGTGGGGAGGCGAGTGCTTTGCCCGGCGATCTGCCCAAAAGTGGGGAGGCGAATTAATGCCTGATTCCACCAGCGAGCTCGAGCGGGCGGTCGCCGACATTCCGTTGACGCGCTCGGCGCGGGAGATCCTCGACCGCGCGGTGGCGGCGGCGAAGGCACGCGGAACGAGCCCCACCGCCCGCGACATCCTCGAGGCCACGCTTTCGACTCGCGGCACGCTGGCCGAGCAGGCGATGCGTGCTTTAGGCGCCGATCCCGCCGCGATCGCGTCACAGCTGTCGCCCGCCGACTCGGATGTGGCGACGGTTCCTCTCCGCCAGCTGCTGGTCAACGCGAATCGCGAAGCCCAGGTGCTCGGTCACTACCACGTCGACTCCATCCACCTTTTGCTCGCGATGCTCTACAGCGATTCGCCTGCGACTTCCACGCCGCTGCAGAAGGCCGGCCTGACGATGTACGACCTCCGCCGGCACCTGCAGGCGGGGACCAAGGCGGATTTCCAGCCTGGGGAATCTGACAGAGCTTCTGCGACCCGATCCCAGCCCGCGCCCGCGGCGGGCAGGGCGCGCAATCAAGCCCAGCCTTCGGCTGTCCCTGCGAGAGCGGACGCTTCGCTGCGGCGGAAGCCGTGGCCCTCGCTGCGCGGCGTGATCAGAGTCAGCCCGGTCTTCCTCGGTCTCGTCGCCGCCACCGCGGCGGCGGGAGCATTGCTGTGGGTGGGAATCCTCCCCGCGTTTGCCGGACCCCTGACGATCCTTTTCGTCACCGCCGGTTGGATCACCTCGGTGTGCGTGCATGAGTTCGCGCACGCGCTCGTGGCCTACCTCGGAGGCGACATGAGCGTGAAGGACTCCGGTTATCTCGACATGAACCCGCTGCGCTACACGAACGTGCTGCTGAGCCTGGTCATGCCGGTGCTGTTCCTGCTGCTGGGCGGCATCGGCCTTCCGGGTGGAGCGGTTTTCATCAACCGCTCTTCGCTGCGCAGCCGGACCTGGGATTCGGCGGTTTCCGTCGCTGGACCGGTGGGCACGCTGCTGTGCGGCGTGCTCGTCGCGCTTCCTTTTGTGATCCCCGGCCACGGCTCGTGGATCAACCAGACGAATCTCAATTTTTTCGCCGCGCTTGCCTTTCTGGGATTCATCGAGGCGGTGGCGCTGGTGTTGAACTTGCTGCCGGTGCCGGGACTCGACGGGTTCGGCATCATCCGCCCGTGGCTGCCCTACTCGCTTCAAGGTCTGGCCATCCAGTACGGACAGCTCGGGATCATCGCGGTGTTCGCCGCGCTCTGGCTCGTTCCCCCCTTCAGCTCGGCCTTCTTCCAGCTCGTGCTGGATATCACTACCTTTGCGGGCATCGACCCTCGCTTGATCTTCTACGGCCAAGCGCACATGCGCTTCCACTAAGTGAACGATTGATGGAGCGAGTGATTGTCGACGGGTACAACGTGATTCACGCCTGGCCGCAGCTGAAGCGGCTGCTCGGCGACGCGTCGCTGGAGGCGGCGCGTGACAAGTTGGTCGAGCGACTTTCGGTTTTCGGCATGGTCGTCGGTGCGGACGTGACAGTGGTCTTCGATGCGCACCATTCGGCCGCGCGCACCAACAGCGAAGAGCTGGTCGAGGGCGTGCATGTGGTGTTCACGCGCAAAGGTCACTCGGCGGACCACGTCATCGAGCGCATCGCGTACGACGCCTCGCAAACCGGCGACGCGATCACCGTCGCGACATCAGATCGTTTTCAGCGCGACCTGGTGAGGGGGATGGGCGGGGCGGTCATCAGCGCGCCGGAGCTGGAGCGCCGTGTGGTCGAAGCGGAGCACGAGCTCGGCCGTCGGGTCCAAAAGTACCAATGAGCCAGATACGCCGGACACGCATCGTCTGCACCATCGGGCCATCGAGCTCGTCGCCGTCGATGCTGCGCACGATGATCCAGGCCGGCATGGACGTGGCCCGGCTGAACTTCTCCCACGGCGACCACGCCACCCACCGTCAGGTCGCCGCCGACGTGCGGGAGGCCGCCGAAGCGGCAGGCCGGCCGATCGCGCTGCTGGGCGACCTGCAGGGACCGAAGATCCGCACGGGTCCGCTCGAAGCCGCGTTCCAGCGATTGGTTCGCGGCCGAACTGTGTTTCTGACCGGCGCGCATCGGGCAGCCGGCGTGCCGAAGCCGGAGAACGAGATCGAGGTCAGCCACTCCGAGCTTGTCACCGCGCTCCGCCGCGGCGACCGGGTGCTGCTGGATGACGGTCGGATCGAGCTGATGGTGCGCGGCGTCGCGGATGGACGCGCCGAGTGCACAGTGATCCGGGGAGGCCTGCTGGGCGAGAGGAAGGGGGTCAGCGTTCCCGGTCGAACGCTGCCGATGCCCGCCCTGACCGAGAAAGACCTGCAGGACCTGAAGCTGGCGGTGGAGCTCGAGGTGGATTGGGTCGCCCTGTCGTTCGTCCGGCACCCCGAAGACCTGATCCTGTGCAAGAAGCACCTCGGTGCGCTCGGGTGCGGAACGCCGGTGATCGCCAAGCCGGAGAAGCTGGAGGCGATCCGCAACCTGAGCAAGATTCTCGAGGTCGCCGACGCGGTGATGGTCGCGCGCGGCGACCTTGGGGTCGAGCTCAAGCTGGGCGATCTGCCCGCTGTGCAGAAAGAGGTGATCGACCGCGCGAACCGCGCGGGCGTCCCGGTCATCACCGCCACCGAGATGCTCGAGTCGATGGTCACCTCCAACCGCCCCACGCGAGCTGAGGCTTCCGACGTCGCGAATGCGATCTGGGACGGCACAGACGCGGTGATGCTCTCGCAGGAGACGTCGCTCGGTGCGCATCCGATCGAGGCAGTCCGCGCGATGGCCCGGATCTGCCAGTCGGCGCAAAAGCACCCGGCCTTCCAGCGTGCCAGGCAGCCGTGGCGCGAGCCGGGCCAGGTCGGAAGCGCCATCGCCCACGCCGCGGCGGCCGCGGCGGACGAGCTCAAAGCGCGGGTCATCATCGCGTTCACCGAGTCTGGAACTACTGCCCTGCGGTGCAGCAAGGCGCGGCCTCGTGTGCCGGTGATCGCCGCCAGCCCGCACCCGGAGGTCCTCCGCAAGACCGCGCTCTATTCGGGGGTCATCCCACTTCTGGTGAGCCCCGGCAAGGACACCGACCAGATGGTGGCGAACGCCACCGAGGCAGCCCGGCTCGCCGGCCTGGTCAAGACCGGCGACACCGTGGTGGTGGTGGCGGGGGTCCCTGTCGGCCTCGCCGGCCAGACCAACCTGCTCAAGGTCGAGACCGTCTAAAGCCGCCTTAAAAGGGCCGTCTCCCCCCAAAATTGGGGGGATGCCCGCCATACATGGCCTGCTTGGCCGGATTCAGCGTGCCAACGACGACGCCTCGCTTCGCTTCGGGCCGAACACGGCTGAGGTCGAAGCCTTCATCGATGCGGTCGCCAGGCTGTCGCCCTGGCAGTGGAGGCAGGTCCTGGCGAACCGGCGGCTCGTCGCCTCGGTGACCAAAGAGGGCGCCGGCCAGCCAAGCGAATCAGCCCGCGCGATCCAGGCGGCGATTCGCAGCAGCGACGGCCGCATGTCGGAGCCGATGTCGAAGGCCGGCGAGGTGCTGTTCGATTCGCTCGCGAAAAAGAACGAGGAGAAGCAGGTGGCGGCCTGGCAGGCGATGTCGGCGGTGGTCAACCGTCATCACCTTCCGGCGTTGAAATTTGCCGCCCATTACGCGCCGTTCGCCACGTTGATCCCGGCCTCGGGCTCGGATGTGCTCGACCCGATGACGCTGCGATTTCTCACGGCTTTGGAGGGGCTCACCGCCGCCCAGTGCGAGAACCTCGCCCACCGGCTGCGGATCGAACCCGCCGCCTCGCGCGCGCTTCTCGAGGCGGTGGCCAAGCACCCGGAGGTCAAAAGCGAGGAAGCGGTCGCCATGTCCGCCCTGACCCTGATCCCCGCGCACATCACAGGGGACTCGGGCTGGGCGGCGGTCCGCATGGCGGTCCACGGGGGCCGCGTGCTTGGGTGCATGCCGGACCTGTCTCAGGAGCAGATCGCCATCCTGTGGGCGCCCCTGGAAGCGGTCATCCCACTCGCCTCGCTGGCGGAGGAAGACCACCGGCCGGCTGCGGAACGGATGAGGGATGCGGTCAGCAGCGCGATCCGGACCATGAAGACGCCCAAGAAGAGCCGCCTGCCTGCGGCTGCGCCGGTGAAAACGGTGGCCCCGTTCGGGCGGAACAGTCCTGAGGTCGCGGCCTTCATCAAGGGTGTCAACGAGCTCACGCCAATCCAATGGATGCGCGTGCTGGACCGCCGCAAGCTCGTGGCCAGCGTCACACGCGACAGCAGTGTCGAGCCCGCCGGCGTGGTGCGGTCGATTCTGGCCACGATCGAAGGGACCAAGGCGCTCGACACCTTCACCCGGTGCCGCGCGTTCGCGGCCGTCGAACGCGCCGGATTCGCAGTTGAGTCCAACGGGCGGCTGAGCGCGGACCAGGTGACGGAGATGTACGCGCCATTTGCTCAGTCGATTCCATTCGGCTACGTCAACGGGAGCGGTTTCGCGCATCAGCTGGCCGCGCTGAGCAAGAATGACTGGCAGAAGGTCGCTTCGGGCGCGCCTCCGGCGAACGAAGAAGCTGTCGCTCCACTGGTCAACGCAGGCACCGCGCTGATCGACTTCTTCGGCGGCAGGTCCGATGACGAGGCAGTCGCGGCCTGGCATGCGGTGTCGGCGCTCGTGCGCCGCCATCACCTGACGCCGATCAAGTTCGCAGCGTCTTACGCTCCATTCGGGTCGGCCATTCCGGTCACCAGTCCGCGCGCGCTGGGGGCGATGGTGTCGCGCTACGTGACCTCGCTCGGCCGCCTGGGGGCGAGTCAGTGCGCGGTGCTGGCGAAGCAGTCGCAGGTCGACGAAGCCGCCGCCAACGCGCTGTCGAAGGCCACAGTCGACGGAAGCACACGGGCCGCGGAGGAGGCGGCGGCGCTGGCTGCCGTCGTGAGCGTGCCGATGCGCGTCGCGGGGAGTGTTGGCTGGGCGGCGGTGAAGACCGCCGCGTACGGCGGCAGGGTGATCGCATCACGCACCCGGCTCACCACCGACCAGCTGGAGGCGTTGTGGCAGCCCATCCAGCCGGCGATCGCGCTGGCGTCGCTGTCCGCTCCGGCTAAAGCCCGGCGCTAGAGCCGGCGCTCGCCCCGACCCGTCCGGCTCGCTATGCGAGCGGGGCGACCTCCCCACAAGGTGGCGAGGTAAAAGGAACAGCCGGTTTCCTCGATCGCTTACATTCACTGACATGGCGACGGTAAAGAAAGCTGCCAGGAAGACAGCCAAGACGAATTCGAGGTCACGTTCCGGCTCGGCCAATGGGCAGGTACTCAAGTTCACGAACGTGCTGGTGGTTTCGGCCCATCCCGACGACCCGGACTTCGGCGCCGGCGGAGCGATTGCGAAGCTGGCCAAGAGCGG
>DASRWV010000002.1:0-6995 GCA_035687505.1 Nitrosotalea sp.
CTGCCGCTCCGGCAGCACCACCGCCAGCAAGCCCGTCTTGTAGCAGTTGGCGAGAAAGATGTCCGCGAAGCTCGGCGAGATGATCGCTTTGAATCCAAAATCGCGAAGCGCCCACGGCGCGTGCTCGCGCGATGACCCGCACCCGAAGTTCGCGCCCGTGACCAGCACAGAGGCACCCTGGTGCTCCGGCTTGTCCAGCACGAATTTCCCGTCGGCCCGCCAGTCAAAGAACAGGAACGGCCCAAAACCCGTCCTCTCGATCCGCTTCAAGAACTGCTTGGGGATGATCTGGTCGGTGTCGACGTCCGCGCGATCCAGCGGCGCCATCTTTCCCGAGACTTTGGAAACCGGCTCCATCAGGCTTCCGATACCCGAATTCGCGTCGCACATGCGGGTTTGAAGGCGGATCGACACCCGCATCTGCGTGGCGAATGCGGGTTTCGAGCGCCCACTTAGAGCAGCTCCCGCACGTCAACCAGGTGCCCAGTCACCGCGGCTGCCGCAGCCATCGGCGGGCTCATCAGATGCGTCCGCCCGCCCGACCCCTGCCGCCCCTCGAAGTTCCGGTTCGAGGTCGACGCGCACCGCTCGCCCGGGGCCAGGATGTCCGGGTTCATGCCCAGGCACATCGAGCAGCCGGCGTTGCGCCACTCGAAGCCCGCTGCCTTGAACACCAGGTCCAACCCCTCTTCTTCGGCGGCCCGCTTCACCGACGTCGATCCCGGCACCACCATGGCGCGCACCTTGGGGTGGACGTGCTTGCCGCGAATCACACTCGCCGCCGCCCGCAGGTCCTCGAGCCGCGCGTTGGTGCACGAGCCGATGAACACCCGGTCGATGGCGATGTCAGCCAGTGCCATCCCTGGTGTGAGGTCCATGTAGATCAGTGCGCGCTCATCGGTGTCCGAGCGCGGCGAAGGAACTCGCCCCGTCACCGGCGCCACCTGCCCCGGGTTGGTGCCCCACGTGACGTGCGGCTCCAGGCGGGACGCATCGATCTCGATCTCGCCGTCGAAGGTCGCCTCGGCGTCGGTCGAGAGCGACCTCCAGGAGTCCAGCGCGGCCTCCCAGGCCGCGCCCTTCGGCGCGTTCGGCTTTCCCTCCAGATAAGAGAAGGTCGTGTCGTCCGGCGCCACCATCCCGGCTTTGGCGCCCCACTCGATCGACATGTTGCAGATCGTCATCCGGCCCTCCATGGACAGGCCGCGGATCGTCGGACCCCGGTACTCGACAAGGTGGCCCTGCCCTTGCGATGTCCCGGTTCTGCCGATCAGGCCCAGGACGATGTCCTTCGCGGTGACGCCCAGGGGCAGCTCGCCCGAGATCGTCACCGCCAGGTCGCCCAGCCGCTTCTGGGGCAGGCACTGTGTCGCGAGCACAAGCTCCACTTCTGACGTCCCGATGCCGAACGCCAGCGCCCCAAACGCCCCATGCGTCGAGGTGTGTGAGTCGCCGCACACGATCAGCATTCCGGGCTGGGTCAGGCCGAGCTCCGGGCCGATCACGTGCACGATGCCCTGCCGCCGGCTGCCGATTTGATACAGGGGGATGCCCTCCCGCCGGCAGTTCTCGGCCAGGACCTCCATCTGCCGCCGCGAAAGGTCGTCCGCCGCCCTCACGCCGCCTTGCGTAGGGACGTTGTGGTCCATGGTCGCTAGCGACAGGTCCGGCCGCCGGACCTTCCGGCCCGACAGCCGCAGCCCCTCGAAAGCCTGCGGCGACGTGACCTCGTGGACCAGGTGGAGATCCACATAAAGGAGATCGGGCTCGCCCGGTGCGGTCGATACCACGTGCGAGTCCCACAGCTTCTGGGCGAGGGTCCTGGGCATTGGGAACGCCAACTCTACGCAAACTAAACGGCCGAAATTTGTGGCCCGGACACAACCCAAGGCCGGTTTCGATCGTTACTATTCAAGGTCCGATGGTTGGTTCTACGCGCTCACTCGTACTCCTCCTTGGACTCCTGGGCCTTATTGGCTTCGGACGAACGGGGGCGCGCGCGAACTAACCAGACCACAGAGTAGATCGCAAAAGCCCCCGACCGAGAGGTGGGGGCTTCTTCATTTCTAAAGGAGTAACGAAACCAAGTTGACCGGAGCGGACATGATCCTGGAGGCGCTGGAGCGCGAGGGAGTCGAATTCATATTCGGCTACCCGGGCGGCGCCAACCTGCCCATCTACCAGCACCTTCCCGAGCATCCCAAGCTCAAGCACATCCTGGTCCGCCACGAGCAAGGCGCCGCGCACATGGCGGACGGCTACGCCCGAGCCTGCGGCAAGCCCGGTGTCGTGTTCGCCACCTCCGGTCCCGGAGCGTTGAACCTGGTGACCGGGCTCTGCACCGCCTACATGGACTCTGTCCCGATGATCGCGATCACCGGCCAGGTCAACAGCACCCAGGTCGGACGCGACGCCTTCCAGGAGTCGGACGTCATCGGCGCGACCAGCTCGGTGACCAAGCACAGCTACCTCGTCACGAGCATCGACCAGCTGCCACGCGTCATCCACGAGGCCTTCCACATCGCCACCACCGGCCGCCCCGGGCCGGTGCTGATCGACATCTGCAAGGACGTGCAGCAGGCGGACGCCGAGCGCGTAACCCCGGAGCGGCTCGAGATTCCGGGCTACCAGCCCAACGGCCATGTGAACCTCGACCGCGCACGTGAAGCTGCGCAGGCCCTGGCCGGCGCCGAGCGTCCAGTCATCCTGGCCGGCCACGGAGTGCTGCTCAGCCGCGCCGAGCGGGAGCTGTTCAAGTTCGCCGAGAAGGCCGCGGCGCCGGTTGGCACGACCCTTCTCGGGATCGGGGCTTTTCCCGTCAACCACCCGCTCTCGCTGCACATGACCGGGTTCATGGGCACCGGCTGGAACCTCAAGGCTGTGCAGAACGCCGACGTCCTGATGATGGTCGGCATGCGCGTCGACGACCGCGTCACCGCACGGCTCGCCGACTTCGCCCCCAAGGTCAAGACCTTCATCCATGTGGATATCGACGGCTCCGAGATGGGCAAGAACGTGCGGCCGCATATCGAGCTTGTCGCCGACGCGAGGAACGCATTGGAAGCTATGACCCCGCATGTCGGTGAGCTGCAGGCAGGGCGCGGTCAGTGGCTCGCGCAGATCGACGCCTGGCGCGAGGAGCACCCGCTCAAATACACGCATTCGAACGGCCACCTCCAGCCGCAGGACGTGCTGATCGACATGTACCGGCGATGCCGTAACGAGGCGATCGTGGTCGCCGACGTCGGCCAGAACCAGATCTGGGCCGCTCTGTGGTGGAACTACGACCGGCCTGGCCTCTTCCTCAACTCCGGCGGTTCCGGCACGATGGGCTTCGCCCTTCCGGCCGCGATCGGCGCCAAGTTCGGTCGTCCCGAAAAGACCGTGTGGTGCGTCGCCGGCGAGGGCGGCTTTGTCATGACAGCCCAGGAGCTGTCGGTCGCAGTCGAGCACCAGCTCGACGTCAAGATCGTGCTGCTCAACAACTTCTCGCTCGGTATGGTCCGGCAGTTCCAGGACGACTTCTACGGCGGCGTGCGGTCACAGGTCGACCTCACGCACATGCCGGACTTCGTCAAGCTCGCCGACGCGTACGGGCTCCCCGCCGTCCGCGTCGACAAGCTCGAGGACGTCGGCCCCGCGATGGACGCGGCCGAGCGGACCAAAGGCCCATTTCTGATCGACTTCCATATCGACCCCGAGGCCAACGTCTATCCCATCGTCCCGCTGGGCAAGAGCCTCAACGACTTCTGGGAGGCACCTGACAAATGATTGAGACACCCCGCGACCCCCACCCGCCAGTGGTCGCTGCGCGACCAGTGCCGACCTCCCCACAAAGTGGGGAGGCCAGACCCCTCCCGGCCGCGCATGAAGAGCGTGTCCGCGTGCTCTCCGTTCTAGTCGAGGACGGCGCTAACACCTTGAGCAAGATCTCGGGGCTCATCCGCCGCCGGGGCTTCCACGTCCGCTCCATCTCGGTCGGTCCGAGCCGCCAGGCCGGGCGCTCCCGCATGACGCTGACCGTCGACGCCGGCCACGCCGAGGTCGACCAGGTGCTGAAGCAGCTCGAGCGCCTGGTCGAGGTGATCGAGATCGAAGACGTAACCGGTGAGGAGGTGCACAGCCGCGAGCTGGTTGTCGCGAAGGTCAAGGCCTCTCAAGTCGCCGGTCTCGTGGACCGCGGCGCCAAAGTGCTCAACACCGGCGCCGACGGCACGACCGTCGAGTTTGCCGGTGAAGGCACGGACGTAGGGGACTTCATCAACGAGCTGATGCAGCACGGAGTGCTGGACGTCGCCCGCTCCGGGCCGGTCGTGCTGAGGAGGAGCGCATGAAGATCCACTACGACGCCGACTGCCCGCCGAAGCTGGGAGAGAAGGTCGCGGTGATCGGCTATGGCAGCCAGGGTCGCGCCCACGCGCTGAACCTTCGCGACAGCGGAGAGGACGTACGTGTCGGCCTCTACCCGGGCAGCAAGTCCTTCGACCGTGTAGTCGAAGATGGCGTCCGCGCGCTCGAAGTGCCGGAGGCGGTGGCGGAGGCCTCCATCGTCATGGTCCTTACGCCTGACGCCGGCCAGGGCAAGCTCTTCCGCGAGTCGATCGCCAAGCAGCTGAAGCCCGGCACGATGTTGATGTTCGCTCACGGTTTCGCGATCCACTTCGCGCAGATCAAGCCCGAAGCGGAGACGGACGTCTCGATGATCGCGCCGAAAGGACCCGGCCACCTCGTGCGCAGCACTTACGTCCAGGGCATGGGCGTGCCCGCCCTGATCGCGGTCCACCAGGACGCATCGGGCCGCGCCAAGACACGGGCTCTCGCCTACGCGAAGGGAATCGGCGCAGGCCGCGCGGGCATCGTCGAAACGACATTCAAAGAGGAGACAGAGACCGATCTCTTTGGTGAGCAGGCCGTCCTCTGTGGCGGAGTCAGCTCATTGGTCAAGACCGGATTCGAGACCCTCGTCGAAGCTGGCTACCAGCCCGAGATTGCCTACTTCGAGGTCCTGCACGAGCTGAAGCTCATCGTCGACCTGATGTACCGCGGCGGTCTCGGATTCATGCGCCACTCCATCTCTGACACCGCCGAGTATGGCGACTACGTTTCCGGTCCACGCGTGATCGACTCGCACGTGCGCGAGAGCATGCGCCAGGTCCTGCGCGAGATCCAGGACGGCAGCTTCGCCGAGCACTGGATCGACGAAAACTCAAACGGCCGCGAGAAGTTCCTGGCCATGCGGCGTCAGGACGCGGAACACCCCGTCGAGAAAGTCGGGCGGGAGCTGCGCTCGATGATGACCTGGTTGGAGCCTGTAGAAAAGTAATGAGCGAGAAAAATACAGTGGGGTTTACCCCGGACAGAGTATTCATCTTCGACACCACCCTTCGCGACGGCGAGCAGTCGCCCGGGTTCCACCTCGACGCCAACTCGAAGCTGCGCATCGCGCGGCAGCTCGAGAAGCTTGGCGTCGACGTGATCGAGGCCGGCTTCCCGATCTCTTCCCCAGGCGATTTCGAGTCGTGCCGGCGCATCGCCCGTGAGATTCGAGGTGCGACCGTCACCGCCCTCGCGCGCGCAGTCAAAGAGGACATCGACGCGGTATGGGCAGCGATCAAAGAGGCCGAGACGCCGCAGATCCACATTGTGCTGTCGGTTTCCGACGTTCACATCCAGCGCAAGCTCGGCATGACTCGAGAGCAGGTGCTGAAGCAGGGGGCCGAGATGGTGGCCTACGCGCGGTCGCTGTGCGACCGGGTGCAGTACTCACCGGAGGACGCGGGCCGCGCGGATCTCGACTACCTGGTCGAGACCGTGGAGACGATGATCGCCGCCGGCGCGACCGTGATCAACATTCCCGACACCACCGGCTACTGCCTTCCCGACGAATTCGGTGGGATCATCACCCGCGTCATGACGGAAGCTCGTGGCAGCGACAAAGCTCTGTTCTCGGTCCACTGCCACAACGACCTGGGCCTCGCGGTCGCGAACACGATGGCAGCCCTGCAAGCCGGCGCCAGGCGCGTCGAATGCACCATCAACGGTATCGGTGAGCGGGCAGGCAACACGTCGCTCGAGGAGATCGTGATGCTGCTGAACGTACGGCAGGCGAAGCTCGGCCTCGAGTGTAGGGTGGACACCAAAGAGATCACTCGCGCCTCGAGATTGGTCGCCGAGCTGACCGGCAACTCGGTGCAGCCGAACAAGGCGGTCGTCGGCGCGAATGCCTTCGCCCACGCGTCAGGCATCCATCAGGACGGCGTGTTGAAGGATCGCCTGAACTACGAGATCATGAAACCCGAAGACGTCGGGCTGACCGACTCTCGCATCGTCCTCACCGCGCGCTCCGGCCGCCACGCATTTCACCACCGGCTCGGGCGGATCGGCATCACGCTCGCGGGGGAGAGGGCAGACGTCGCATGGCAGCGCTTCCTCCAGGTCGCCGACACCAAAAAAGAGGTCACCGACGAGGATCTGCGCAAGATCGCGGCCGCCGCATCAGATCCAAACGGCGAGAAGGCGAACGGCAGCGAGACCAATGGACACGAGACCAACGGTCACCCACCAGTGACTGACCAGCTCCACGACCACAATCACGTCGCGGATACCCTTCGGCATCTCATATTCGGGTGAGGGTGGCCTACCAGGGAGAGCCTGGCGCGTACTCGGATGAAGCTGTTTCGGCGCTGTTCAAAGATCCCGAAGCTGTCGGCTTTGCCACTTTTCGCCTGACCTTCGAGGCTTTGACGATGGGCGCGGTCGACGCTGCCGTGCTGCCGGTTGAGAACACCAGCGCCGGCGTGGTGCAGGAGGTGTCGGACCTGTTGTGGGAGCTGCCGGGCCTGCGCGTCGTGCGCGAGCACGTGCTCCCGGTGCGCCACTGCCTGCTCGGCTGGCCCGGACCTGTCGAGCGCGCTCTATCGCATCCGCAGGCGCTGGCCCAGTGCGACGCCTACCTGCACTCCCGGCAGATCCGCTCGGTCGCGTATCACGACACC
>DASRWV010000003.1:0-28851 GCA_035687505.1 Nitrosotalea sp.
GCTCGTTCTGTGTAGATGCCGAAGACCTCGATCATCGTGTTCATGATCTCGCCCTCGGTGGCATACGCCCGCACCGCCTCGAGGATGTGCGGCATCAGGTTGTCCTTGCCGGCGGCCGCCTTGCGCAGGCTGCTCAGCGCGTTCGAGCACCTCGCCTGGTCGCGCTTCTTGCGCACTTCGCGGACGCGGGCGACTTGCTCGCTCTCCAGTTTCGGGTCGATCCGGAGGATCTCGATCGGCGTGTCCTCGTCGACGGTGAACTCGTTCACACCCACCACCAGCCGGCGCTTCGTCTCCAGCTCCTGCTGGTAGCGGAATGCCGAGTCGGCGATCTCCTTCTGGAAGAAGTTGGCCTCGATCGCAGGGATAACCCCGCCCAGGGCCTCGATCTGCTTGAAATACTTCTCAGCCTGGCGCTCCATCTCGTCAGTCAGCGCTTCGACGAAATAGCTGCCTCCGAGCGGATCCACGGTGTTGGCTGCGCCGGATTCGTAAGCAAGGAGTTGCTGGGTGCGCAGCGCGATCCGCGCCGCCTTGGCCGTCGGTAGCCCGAGCGTCTCGTCCATCGCGTTGGTATGCAGCGACTGCGTCCCGCCCAGCACCGCAGCCAGCGCTTCAATCGCGGTCCGCGCGATGTTGAGCTCGGGCTGCTGCGCGGTCAGTGACACTCCCGCGGTTTGCGTGTGGAAGCGCAGCTTCCACGACCGCTCCTGCTGTGCGCCATAGCGCTCGCGCATCCACCGCGCCCAGATCCGGCGGGCGGCCCGGAATTTCGCGATCTCCTCGAAGAAGTCGATGTGGGCGTCGAAGAAAAACGACAGGCGCGGGGCGAAGTCGTCGATGCGCATGCCGCGCTCCAGGCACGCGTCCACGTACGCCATGCCGTCCGCGAGCGTGAACGCCAGCTCCTGGGCTGCGGTCGAGCCCGCCTCTCGGATGTGATAGCCGGAGATCGAGATCGTGTTCCACTGCGGCACCTCTCTGGCGCAGTACTCGATGGAGTCCACGACGAGCCGCATCGAAGGCTCGGGCGGAAAGATGAACTCCTTCTGAGCGATGAACTCCTTGAGGATGTCGTTCTGCAGCGTGCCACCAAGCTTCGAGGCCGGGATGCCCTGCTTTTCGGCGACCGCGATATACATGCACAGCAGGATCGCCGCGGGCGAGTTGATGGTCATGGAGGTCGTGATGTCGCCGAGAGGGATTCCGTCGAAAAGGGTTTCCATGTCGGCGAGCGAGTCGATCGCGACCCCGCAGTGGCCGATCTCTCCGCGGCTCGTCGGCGCGTCCGAGTCCTGTCCCATCAATGTCGGCATGTCAAAGGCGACCGACAAACCGGTCTGGCCGTTGGCCAGCAGGTACTTGTAGCGGCGGTTGGTCTCCTCGGCGGTGGCGAAGCCCGAAAACTGGCGCATGGTCCACAGCCGCCCGCGGTAACCGCTCGGATGAATTCCGCGGGTGTAGGGATACTGGCCGGGGAACTCTTCCGGTTGCTGCGTCCGGTCCTCGGCGGTGTACAGCGGCTGCAGCGGTATCCCCGAGATTGTCGAGCTCTCGATGCCGTCGTCACGTGCGGGGCTGGACTCGAAGTCCTCCTTCCAGGCCTGTTTCGGATCGCGCACTCGAACCTTCACTGAATTGATTATCGCTTGCGGTCGAGGATCTCCTCCGCCGTGCTGTAGGGAATACCTTCCTCGAGCAGCCGCCCGGCCAGCCCCGGGTCGTCGGCGAGCGCCTGCCGCACCCGGTCGCGAGCGATCTCGGCCGCCACCTCGGCGGTCTCATCCTTGAGCCGCTGCTCGGCCAACTGACGGCCTTGCCCGCTCGATTCGAGGTGATGCCGGTGAGCGACCACCGCGTCCCAGATCTCTCCTATGCCCTCCTGCTTGGCAGCTACGGTCGAGAGGATTGGGGGCTTCCAGCTGAATCTCGCGGCCGCCCCGGCCGCGGTGCCTCCCTTTGGCGCCAGGCTCAGCATCGAGCGAAGCTCGGTCATGACTCGGGAGTGGCCTTCCAGGTCGGCCTTGTTGACGACGAAGATGTCCGCGATCTCCAGGATGCCGGCCTTGATCATCTGGACGCCGTCGCCCAGGTTAGGTGTCAGGACCACGATCGTCGTGTCGGCGACAGCTGCAACCTCCAACTCCGACTGGCCCACGCCGACCGTCTCCAGGATCACCTGGTCGAAACCGAAAGCACCCAGAAGCCGGATGGCTTCGCGCGTGGCGAGCGAAAGGCCTCCGAGGTGTCCTCGTGCGCCCATGCTGCGGATGAAGACTTTCGGGTCCATCGCGTGGCGCTGCATCCGGATGCGATCGCCGAGGATGGCCCCACCCGTGAATGGCGAGTTGGGGTCGGTCGCGAGCACAGCGACAGAGCTTTCTTGCTTCCTGAGCCACGACACCAGGCCGTCGACCAGCGTGGACTTGCCGGTCCCCGGCGCGCCGGTGAAACCGACCACGCCTGGAGCGGCACCACCTCGCACCGACTGTTCGAGCGCACGCACTGCCGGGTCACGCCGCTCGACAAGGCTGATCGCCCTGGCGAGGGCCCGCGTATCGCCGGCCTTGAACCGCCGCTCTAGGTCTGGGTCGTTCAGGTCGTCACTGACCCAAGAAGCGTAGGGCGAAGTCGCGCCCGAGGACCACCACGACGCCGGTGGTCTGCTGGCCCCGAGCCGGGGCCGGGTTGGTCGGAGTCGCCGCGACGACGGTGCCGCCAAAAAAGCCCTGGAGCCACTTGGTCGTCAACGGGTACTGGCCGCCGGAGTAGTCGAGGATCTGCGTCTGGGACACCGCCGGATGGCCGACGGTATCCAGCAGCTGGAGGCCGGTCGGGTCGAACATCGAGACGACCCGCGTGTCGAGGCCGTACACGGTGTTGCTGGCTCCGTTCGAGAACTGAATGGGCGCTCTCTCGGCGAGGACCTTGGGGTCGATGAAGACCGAGCCGACGTACTTGTGGATCATGTTGTAGCTCTGGTCGTCGGGACACAGCTGGGACACGCCCGGTCCCATGCCGCAGTTGAAGGAGTCGAGCAGGTTTCCTTCGCCGAGCGGCGATGGTGCGGTCAGCGCGACCCGGATGAGCGAGCTGTCAGGGAGGTTCTTCCCCCAGTCGTAAATCGCCTTCATGTCGGACAGCGACATATCCGTGTGGATGTTCTTCTGCAGGGCGTCGAGGAGCTGCGGCGCCTTGCTGAATCCGTTGACGGTGGTCGCTTTCTTCTTGATCGCCTGCATGACATCCTGCTGTCGTTTCGCGCGGCCGAAGTCAGATTGCTGCTGAGGCTGCTCCGCGTGGCGTGACCGCGAGATCTGGAGCGCCTGTTCGCCATTCAGGTGCTGGCAGCCGGCTTTGTAGTGAATCGGCATGTAGCCGTTGTTGTAGTTGGGATAGGAGTAGTCGTCCAGGTTGGTGGTGAGGCACACGTCGACTCCGCCCAACGCGTTGACCATGTCGCGAAACGCGACAAAGTCGACACCGATGTACCTGTCGAACGTGAGCCCGGTCACTTTGCCGACCTCGTGCTCGGCAGCATGTCCCCCGCCGTCGCGGCCCTGGTACTCGGGGGCGACGCAACAGATGATGCTGGTGTACGGCACCTCGAACGCGGCGTTGATCTTGTTGGTCCACGTCCGGCTCGATGGCGTCTGTAGGTTCATATGCACGACGAGGTCGCGCGGGATCGACAGGAGCATCACGCGGCCGGTCGTCGGGTCGATCGTGACGGCCATGATCGAGTCGGTCAGGTACGGCGCATCGTTCTGCTCGCCGCCCATGCCGAGAAGCAGGATGTTCACCTGCTGTCCGTGCTTGAGCTTGTACGCGATGGTGCCCTGGGCGGGCTCGACCACCTGCACTATCTCGCCAGGAGTGATGTGGCGGCCCGTGGTCGCGCTGATGAAATCATCAAAACGCTTGTACGTAAATGTCGCCCCAACCAGCACGACCAGGACCAACACAGCCACTACCGCCGCAGGGACCGACCTGGTCAGGCGGTAAGAGACGTTGTAGCGAGATCGCCTGGCTCTAGGCCTTGCCCTGAGCATGCGCACCGGGATTCTATCGTCCAGGCCTTAGGAAACGGTGGGAAATGGCGTCTGGTTACGTCACGGTGTCGGAGTGCTGGTGGCCGAGCTCAAGGCTCCCGAGAAGTAGAAGAAGAAGAAGAAGCCCACGCTCGCAATGAACCCGACGATCCCCAGGACCAGACCGGCAATGGCGAGCCCTCCGCCGCCCAGCATGCCTCCGCTCGTGGCGATTCGCTGCCGCGAAATGAAGCCCATGATCGCCGCCGTCGGACCTAACACGACCCCGAGGCAGAAGAAGCTGCAAACGAAAGAAATGATTCCGATGACAAGTGAGGCGATCGCGAGCCCGTCGGTTCGTTTCGCGGCATAACCGGCGCCCGCTGGTGCGTATCCACCAGGTGGAGGCGGCACGTAACCGCCGCCAGGGGGCGGTGGAGGTGGCGGAGGAGTGAAACCTCCGCCTGGGGGTGGCGGTGGTGGCGGAGGCGGAATCGAACCTCCGCCAGGAGGCGGTGGAGGCGGAGGAGGAAGTGGATAACCTCCACCAGCAGGCGGCGGCGGCGGGGGCAAATCCGACATGCGATTACCTCCTCATGCCGCGTTCGCGGCAGGTGACCCGACCTCGAAACACCGGACTATCCATGCCTGCATCGCAAGCGCATAAGCGGTGGTGAACAGGATTCCGACACCGCACGCGACCATGCCCAACGACCCGACGAAGCTGGCGGCGATCAGCATAAGGCCGGCGATCAGAGTGTTGGAGATGTTCGCGCGAGCCATTCGCAGCACGGCTCTGACCTGCAGCCCTCCGCGGATTCCGCCTCGATCAGTGCCCAGGACAATCGAGGGCATCGCGAAGTCGAGCGCGAGCGAGCCCAGTGTGGCGACGCTGAATGCCAGCAGGCTCAGCAAGACTGCAAGCGACACCAACGCGGGATTCGCCTGACCCTGGGATTGGTTTGCGGCCACGATGACAGCCGGGACGTAGATCAAAGCAGCGACCACAACGACGCCGAGGATGTAGACGAAGTTGACTGCAAACAGCGAGAATCCGCGGCCGATGTAGCGGAGATTCGCCGGCGCAAGTCGCTCCTCTCCAGCCCGCAGCCGGTCGAGCGACGCCAGCATCCAGCCGAGACCGTTGATCGCTCCGACGAACGGAATCAACAAGCTCAGGGCGATGATCAGGAGTTTGGTCAGCCAGTCAGGGTCTTTGAGCGGCCATGCGAACGCGTCGGTGATGCGGTCCACTGCCGGATCCGGGCACTAGAAGCCCGTGGCGGCTTGCGACATTGCGATCAGCACCACCACGAGCCAGATCAGTGTCACCACAGCTCCGATTCCCATCGCGATCGCCCCGAGCACCCACGACCAGAGCGCGAGGCCGCGCCCGCTGAGGGCCCCCTGCGAGCTGTCGATCCTGCTCACTGCCGACCTGCCGAGAAAGTACGCGAGCGTCCCGAGCACCATTCCAGGCAAGCCCAGCGGCAGTCCGAGGACGATTCCGGCGATCGCCGCGACAAGCGCAGCGATGGCACGACCCTCAGTCGCTCCCATGGCCGTTGCGCGCGGAGGGGGCGGATAAGCCGGCGGCGGATGCCACGCGGCCACGACCGGCGCAGGTCGCTCGAGGTCGGACGGGCTCGTTTCGATTTCCGAGTGCGGGCTGCTCACCGCAAAAGCGACCTGGCGATGACCACCCGCTGGATCTGGTTGGTGCCCTCGTAGATCTGCGTGATCTTGGCGTCTCGCATCATCCGTTCGACGGGGTAGTCCGAGATGTATCCGTAGCCACCCAGCAGCTGCACACAGTCGGTCGTCACCTTCATCGCCATGTCGGACGCGAAGAGCTTCGCCATCGCCGCGATCTTCGTCAGGTCAGGAGCCTTCGCGTCCACCTTCGTCGCGGCTCGATACACGAGGTGACGCGCAGCTTCGATCTGCGTCGCGATGTCGGCCAGCATGAACTGGATTCCCTGGAAGGTCGCAACCGCCTGCCCGAACTGCTGGCGCTCCTTGACGTACTGGAGCGCGTAATCGAACGCACCTTCCGCGATGCCGAGCGCTTGCGCACCGATGCCGGGGCGCGACCGATCGAGCACTGCAAGCGCGATCTTGAAACCCGCACCTTCGTCGCCAAGCCGGTTCGCGACGGGCACCTTCACGTCCTCGAAAACGAGTTGCGCCGTCGGTGACCCGCGAATGCCGAGCTTGTGCTCGAGCTTTGACGCCTGCCACGGGCTGGTCTCGCGCTCCAGCACAAACGCCGAGATGCCGTGGTGATCGTCGGGATCGGTCTGCGCGAAGACGACAAGCGTGCCTGCCACGCTCCCCGCCGTGATGAACTGTTTTGTGCCGTTGAGCACGTACTCGTTGCCGTGCCGCTTGGCGCGGGTCTTCATGGCGGCGGCGTCCGAACCAGACCCTGTCTCCGAAAGCGCGTATGCCGCGACCTTCTCACCCGACGCCAGTGGCGGGCAAAGTCGCTTTTTCTGCTCCTCAGACCCTGCAACCAGGATGGGATAAGAGCCAAGAGCCTGGACCGCAAGGATCAGCGATGACGTTGCGCACGCCTTGGCGATCTCTTCGACGCCCATGCAGATCGTGACGCTCGACCCGGAGATCCCGCCGTACTGCTCCGGGAACGGGATGCCGAGGATGCCGTTGTCGGCAAAGAGCTTCTCGATGTCCTTCGGGTACTCGGCTTTGGCATCGATCTCCGCCGCGCGCGGAGCCACGCGGTCCTGGACGAGCTCTCGGATCGTGTCTCTGATCGCGACCTGCTCTTCAGAGAACTCGAAATCCATGTCGTGAGCTTAGCGGAGCATCTCTCGAGCGATAACCATCCGCTGAACCTGGTTCGACCCCTCGTAGATCTGAAGTGCCTTCGCGTCGCGAACATGCCTCTCGAATGGGCTGCCAGAGACGGCTCCCTCTTCACCGGCGAGCTGCAATGCATCCAGCGCGAGCTGCATCGCCGTGTCGGTGCAGTGGAGCTTGGCCATCGAGGCCTCGCGAGTGAAGGGACGCCCGCTGCTGCAAAGCCAGGCGGCGTGGTAGGCGAGCAGCCGCGCCGACTCGAGCCGGGTCGCCATATCCGCCAGCAGGAAGTCGTCGCCCTGTTCGCGGCCACGTCCCCGAAGCAGCGCGCGTGACTCGTCCACCGCCGCCTGGGCGATACCCAGGGCCTGGCCCGAGATCCCGATCCGGCCAGAGTCGAGCGCGCGCATCGCAACCACAAAGCCCTGGCCTTCGTCCGCGAGGCGATTCTCCACCGGCACCTCCACGTCCTCAAGCACGAGCTCGCCGGTTGGTGACCCGTGAAGGCCCATTTTTTTGAAGATCTGGCCTACCCGGACACCGGGCGTCTCGGCTGGGACGAGAAAGGCGCTGATTCCGCCCGCCTTTCCGGGCTCCCCCGTGCGGGCAAAGACGACGTACATGCCCGCCCGTCCGATGTTGGTAATGAACACTTTGGTGCCGTTGAGGACATAACCGTCGCCACCTCTACGCGCGCTCGTCTGGAGGGAGGCGGCGTCGGATCCCGCGGCAGGCTCAGTGAGCGCGAACGCACCCAAAAGCTCGCCGGATGCCAGTCTCGGCAGCCACTTCTGTTTCTGCTCGGGCGTGCCGAACAGCAAGATCGGCTCGCTGCCGACGCTCGTATGCACGTCGACTATCACCGATGTCGAAGCACAAGCCTGCGCGAGCTCTTCGATACAGATGGCAAAGGCAAGGGCGTCAAGCCCCGCGCCGCCGTACTCGCGTGGGATCAGGATTCCGAGCAGGCCCGCCTCCGAAGCAGCCCTGACGGCCTCCTCCGGGAAGCGATGCTGGCGGTCAACCTCAGCCGCGAGAGGCAGGACCGTGCCCTGGGCGAGCTGGCGCACCGCTGCACGAAATGTGGCGTGGGCAGGGGCGAGATCGAGATCCAACTCAGGCGTTAACTAGAATAGTGGCCTGGTCATGGAAGCTGGACCCCGGTATCTCGAAGGCACCACTGTAGGCAGTGGGCGCGACATCATCGGCGTGCGGCGGGATCGAATTGCCGACATCATTGGCACGGGGCGCGAGATCATCACCCGGGCCAAGTCGGAAAAGCTCCTGCCCGACACGATCACGGGCGCTACCGCGGCGCTGCTCGTGACCATCGCTGGTTACGGCGAGCCGCTTTCGGAGGGGCAATGGCGGGAGCTGGCGGGTGTAGTCGGCGGCATAATGCGCGACAGCACCTATGCAGACCTTGCCCGGTTACGCACTCTCATCACGCAGGAGCAGTTCCTGAACGTGGCTCGCAACCAGGGCTACGGCCGCTTCATCCGGCGCCTGGACGATGGGCGCTGGGTGTGCGAGCTGGCCCCGAAGCTTGAAGACCTCCCTGACGAATAGCCGGCTGGCCGGGGCCCTCCGCTCACGGCCGGTTCGCCTCATCTTCGCCATCATCTTCGTGCTGGCGATAGTCAGCCCCGCGGGCGTCGTCTTTGCGGTCGTCTGGACAGCGCCGATGGTCGCAAGCCCCGTTGCGCTGCAGGGAAATGAAACGAGTCGCATGCTGCCGGCTCCGGACGTCCAGCCAATCAGCCTCCCGGAGCCCGCCCTGAATGTGTACGCGAGCACCCTGTCGGGCACCGTGCCCTGCCCGCTGTGTGACCTTCCTCCTCGCGTCTACGTCCCGAACAGCACCGCCGGGACCGTCGACATCATCGACCCGAACACCTTCGCGGTGATCGACCACTATGGGGTCGGCTCCATCCCTCATCACATCGCGCCGGCTTGGGACATGAGCGCTCTCTACGTCGACAACGAAGGATCGAGCAGCCTCACCGTGCTGGACATCCACTCGGGCAGGCCAACCGGCCAGCTCATCTCGATTCCGTTTCCATACAACCTCTACTTCACCCCCGACGGCACGAAGGCGATCGACGTCGTCGAACGACTTCAGCGGGTCGAGTTTCGAGACCCTCACGACTGGCACCTGCTCGGGTCAGTCGGGATCCCGTGGCCAGGCGCCGATCACCTGGACTTCAGCGCTGACGGCAGCTACCTGATGATCTCGACCGAGTGGTCGGGCATCGTGGCCAGGGTGGACGTGGTCAACATGCGGCTCGCCGGCTCGGTCTGGGTGGGCGGTTTACCGATCGACGTCAGGCTTTCACCCGACGGCCGGTATTTCTACGTCACCAACCAGGGCCGGATGGGGGTCTCCGTCATCGACCCGGTGGCGATGAAAGAGATCCAGTTCATCCCCACAGGTCGCGGAGCGCATGGGCTGCAGGTCTCTCGCGACACGAAGTCGCTCTACGTTTCCAACCGCTTGGAAGGATCGTTCTCGGTCATCGACTTCGCGTCACGCACCGTGGTGGCGAAGTGGTACATCCCGGGCGGCGGGAGCCCGGACATGCTGCAGCTCAACCCGGAAGGCACGCAGCTGTGGGCCTCTGGCCGCTACCACCGGACCGTTTATGTGATGAACACCGCGACGGGCGGGCTCATCGCCAAGATCGCGGTGGGATCAGAGGATCACGGCTTGACGTACTTCCCCAACGTCGGCTCTCACAGCCTCGGCCACAACGGGGTCTATCGCTAGCAGCCCAAGAGGCGCGCGATCAGCATCCGCTGCACCTCGGACGTCCCCTCGCCGATCTCATTGATCTTCACGTCACGCCAGTAGCGCGCGACTGGATAGTCCTCGATGAAGCCGTAGCCGCCGTGGATCTGAATCGCCTGGTCGGCCGCACGCTTGGAGGCCTCCGACGCGTAGAGCTTGCACATGGCCGCGAGCATGCGCGCCTCGTCGGTCGCATTCGCCCCATCCTTCATGTACTTCATAGCGGCGCGGTACACCATCGTTCGCGCGAGCTCTGTCTCCATAGCCATGTCGGCGAGCTTGAACTGAATCGCCTGATGCTTTGAGATGGGTACGCCGAAGGTCTGCCGCTCCTTCGCGTACTTGAGCGACGCATCGAGACAAGCCTGCGCGAGGCCGACGGAAAGGGCCGCGATCGCGATTCGCCCGCCCATCAGCGTGTGCAGGAACTGCTTGTAGCCCCCGCCCTGCACCCCGAGGAGATTTTCCCTCGGTACCGCGCAATCCTCAAAGCTCAGCGGATGAGTGTCGGACGAATGCCATCCGAGCTTGCGGTACGACGCGAGCACGTGGTATCCGGGCGTCCCGGTCGGGATCATGATCGCGCTGATCTCAGGACGGCCGCCGTTGATTTTGCCAGTCACTGCCGTCACCGTCACGCCGGCTGAGATGTCCGTCCCGCTGTTGGTGATGAACTGCTTCGCGCCGTTGACTACCCAGCTCCCGTTGCGAATCTCGGCGCGCGTCTTGCTGGCGCCGGCGTCCGATCCCGCCTCCGGCTCGGTGAGTCCGAATGCCCACAGCTTGCGTCCGGCGAGTAGGTCCGGCAGCCACCGTTCCTTCTGCTCTTTGGTCCCGAAGTCGTGGATTGGCGCCGCTCCAAGGCACACAGCAGCTTCGAGCGTGATCCCAACGCCGGTGTCGGCCCGCGAGATTTCCTCGATGGCAAGGCACAGCGAAAGAAAATCGGCGCCCGCGCCGCCGTACTCCTCGGAGAACGGAAGGCCGAACAGGCCGAGCTCCCCCATCTGCCGGACTATGTCGTAGCCGAATTTGTGCTCGCGGTCGAGCTCCTCCGCAGCCGGCGCGACGACTTCACGGGCAAAATCACGGCACGTGTCCCGAATCGCTTGTTGCTCTGTGGTCAGGTCGAAGTTCACGTCAACAATCCTTGCACGCTCGGCTTGACGCACGAGCGGCGTGTGATCAAAGTTCCACCGACATCTCGAACTCGCGGCGAGGCTGGTCGATTACTTCTCCGGTTCGGATGAAGCCATTCCGCTCGTACAACGCCTCGGCGTGCGAGTTGCCCTCGGTCACCCAGAGCAGGACCTGGCTGAAGCCTGCCGTCTTAGCCCACGCCAGAACTGCAACCACCAGCTGGTCGCCCACGCCACCTCCCCGCGAAGCAGGCTCGACCCACAGAGAGGTCAGGGCGGCAGTGGAGGTTGAATTCGATTCGCCGCCGGCTGCCATACCGACGACTCGCTCGCTCTGTATGGCCACAAAACGCAGCCGTGACGCGACCGCCTGTCGCCACTCCGCCTCACTGCGGTCTTTCTCGCTCTTCCAGGTCGAGCCAAAGGCATACGGAGCATCCTGGAGAGCGGCGAGCCTGACTTCCCGAAATGTCCGCCATTCGTCGGGACCCAGACTCCGGATTTTCAAGAGATGCGCCACAAGGGCCCGCCCGCGGTCGCGCTCATTTGCGTTTGGCGCGCAAAGTGGGGAATTCTGCCGCCTGATAGACACGCTTGGCGCAAAACGTGTCGAATTCGGGCCGTGACCGGACCCAAACGCCGGACTTCAGTTGCCGAGGACGAAAACCTTCAGCGACCAGCTCAGCACGATTGCGCTCGCAGCTCCGATGGCCAGCGCGCGCCACTGCGCGGCGGTGAAATGCGGCGTCCATGTGCGGCCGCTCACCGCCCCGGCAACAAGTCCCGCGGCGACGACGAAAGTACCCGCGAAAAGTGCGGGACCGAGCGGATAGAGCCTTACGGAATCCGCCAGATCGCCCTGCCACATGAACGCGAACGAGCGCGTTCCGCCGCAGAAGGGACAGGGGTGTCCGGTGAAGTAATAGAACGGACACGGCGGGGCAGTCACGTGGGCCGCCTGGAGTATGAAAAAGACGCGCGTGTAGGCCAGCCACACCAACAGGCCGGCGAGCAACCCGAAATAGCGCAGCCGGTCGCCTGGAAGCGCCCTCGCGACAGAAATCGGCACCGCAGTCACTTGAGCATGCCGACGATCTGGTCGGTGGTTTCCGCGACCGCGACGCCGGCCTTGCGGAAGGCCTCCTCCTTGCTCTTCGCAGTGCCTCGATTGCCGGAGATGATCGCCCCGGCATGACCCATGCGCTTTCCCTCGGGGGCGGTGCGGCCGGAGATGAAGGCCACGGTCTTGAGCCGGGTGCCGCGGCCGAGCAACTCGGCGGCGTGCTCCTCATCGCTTCCCCCGATCTCGCCGATCACCACCAGGTGCGTCGTCTCAGGGTCCTTCTCAAAAGACGCGATGACGTCGGTGAAGGTCAGCCCAAGCACCGGATCGCCGCCGATGCCGACGATGGTCGACTGCCCAATACCCGACGCGGACAGGGCCGACCCGACCTCATAGGTCAACGTGCCGCTTCGCGACACGAGCCCGACATGCCCCGGCAAGGTCAGGCGCTGAGGGATGATCCCGATCTTGCCTACGCCGGGAGTGATCAAGCCCGGGCAGTTGGCGCCGAGCAGCCGCGCCGATGGGTAGCCGCGCAGAAAATCCTTGACCCGGATCATGTCCTGGATCGGGACGCCTTCGGTGATGCAGACGATCAGCTTGATGCCGGCTGCTGCGGCTTCCATGATCGCGTCGGGTGCGAACGGCGGGGGTACGAAAATGCCGGACGAGTTGGCACCGGTCGCCTCCACTGCGTCCGCCACCGTGTTGAACACTGGTACGCCTAGGTGTTTCGTCCCGCCCTTGCCGGGGCTGGTCCCCGCAACCACCCTGGTGCCCATCGCCTGCATCTGTTCGGTGTGAAAGCTGCCCTCGCGGCCTGTGATGCCCTGTACGACGACGGTTGTTGAGGCGTCGAGGAGAATGCTCACGCTGTGACCCGGGTCAGCTGGACGATCTTCTGCGCCGCAGCCCAAGCGTTCCCTTCCGGCTCAATGCCGTTGTCTTTGAGGATCTTGCGGCCCTCTTCTTCTTTCGTGCCGCTCAGCCGCACCACCAGCGGCAGCCGCATCTTCAGGTTGTCGCGCGCCGTAACAAGGCCCTTTGCGACCTCGTCACCACGCGTGATGCCGCCGAAGACGTTCATCAACACGCCTTTCACGCGGGGGTTCATGAGGATGACAGCTAGCGCGTTCTAGACCACCTCGGCCTTCGCGCCACCGCCGAGGTCGCAGAAGTTGGCCGCGCGGCCGCCGGCGCGCTGGACCAGGTCCAGGGTGCTCAAGCACAATCCCGCGCCGTTGCCGATGATCCCGATCTCGCCGTCGAGAGACACATAAGTGAGTCCTCGTTTTTTCGCCTCGACCTCGTAGACATCGCCCTCGAGCATGCTGCCAAAGCGCTGTTCCAGGTCTTTGTGCCGATACGCGGCGTTCTCGTCGATCTCGAGCTTCGCGTCACCGGCGACCAGCTCTCCGGTCTTGGTCACGACGAGCGGGTTGATCTCCGCTGTGACGGCGTCGAGGTCGGGGATCGCGCGGTACAGCTTCTTGATCAGCCCAGCAAGCGGTCGGGCCAGCGGACCCAACTCGGCCTTGTAGACGAGCTGATTCAGCTCGAAATCGAGCGGTCCGCGCCAGGGATTCGGATAGAGCCTCGCGATCGAATCGGGCGATTCCTCGGCGACCTGCTCGATGTCCATGCCGCCCTTAGCCGACAGCATGAGGATGTTCGCGCGCGCGTCCCGGTCAACCGTGAAGCCGAGGTAGATCTCGCGCTCGATCTCCAGCGCCGCCTCGCAGTAGACCAAGGGCACCTTGAAGCCCTTGATGTCCATGCCGATGATCTGCGCGGCCGCCGCTCGGGCCTCATCTGGAGTCTTGGCCAGCTTGATGCCGCCGGCCTTGCCTCGCCCGCCGACCGGGACCTGCGCTTTGACCGCAATCGGCCCGAGTTCGCGGCAGGCTGCCGCGGCCTCGTCCGGCGTGCGGGCAACCTTGCCCGGCGGTATGGGAATGCCAAGGGAGGCAAGAACCTCCTTGGCCTGATACTCGAGAAGCTTCAAATCAACACAACACGGAGCGAAGCGGTCTCGGGCACGACGTAAGTGTATTGATGCCTCCTCCCCACTTGTGCGGAGGTGGCGCGCGAAGCGAGCCGGTGGGGGGCCGGAACCTGGTTCTGTTGTTTCACAGCGGAATGTTCCCGTGCCAGCGGGGGCGGCGCCGGCGCTCTTTGCGCAGCGCGATCTTCAGCGCCCGGATCAGCTCACGCCGCGTGCGCCCCGGCTCGATGACGTCATCGATGTAGCCGCGCTCCGCCGCGATGAACGGGTTGGCAAACTTTTCCGTGTACTCGCTGACGAGCTCACGCCGGCGGGCCACAGGGTCGCCGGCAGCCTCCAGCTCGCGGTGGAAGATGATGTTGACCGCGCCCTCCGGACCCATCACTGCGATCTCCGCGGTCGGCCACGCAACGTTGAAGTCCGCTCTGATGTGCTTCGAGCACATGACGCAGTAGGCGCCGCCGTATGCCTTGCGAGTGATCACGGTGAGCTTCGGCACAGTGGCTTCGCTGAACGCATAGAGCAGCTTGGACCCGTGACGGATGATCCCGCCGTACTCCTGAGCGGTGCCGGGAAGGAAACCGGGAACGTCCACGAATGTGACGAGCGGGATGTTGAACGCGTCACAGAAGCGAACGAAGCGGGCAGCCTTTACGGACGCGTTGATGTCAAGCGCTCCCGCCATGACCTTTGGCTGGTTCGCCACGACGCCGATCGGGTGGCCGTCGAGGTGCGCGAAGCCGACCACCATGTTCATCGCGAAGTACGGCTGCACCTCGAAGAAGTCGGCGTGGTCGACGACCATCCCGATGACCTCTTTGATGTCGTACGGCTCTTTCGGGTTGTCGGGGATGATCGTCGCCAGCCCGGGTGCCTCGCGCTCGGGGTCGTCGGTGGCCACAAGAACCGGTGGCTGCTGCTCGGAGCTCTGCGGGATGTACTTGAAGAGCCGGCGAACTTGCGCGAAGCACTCGTCCTCGGATTCGGCCAGGAAATGCGCGACGCCGGACTTGACGTTGTGCACCTCCGCGCCCCCAAGAGAATCGAACGTCACGTCCTCGCCGGTGGTGACGCGAATCACATCAGGTCCGGTAATGAACATGTAGCCGACGTCATGGACCATGAAAGTGAAATCGGTGATGGCCGGTGAATACACGGCGCCGCCGGTGCATGGGCCGAGGATCAAGCTGAGCTGGGGGATCACGCCACTGGCCTCAACGTTGCGGTAAAAGATCTCGGCGTAGCCCGCAAGCGAGACGACCCCTTCCTGGATACGCGCACCGCCGGAGTCGTTGATCCCGATGATGGGAATGCCGTTTCTCTGCGCGAGATCCATGACCTTGATCACCTTCTCGGCGAACACCTCGCCGAGCGAGCCGCCGAAGACCGACGAATCGTGGCTGAAGAGCATCACGTCTCTCCCGTCGATCTTGGCCATGCCGGTGACCACGCCATCGCCGGGCACGCGCTTGTTCTCGAGGCCGAATCCGGTGGCGCGATGTGTCGCGAAGATGTCGAGCTCCTCGAACGAGTTGCGGTCGACGAGGCGGGCGATCCGCTCTCGCGCAGTCAGCTTGCCCTTGGCGTGCTGGCGATTGAAGGCGTCGGCGTCGCCATGCCCCGCCTCGTACTTGCGCTGCCGCAGCTCGTTTAGCGGGTCAACCTTCCGAGGCTTGGGGTTTGACTCCATTCAGGCTGCCTCTCCGGGCTGGTACTCGCCGAAGACGCTGCGCAAGACCGCGCAGCACTCCCCGATCGTCACGTAGTCCGCCAGCGCCGCCTTGAGCGGGATCATCAGGTTGTCCGTGCCGCGCGCTGCGCGTTCGATCTCGGCCAGGTGGCGGTCGACCACCACTTTTGAGCGGCGCGCTCGCAATCGCTTGAGCGCCCGCGCCTGCGCCACCTGGTGACGCGGGCTGATCTTCATGATCTCGACGGCTTCCGCGCCCGTCTCCGCGTAGCGGTTGACTCCAACCACCACCCGTTCGCCCGACTCGATCCTCCGCTGCAGCCTGTAGGCGCTGTCGGCGATGCGTCGCTGCGTCCATCCGCTCTCGATGCAGGCCACCGCACCCCCAAGCTCGTCGACCTCGGCCATGATCGTCTGCGCCTCGTCCTCCACGCGGTCGGTGAGATTCTCGACGTAGTACGACCCCCCAAGGGGGTCCGCTACCAGCGGGACTCCCGTCTCGTGGCCGATGAGCTGCTGCGTGCGCAAGGCAAGTTCCGCCGCGCTCTGCGACGGAAGGCCGAGCGCCTCGTCGTAACCGTTGGTATGGAGCGACTGCGTGCCGCCCAGCACCGCGCTCATCGCCTCGAGAGCCGTGCGCACAATGTTGTTCAGCGGCTGCTGCGCAGTCAGCGTTACGCCCCCGGTTTGAGTGTGGAAGCGCAACGCTAGAGACCGCTCGTCGACGGCGTGGAACCGGTCGCGCATGATGCGCGCCCACATTCGCCGGGCGGCGCGGAACTTCGCCACCTCCTCGAAGAAATCCATGTGCGAGGCGAAGAAAAACGACAGATGCGGAGCAAAATCGTCCACCGAGAGGCCCGCAATGCGTGCGGCCTCGACGTACGCGATCGCGTGGCTGAGCGTGAACGCAACCTCTTCCGCCGCAGTTGAACCCGCCTCCCTGATGTGGTAGCCGGAGATCGAGATCGTGTTCCAGTTGGGAAGATTGCGCCCGCAGTAGGCAAAGAGGTCGGTGATCAACCGCATTGAAGGCCGCGGCGGAAAGATGTAAGTCCCTCGAGCTGCGTACTCCTTGAGGATGTCGTTCTGCACCGTCCCAGTGATCTTTTCTGGTGGACAGCCTTGCTTCTCGGCCACCAGCTGATAGAGCAGCAGCAGCATCGACGCTGTCGCGTTGATGGTCATCGAGGTCGACACCTTGTCCAGGGGAATGTCTTTGAAGAGAAGCTCCATATCCTCGAGCGAGTCGATCGCGACCCCCACCTTGCCAACCTCGCCGTTTGCCATCGGGTGATCGGAGTCGTAGCCGATCTGCGTCGGCAGGTCGAAGGCGACGGAGAGCCCTGTCTGTCCCTGCTTGAGCAAGAACTGATAGCGCTTGTTGGACTCAGCCGCGGTGCCGAAGCCGGCGTACTGCCGCATCGTCCACAGGCGGCTGCGGTACATGTTCTTGTGGATGCCGCGCGTGAAAGGAAACTCGCCCGGTGGCGGCTCCTCCGTGCGCCGGTCTTCGACCGAGTAGACGGGCTTCAGCTGGAGGCCACTGTCGTTGTGGATGTCGCTCAATCCAGGGCCCCCGCGAAGAAACCCCACGAAATCTCAGGCTTCGCCTTGATTTCGCGGGGACCCCTGTCACGGCGAAGCCCGGTTCGTGGGGCTTTCATATCTCGACCAGCTCGGTCAGCACCCCACCCACGCTCTTCGGGTGAAGAAAGGCTATGCGGGTGCCGTGCATACCCATGCGCGGCTCGCTGTCGATGAGCTCGAGTCCGGCAGCGCGCGCTTCGGCAAGGGCGCCTTCGATGTCACTCACCCCATAGGCGACGTGGTGGAATCCGGGTCCGCGCTTGGCCATGAACCTTCCCACCGGAGAATCCTCGCGCAATGGAGACATCAGCTCGACCTCGCCCTCACCTACACGCATGAAGGCGGCCTCGAGCCCTTCCTTTTCGTTAGTCGCTCGATGCACGAGCTTCGCCCCAAGGGCGTTCTCATAGAGGTGGATCGATTCGTCGAGGTCGGTCACGGCGACGCCGATGTGATGAATCCGGGCAGGCATCCTCAATAGCGATACCAACCCTCGCCCGTCTTCCGGCCGAGCTTCCCTGCTTTGACCTTGGCCTCCAGCTGGGGCGACGGCCGGTATCTCTCATCGCCCGTCGTCTTGAACATGTGCAGCCGCGCGTTGTAGGTGACGTCCAGGCCGCTGAAGTCACCAAGGCGAAATGGACCCATCGGCCAGTTGAGACCCTTCTCGACGGCCGTATCGATGTCCTGAAAGCTCGCGACTCCGGCGTCGAGCAGGCGGTAGGCCTCCTGCGTCGCAGCGTGGAGGATGCGGTTGACGATGAACCCGTCGATCTCCTTGTTGACGAGTACCGCCGTCCGGCCCATCGCGCGCACCATCGCCAGCGCACGCTTCACGGTGTCGTCGGATGTCTGCGGGCCGCGCACCACCTCGACCAGGTCCATGACGAGCACCGGGTAGAAGAAGTGGACATTCACGCAGCGCTCGGGCCGTGTTGTTGCATCGGCGATCTTGCTGATGCCCATCGTCGACGAGTTGCTCGCAAGCACGGTTTCAGGTGGGGCCGCACGGTCGAGATCGGCGAAGACCGAGCGCTTCAGCTGCAGATCCTCGATGACCGCTTCAATGACGAAATCTGCGGCGGCGACCGCTTCCGCGAGGTCGGTGGTCGTGCGCACGCGAGACAGCGCTTGCTCAGCTTCGGCCTGGCTGAGCTTGCCCTTCTCGACGCGGCGCATCAAATGTCCTCGGTTCGAATCGAGCGCCTTCTCGAGCTGCTCGGCACTCTTGTCCTGGAGCCGCACATCGATGCCGTGCAGCGCAGCCTGCTGGGCGATCTGAGCGCCCATGCTGCCCGCACCGGTAACGGCGAGCTCTGTCACTGGACGGAGAAGATCCTGGTTACCCGGTTGAGCGTGGCGACGTTTGGGAGCAGGCCTTCGATCTTCAGCTTGCCTCGCAAGAGCTTGGCCGCAACCCCCCTGCCGACTTCGTCGTAGTAAATGGGCATGCCGAAGAGACCGATCTTTAGGTTGCTGAGGCTCATGACCGTTTCAGCTTCCGCCCGGATGGTGATGGTGCGCCCGGGCTCGAGTCCGTTGTAGACAGTCAGCTTGCCGGCATCGAACGCGAGAGTCACGCCTTCGTCGATGTCGGTCACCCAGATGCCAACACGCGCGACCAGCGTGTCGAAATCTCGCTTCTTCTCCGGACGCGCTGACACGTTGGCGGCGATGAGGCCGCCGAGCATCTCCGCGAACGCGCTCGGTTCACTGCTCGCATACTCGACGAGCGTTGTCTCTTTCGTAGTCGTTTCTAGCTTCCGTCCGGCCAGGCGACCGGGACCCTGGTCGTGCACTCGGTCATCTCCTGAGACGCCTTCGTGTAGCGCACGATGGTTGGCAGGTCGCCCTTGAGCTTCAGCTTCCCCTGAAGCATTCCCTTCGTCGCGTCAAGTTCTTTGGTGGCCACCTGCTTCCAGCGGGTGTATGGAGCGGTGATCACGAAGTCGCACTGCTGCGCTTCGCTCGCCGGCCCGACCTTGATGTCGCGGGCCTCGCCGTCGAACAGGTCCATGACGATGCCGCGAGACTCCGGGAAGTTCTTATCGGGTTCAGCCTCCACCACCAGGCCCACGGTCCATTTCCACCCCTTCCCCGCGGCTTTGTACACGCTGGACTTGTTGATCTCGTCCTTGAACTGCTTTGCCCAATCGCTCGAAAACGCCTCGACCGCCATTCTTTGTCCTCCTGGTCCTGAACGAGCTGTCGCCCGGCGTCAAAGCTACACCACGTGGACAGAGTCGCCCGCAGCCACGCGCCCAGGCCTTGTGACCCGGCAGTAAACGCCCATGCATGTTTCCGCAGTTTCGGTGAGAAGGCGCAACAGCTCGGGCGTCGTGAGTGTCGTCTCCGGGTCCCGTGTGATGACGACGCAGCGCTCGCAGCGGCTGACCACCTCGAGCTCCGCATCCCCCGCTTGCACGCGCCGCCCCACCCATGCGATCTCCTCCTCCGGCGCGAGGCCGTCGACGTACAGGTTCGCGCGGAACCGCCGGTGGTCGACCGCCATGCCGGCCTGGACGCCGAAGGCGGCGACCGTGGCCAGGTTCACGACGAGCACCGGGGAGTCGTCGAAGTTGGCCCCCGCGAGCTCCCGCAGGCTCAGCGGGCGCGATGCTTCGGCCGCAAGCTGGGACACCATCCGCTCATCCAGGTCCCGCACCTCGCCCCCCGACGTGACCAGTTCGACGCGACCGCTGGCGAGCCGGGCTCCGTAGGTCATCAAACGTTCGTCCTGGCGGATCGTGAACAGCTTGCCCGCGCGGTTTGGCGAGCCGTCGACAAATGCCCAGCGCCGGTCGCCGTCGAGGCCGGCCTCAGTCACCCCACAGGAGTTCAGGCGCTCGCCGGCCATCGACTTCACCGGGTACCGCCAGAGCTCGACCACCGATGCCATCGCCAGAAAGGCTACGCACACCTACCATGCTGCTGTGGCGAAGCTTCCGCCCTATTTCGAACCACTTTCGGCAAGGGATGCCTGGTTCCTCTACGCCGAACGTCCTGAGACACCGCTCGACCTCGGCACGGTCTACGTGTTCGAAGGCGACTCGCAGGTACCGGGCGGGCGTGGCGCGCTCGGGGTCGAGCAGACGGTGATGGAACGAATCCACCAGGTGCCGCGGTACCGGCAGCGGATCCGCCGGGTGCCGTGGAACCTCGCGCATCCGGTCTGGGTCGATGACCCCCATTTCGACCTCGGCGCGCATATCCGGCGTGAGGTTCTTCCGCCGCCCGGTGAGGGCGCCTCGCTTCGGCGGTTGGTGATGCGCATCCTGGCGCGCCCTCTGGACATGCGGAGGCCGCTGTGGGAGATGACCATCGTCACCGGTTTGCGCGGCGGCAGAGTGGTGATAGTCAATCGGGCGCATCACGCGATGGTCGACGGCGGGTCGTCCGTCGACATCCTCAGCCTGCTGCTGGACCCGAGTCCTGAGGGCTACACGCCCGAGCCTCCCGCGAATGGCTGGCAGCCTCGCCCCGAGCCATCGAACTGGCAGCTGATCAGGCCCATTCTCTGGAACCTTCGCGCGTCACAGGAATCGGAGAGGACGAGGCTCCCGGCGTTATGGCAAACATGGCGTCTGCCCTGGACGAGCCTGCTGAAGTTCAGCGGCAAGATGGTCACGCCGCGCACTGACCTCTTCTTCAACCGCAAGATCGGCGCGCAGCGCACCGGGCGCGGCCTCAAGATCCCACTCGCGGCTTTCAAGGCGCTTAAGGAGCGGTTCGGCTGCACCGTTAACGACGCGGTCCTCGCGGTGGTCTCCGAGGGCCTGCACCGATGGTTCAAGGCTCGCGGGGAAACGGTTCCAGAGAAGGTGCGCGTCTTCTGTCCAGTGAGCGTCCGCAGCGACGATGGTCGCGGCCGGATGGGAAATCAGATCAGCGCCATGGTGCTGGAACTGCCCACCGGCGACCTGTCCATCGAAGAGCGGCTGCGCCGGATCAAGGTGACGACCGGTGACCTCAAGCGCACACGGCAGGCGGTCGCCGCCGACAAGCTCGCGGGGCTGGCGGACTGGGCGCCGGCGTCACTCCTCGTCTTGGCGGGCCGGCTGATGTCGAATCCCCAGGCGGGAGCGAACATCAACGTCACCAACATTCCAGGTCCGCAGCTCCCGCTTTACTCCGGCGGCGCACAGCTTCTCGAGGTCTGGCCCTTCGCTCCGCTCTATCCCTCGATGGGACTGGGGGTCGCGATCGTCTCGTACAACGGCGACGCCTATTTCGGGCTGACCGCGGATCCGAGCATCGTCCCCGACGTCGAGGAGTTCACGGCCAGGCTGCGCGAGGCGGCGGCGGAGTGCACCCAGCTGGCTGCTTCTGGCTAACCCTCGAGCGTGAACCGGATCGTGTTCTGACCGATCGCGATCAGGTCGCCGTCGGAAAGCTGCTTTTCGATCACCGGTTCGCCGTTGATGAGCGTGCCGTTGGTGCTGCCCAGATCGCTCACCCAGAACGAGCCCGACCGCGGCTCGATCCTGCCGTGGTGACCCGAGGTCGCTGGATCGCCGACCACTACGTCGTTGTCGGGCGCGCGACCGACGGTGACCATCTGGCTGGGCAGTGCGACGATCCGGCCTGCGAAAGGCCCTGACTCGAAGGTCAGGAGCGCCGAGTAGCCGGCGCCGGCGGCGATCTGCTCGAGAGGCAGCGCCTGGAGTGACACTGTGCGCGTCGAATCGGATGGCGGATCGGTGTGCTGCCAGGCGGGGATGATCGACGTGGCCTCTTCGAATGTCTCTGGCGGTGTCGTCGGTGACCCGTTGCCCAGCGTTGGGAGACCCGGGGCGGTGCTCCCGGGCCAGCGAAGCATCGTGGACTTGATCGCGTCGGGTGGCGTGGGTTGGGAGGGGGCAACGGGCGCCTGAGCAACCGGCTCTGGCTCCGCTGCGGCCGCGACGACAGGCTCGGGCTCGGGTTCTGGCTCAGGCTCCGCCAAGGCCGCCACCGGCTCGGGTTCGGGTTCAGGCGTTTCGGCCGCAACCACTGGCTCGGGCTCCGTTTCGGGCTCAGGCTCGGCAGCCGCAATCACCGGTTCCGGCTCGGACTCGGCGTCCAGTTGTGCCGTCTCCAGCCATGGCCGCGCCGCCGGCAGCTCGGGCTCCGCTTCCAGGTCGGTCTGGGCAGCCGCGACCACCGGCTCCACCTCGGGGTGTGGCTCATGGTCGGGTTCAGTCATCTGAACTGCTTCCACCGGCTCGGGCCTCGGTTCCGGCTCGGTCTCTGCGGCGATGAACAGCTCCGGTGTCGCTTCTTGTTCTGGCGTCGGCTCGGGCTCCGACTCCAGCTCTGGCAAGTTGGGCAGAGCCTCGGGCTCACCGATCTCCGCTTCGGCGGACGCCAGGGTCTGGAGCACCATCGTCTCGGCAACGTCGGGCTCCGGCACCGCGATGAGCTCGGCTGACGGCGCCTCCGCTTCCGGAGCGACCTCGGATGCTTCAGACGTCACTTCGTGAGTTTCTTGCGCCACGGCGGGCGTCAGCACGGGAAGCACCTGCGTCTCTTCCTCGACCACTCGGTCAGTGGCCGCCGTCCCGAGGAAGCGCTCGTACCACCCTGCGATGCGTCGCAGGCGCTCCACCCGGCGATCCGGCCGGCCGGCGCGGGACAGATCGTGCGATTCCTCGGGGAACCGGACCATCTCGACTGTCTTGCCTAAAAGCCGCATGGCGCCGAACAGCTCTTCGGCTTGCGAGATCGCGCAGCGCAAGTCCATCTCACCGTGAGTCAAGAGCAGCGGAGTTCGGATGTTCTTCACGTACCGGATGGGCGAGCGTCTCCACAGCTCATCGAGGTCGGGCCAGGGCGGCGCTCCGAGCTCGAGGACGCCCCACAGCACGATGTCGTGCTGGGCGTACTCGCTGACAAGGTTCGAGATGGAGCGCATCGAAACCGCCGCGGAGAACCGATCGGTCTGGCCGATCGCCCAGTTGGTCATGTAGCCGCCGTACGAGCCACCGCCGATGCCCATGCGATTGGTGTCGATGAAGCCGGTGCGCTCGATCAGCTGGTCCAGCGCGCTCATCAGGTCGGCATAGTCCTTGCCTCCCCAATCGCGCACGACCTCTCGCCGGAAACGCTCGCCGTACCCATCAGATCCGCGTGGGTTGACGCACAGAACGACGTAACCCATGCCGGCGAGGATCTGCAGCTCGTGGAAGAAGGTCCAACCGTACTGAGCGTGAGGGCCGCCGTGGACCTCCATGACGAGCGGATACACCTTGCTCGGGTCAAGACCTTCGGGCTTGAGCACCCAACCCTCGATGATCCAGCCGTCTGGCGCGGTGAACTGATGTCGCTCGGGTTGTGCGATGTAGCGGTCGTGAAGCCATGGATTCAGATCTGTCAGCCGGGCCTCCGCTCCCTGCGTGAGCATGTGCAGCTCGCCCGGGCCGCTCGGGTCGGAGGCGGCGAACGCGATGACGCCGGAGGCGACGTCGTAATCGAAGATTCGCCTCTGGCCGCCGGCTTCCTGGCGAACGGTGCCGTCGAGGTCGCTGGAGTAGACCCCGGTCACGCCCGGCCCGCTCGCGAGGAAGTAAATGCGGTCTCCCTCTGCGGACCAGCGAAGCCGGATTCCGTGTCCGGCGCGCATGTCGTTGATGACGCTGTCATCCAGGCCCTGGTCGAAATTAGCGGTCAGGCAGCGCGGGGGGTCGCCGGTGAGTGGCACGGTCCACAGCCGATCCAGCAGCCCGGCGTCCAGTCCGTTGGGGGCGATGAAGGCGATGAGATCGCCTCGAGGCGACCACACCGGAGAGCTAAGCAAGAGACCTCCACCGAGCCAACGGCGGTTGCCCGCGAGGTCGACCAGATACAGGTTCAGCTCGCGCTGCAGGTCGGAACCGGGCTCGGCGTTGCCCGAGACGACGAACCTTGTGCCGTCAGGGGACCAGTCGAACCCGGTGACGTCCCACGCTCCGCTCGTCAGCTGAGTAACGTTACCGCCACCCGCCGGCACCACAAAAAGGTGGCGATACCTCCCATCGACGAATCCCGAGCCGTCGTGCTTGTAATCGAGCCGTCTCGCCACCCGAGCAATCGGCGCCCGCCGGACCACTTCTTTGCTTTCGGGCGGCCGCGGGTCGTCGACGATCGCTTCCGGATCGGAGATGACGGTGCCGATGAAAGCAATGCGGCTTCCGTCGGGAGACCAGACGGGGTTGGCAGCGCCTTCAGGGACGGAGGTCAGCTGCCGTGTCTCGCCCCCACCGGTGAGGTTCACCACGAAGAGTTGATCCACGGCTCCGACCCTGCTCATGAACGCGAGTCGGCGGCCATCGGGAGACCACTCCGGCGAATGGTCTCGACGCGGGGCGCCTGTGGGCTCGACGGGCTCGGGATCGAGCAGCCGGCGATGCACCACGCGGCTTCGGTTCTGGCGCGAGTCGGCATCGGCCCAGGCAAGCTGGTAAGCGACACGCTCACCGTCGCGGCTCAGCCGGACGTGGTCGATCCAACGAAAACGATAGAGGTCTTCCGCGCCAATCGGCCCGGGCATGGGGTTCCCCCGATGCTATCAGCAGGAAACATGGTTACGGCGAGAATGGCACTGGCCGGCGACCGTATCGTCTCGCTGTAAAGCTGTGCAGATGACTCAATCAAGCCGCCGCACGACGGCCCTTTGGGGGTTCGGCTGGGGCGCATTGGCGGGCCTGGCTCTGGTCGCTCTCATGTACCTCGCGAACCTGCTTCTTGGGCTCCGGCCGCTGCCCCAGCTGCTCAACCAGCCCCTTCTATCGCTGATGCCGGGCTTCGTCTTCGGCTTCTTGATCGACACCCTCCAGCACGCCGGGAAGGTAGTCGAAGAGCTCGGCCTCATCGTCGCGATGATCGTGGGCCTGGGAGTGCTTGGTTCAGCCTGGGCGTTGGCCGGCCTGCGCTGGCACTCGGCGTATCTTGCGCTCGGCTTCGCCGCCTTCGGCTGGCTGGTCGTGGTCGGCGTCCTTTTGCCGGGATGCGGAGCGGGTCTCCTCGGCCTGAATGACGGGCCGACGACGCCCCTGGTCTGGGCTGCGCTTTTCGCCGTTTACAGCGTCGTACTCCAGCTTGGCGGGAGTCCCAGCAGCATTGACTCGGTCGACCTGAGCCGGAGGCGATTGCTCAGCGCGACGCCGATCGCGATCGGCGCGCTCAGCCTGGGACTGCTCGGCTTCAAGCTGCTGCCTGATTGGTACCGGGCGATCTTCAACCCGCCCGAGGCAGCGCTACGAGGGCCATCTCCGGAGATCACACCGGTCGAGAACTTCTATGTCGTCTCGAAGAATTTCAGTGACCCGTCGATTGCGGAGCAGGGCTGGACTCTCGGCGTGGGCGGCATGGTGGACCGGCCGATGCGCCTTTCTCTATCCGACCTTCGGGCAATGACCGCGACTAAGGAGTACGTGACCATGGAATGCATCAGCAACAACGTCGGCGGCGAGCTGATGAGCACCGGACGCTTCACGGGCGTGGCGCTGCGAGACCTCGTCGCGATGGCGAGCCCGACGCCGCGCGGCACATGGGTCGCGTTCAAAGCTCGAGACGGTTACTCGGAAAGCCTCCCAATGAGCTTGATCCAGGGTGCACCAGAAATCCTCGTGGCCTACGAGCTCGACGGGGCGCCGCTACCGATCAGCCATGGCTTTCCCGCGCGCATGATCATCCCGGGGCGTTATGGGATGAAGGGCCCGAAGTGGCTCGACAGCATCGACGTCGTCAACCAGGAAAGCGGGGGATTCTGGGAGCAGCAGGGCTGGGATCACAACGCGGTCGTCAAGACCACGGCTCGCATCGACATGCCTGTTGACGGCAGCCTGGTGAAGCTCGGGGTTGTCTCGCTGTCCGGCGTGGCGTTTGCAGGCACTCACGGGATCGGCAAGGTCGAGTACAGCACCGATGGCGGCTCGAGCTGGAGTACGGCGCCATTCAAAACGCCGCTTTCAAATTTGACGTGGGTCCTCTGGCAGGCTGACTGGACCCCGCGTCGCGAAGGCGCCTACAAGGTCATGGTCCGCGCCACCGACGGATCCGGTCAAGTGCAGGACCGGCGGAATGCGCCCAGCTATCCCAGCGGCGCCAGTGGATACCACAGCATCCACGTCGACATCAGCCTCTAGCTACTTCATCGTCCAGAGAGCTTTGAAGGTGTCCCAGCCCATCCGGAACATGCCCTGCTTGCGCAGCATTTTGAAGATGTTCGACTGCTTCTGCCACTTCGAGGTGCCATCGACGCGCAAGAACTCATCGAGCATCTGGTCGAGCACCTGCGGGTACTTTGTCAGCATCTGAGGGTTGTGCTCGAGCAATGGCACCGCGCCGTCGTACTTCTTCATGTCGGCCATGATCCACGAGTTGTCGAGCATGCCCTTGTACTCGGCCAGGCGCCGTTCCGAGAAGTCGCCCACTTCTTTAGCGTGGATCACGGTTTTGCCCGCCAGCCGGCCTGATTCCATGGCCAGGTTCGAGCCCTCTCGGTGCACCGGGTTCGACAGCATCGCCGCGTCGCCACAGATCAGATAGCCGGGCCCGTAGACCTTCGGGATCCCGCGATACCCGCCTTCCGGGATCAGGTGCGCGAGATACTCCACAGTCTCGGCGCCGCGCAGCAGTGGCTTCACAGCGGGGTGGTTCTTGTAGTGCTCCATCAGCTCGTTCGGACTGCGCAGCGTGGCGTTGAACTCGCTCAGCAGCGCGCCTCCCCCCACCGAAAGGGTGTCCTTGTTCGTGTAGATGAACATGAATCCGGACATCCCCATCGTCGAGTCGCCGAAGCATTCGATCGTGCACCCTTCACCGGGTTCGCAGTTGAAGCGTTCCTCGATCAGTCCCGAATCCAGCTGCATGATCTCTTTGACCGCCATCGCAACTTCGTTCGGGCGCAGCTTTCGCCGCAGCGGCTTGCCATTGATCACCGTCTTCTCCAGTAGTCCGGAGCCGAGGCCGATACCTTCACAGACGATCACGACGTCGGCGTAGACGTCGTCCCCGCGGCCGGTGCCGACGCCGACGACGCGGTTGTTCTTGACGATGAGCCGGTCGACCACTGTCTCGGGCACCACCATCGCCCCAGCTTTCTCGGCTTGCTCCGCGAACCAGGCGTCGAAGCGCGCGCGCAGAACGGAGTAGGAGTGCGGATGCTTGCGATTGCGTAGGTTCTTGTAATCGAGACCGATCGTCGCTTCCGGCGTCATCATCCAGCGCCGCTCCTCGATGATCGGCCGCTCGAGCGGAGCCTGTTTCCAGACGTCGCCTACGATCTCTTCGAGGTAGTGGTTGTAGAGGATGCCGCCCATCACGTTCTTGGAGCCCGGTTTGACACCACGCTCTAGCAGCGCGACCTGTAGCCCGGCTTTCGCCATGGTGATCGCGGCGGCCGAGCCAGCGGGACCCGCGCCTACGACTACCGCGTCGAACTTCTCTTCTTCGGCCATCCAGACAAATTGAAACTCATTGGGCTGACGGGCGGCGCCGGCTCCGGCAAATCAACGGTGTCAGCGATGCTGCGAGAGCTCGGTGTGAAGGTGATCGACGCTGACGAGGCCACCCACGCCGTGTACGAGCCGGGCAGCCCTGGATTCGACGCAGTGGTCCGCGAATTTGGAGCCGGGTACGTGCGCGACGGGCGCATCGATCGCGGCAGCTTAGGAGCCCTTGTCTTCGGTGACGAGGAAGCCCGCCGGCGGCTCAATGCAATCGTTCACCCGCTCGTTCGCGACTGGATGGCAGCGCGTACGGCCGAAGCTGTGCAGGGCGGCGCCGAAGTTGTGGTGCAGGACGTACCGCTGCTCTTCGAGACCGGCCTCCCGCGGCTCTATTCGACGGTGCTGCTCGTCTACGTGCCCGAACATGTCCAGCTCGAGCGACTGATGAAAGGGCGCGGCCTCAGTGCGGAGCGGGCTCGCGCGATGGTCGCGGCGCAGATGCCGATTGAAGAGAAGCGAACTCTGGCGAGTCATGTGATCGACAACAGCGGCAGCCGCGACGCGACTCGCACGCAGGTGGCGAAGATCTGGAAAGACCTGGCTAAATGACTCCCTGATCTTTCAGCGCCTCGAGGCGCCGAGCATCCACCCCGACCTCCGCCAGGATCTCGGCATTGTGCTCGCCGAGCCCCGGAGGATCCAGACGGCGCCAGTCGCCGCGCACCTGAACCGCGGGGCGGACTTCAACGCCGGTCTTTCGATTCGCGATCAGATGGCGAGCCGCGATCTGGGGATGCGACGCCACCTCATCGAGCTCCAGCACCGGCTCGCAGCAGACGTCGAGCCCTGCGAGCGCGACCTCCCATTCGGATCGCGTGCGGGAAGCGAACACAGCTTCCATTTCCCGATGGACGAGCTCTCCCTCCACCCCTTCCGCGAACTGGATCGCGACCAGGTCGGGGCGCTCGACCGTGATGCACAGGGCAGCCCAGAACTTCGGTTCCAGCGCCCCGACGCTGTAGAAACCACCATCCTTGCAGGCGTAAACGCGATAGCACGCGAACCGGGCGGCCAGGCGCTGGTCGCCACGCCCGAGGTCTTCACCGGCGCCCCGCGCGGCAAGGACAAGGGACAGCCAGCTCACGGCTCCATCGGTCATCGACACGTCGAGCCAGCGACCTTCGGCGCCACGCTGCACGCCGACCAGCGCGCCGAGGATGGCGACCGCGGGCTGCAAGCCACCGCCCCCGATGTCGGCCACCTGGACTGACAGCGGCACCGGCGCCCTGCCCTTCTCGCCGTTGAGCCCCAGG
>DASRWV010000004.1:0-16779 GCA_035687505.1 Nitrosotalea sp.
GAAGCACCGAGGGCTGCCTGAGCCGACGGTAGGGCGATGCTCACGATCGTGGCATCGAGCGCGATCATGAGCTGGGCGAGCGCGATGATGGCGAGCGCCGACCAGCGCCGGGGGTCGGCGGGAGCGCTCATGTGGATCGCATTTGCCTGATGCCCGCGAATCCTGCCACCCCACCGAGCGCCGCCCCGACCACTACCGCGATGACCGCCACGAGCACGTCCGGCTTGACCGTCATCAAGAAGACGACCCCGAGCGCCATCCCGATCCGAATCGACCAGGACGCTGCGGCACCTCGGGTGCTCAAGCGACCCGCCAAAAGACTGATACCGGTGGCCGCGCCTGCCACGGCGATGAGAACCCAGGCTGTGGTGCCCACGACGATCCAGCCCTTCCAGCCCCACTGGGCAGCTGTCATATAGAAACCCGGAACGAGAATGGTCAGCGCCGAGATGGGCCCCAATACCCTGTTCAAGCGGGCGGCCAGAAAGCCCTGGCGCAGCGCGAGGCCCTCGACGGTGAGCAGAACGAAGAGCAGCAGCGATCCGACGATGTGCAAAAAGAGGGCGATTGAATAGAGACTCATGATTTTGTTCCTCCTTGAACCAGCCTTGGTTTGGCTAGGCTACCATAAACTTATGGTGACTAAAAGTTCAGGGCGACCCAGGTTATTCCAGTAGAATGCGGCTGTGCCCGCTGAGCTGGGTCTGAGAGAGCGTAAGAAGCAGCAGACGCGAAAGCAGATCTTCGACGCGGCGCATCGGCTGTTCAGGAAGCGCGGCTTCGACTCGGTCACCGTGGCGGAGATCGCACAGGCCGCCGAAGTGTCTGAGGTGACGGTCTTCAATTATTTCCCGACCAAAGAAGCCCTCTTCTACGGCGGGATGCAGTTTTTTGAGGAGCAGCTGATCGATTCGGTGCGCACCCGCGCGCGGGGGGAATCGGCGCTGAGCGCCTTCCGCCGCCGTTTGCTCGATGGAGCCGATCGCCTGGCCGGCAGGGAGACAGTCGACGCGATCAAGAAGGCGGCGCAGGCCATCTCGGCCAGCCCTGCGCTCGTAGCGCGCGAACGCGACATCGTCGACCGCTACACGCGTCAGCTCGCGCTGGTTTTAGCCGAGGCGACCGGGGCTTCCCTGGACGATGCCGAGCCCCTGGCCACAGCCGGCGCCTTGATGGCCGTCCACCGGGTGCTGGTCGAACACGCCCGCAAGGAGGTACTCGCAGGGCGACGCGGCCCCCAACTTGTTGAGGACTACAGGTCCCAGGCGCGGCGGGCGTTCCGGCGGCTGGAGCGCGGCCTGGGCGACTACGCGGTCAAGAGCTAGCGCGCGGCGGTCGACTGGAAGTAGAAGTCGAGCATCGCGGTCAGGGGCGCGGCATTCCCTCGCAGCCGGCTGCGAAGCGCGGCGCCTTCCCAGCAGTCGATGAGCAAGCTCGCCATGCGCCGCGGATTGCTTTCGGCCGGGATGTCTCCGGTCTTCCGAGCCTCTTCCAGGGTGACGGCGAAACGGTCGGCCATCGCGGCAAAGCACGCCTCGATCTTGCGGCGGAAGATCTCGCTGATGCCCGACAGCTCCTGTCCGAGACCGCCGAGCAGACAGCCCATGTAGCCCTCTTTCCGGTAGCTCTGCTGCGTCATCTCGAAGAAGCGGCGGACCCGCTGGAGCGGCGGACGGGTCTTGTCTCCAAGGCAAAGGTCAAGGGCCGCATGCACCTGCACCATGTACTGGTCGATGACCTGGAGGGCGAAGTCCTCCTTGTCCGTGAAGTGATGGTAGAAGGAGCCCTTCGGCGTGTCGGTGGCGGCAAGCAGCGCCTGCATACCCAGGTCGTTGTAGCCATGCTTCAGGAGCATCGGCAATCCGGCATCGAGCAGGCGCTGCTTGGTTGGATGAGTCACTGCATTCGGGATAGTCGAACGAGCCTACCCCTTTGCCTTCTCGATCATGTGGTTGATGACCTGCGTGTGTTCGTGTTGGGGACTGAACATGACGATGTCGGCGTCGGCGTCGACCTTGACGTTGTGCCCAGGCGGCCAATAGAACAGGTCATTCGCGTTCACCGTCTCCCGGGCGCCTTTCGCATCGGTGGTGACAAGCCGGCCGCGCAGGACGAAGCCCCAGTGCGGGCTCTGGCATTGGTCGCCCTCCAATCCCTGGAAGAGTGGGGTGGTATCGACGCCCGCCAAGAGCGAGAAATACTCGCCGCTGATCTTGTCGAATCCCCTCACATTGCCAAACTCCGTTCGCTGGCGGATCACAGCACCTGGAATCTCCAACCTGACCTCCACGTTGTCTTTCGCCACCCGCATGTTTTCGTTTCTCCTCTTCAGTAAGTGCCAATTAGACCAATTGGTCTAGTGCGGGTAGGATACACGTTTGCGGGGCGCGTGCGGCCTAGCATTGGGGCGATGGCCGAGTTCGATTTCCTCGCGAGCCATGCTGAGTCGCTGCCGACCAAGCCCGCGGTGATCCTCGGGGATCGGATGCTCGATTTTGCTTCGCTGAATCGCAGCGCGAATCGAATGGCCAACGTCTTCAAGAGCCTCGGTTGCGCCGAAGGGGATCGGGTCGCGTCGATGTCGTTCAACTCGATCGAAGGCTTCATCACCGCGAACGCGGCGCGCAGGACCCGAATGGTCGTGGTGCCCATCAACTACCGGCTGCGCGGCGTCGAGGTTGCCTACCTGCTCAACGACTCTGGGGCCAAGGTCGTCATCGCGGGGCCCGACCACGTCGAAGTCATGAAGGCGGCGCTGCCTGAGGTCAAGGGCGAGCGCCGGTACCTCGCCGTCGGCGACACCGTTCCCGATGGGTGGCTTTCATATCAGGCATTGTTGGACGGCGCGAGCGATGCAGCGCTCGCGGACGCTCCAGCGGATGGGCTCGCCGCTTCGATGATCTACACGTCCGGCACGACGGGCCATCCCAAGGGCGCATGGCGACCGCACGGGGTCGAGATCTCATACGTCCTGAATACGATCGGGATCTTCGAGCTGAGCCAGTCCGACGTTCATCTGATGTGCGGGCCCGGTTACCACAGCGCGGTCTCGTTGTTCGCCGCCCTTCACCAGCTGCTGGGCGCGACGATCGTCGCGCAGCGGAAGTTTGAGGCTGAGGAGGCGCTGGACCTGATCGCGCGTAACCGGGTGACGAACGCGTTCATGGCGCCGACTTTGCTGCAGCTCCTGGTCGACGCTCAGCAGCGCACGCCACGCGACGTGTCGTCGCTGCGCGCGTTATTCCTTGGTGCGGCACCGTGCCCTTATCCATTGAAGGTGCGGGCAGAGGCGGTCTTTGGCAAGGTGTTGTGGGAGTTCTACGGCGCCACCGAGACCGGGATCAACACTGTGCTGAGGCCCGAGGACCAGCTGCGCAAGCCCGGCTCGTGTGGCGCCGCGATGCCCGGCCAGGAGATCCGCCTCGTCGACGCCGAAGGCAACGAGGTCCCGGATGGCGAGCCCGGCGAGTTCATGGTCCGCAACACCGCGCTGGCCGAGTACTACAACCGCCCCGACGCCACAGGCGAGAGCCTGCACGACGGGTTCTTCTCGGTCGGCGACGTCGCATACAAAGACGACGAGGGCTACTACTTCATCTGCGATCGCAAGATCGACATGATCATCTCGGGCGGCGTGAACATCTATCCCGCCGAAATCGAGGCTGTGCTTCATGCCCACCCGGCGGTGATGGACGCCGCGGTGATCGGAGTGCCGGACGAGCAGTGGGGCGAATCGGTGAAGGCGGTGGTGCAGCTGCGGCCGGACTCGACTGCCAACGAGGCGGAGCTGATCGCGTTCTGCGCCGATCGCCTGGCGAGCTACAAGAAGCCGCGCTCGATCGACCTCGTGGATGAGCTGCCGCGCGACCCTGCAGGCAAGCTGCTGAAGCGAAAAATCCGCGAGCCCTACTGGGCGTCCGCCGGGCGCCGGATTTAAGAGAGCAGAGGCAGCAGGTACTCGAGCGAGCGGCTGATCCCGCCGAGCGGGCGGACGTCGGCGGTGGGGAGCCTGGTCTCCTGCCGGAGCGTGTACCAGCCGCGATACTTCGATCGCCTGAGCTCTTCGATGACGCGATCGACCTTGGCGATGCCTTCGCCGAGCGGCTTGAACAGACCCATGCCGACCGCCTCTACGTAATCCTCGCCGTGATCGCGCACCTGCTCGGCCAGGTCCTTGTCGACGTCGTTCAGCTGCACGTGCTGGATGCGACCCACCCCCAGCTCGAGGACCTCGATGGGGTCCGCGCCGGCGAGGATGAGATGCCCGAGGTCGAGGCAGATCCCCACATCGGTGCCGACCAGCAAACGTTCGATGTCCTCCGGTCCCTGGATGGTGCTGCCGAACATCGGCTGGAAGGCCAGCTTGACCTTGTGGCGCGCGCAAACGTGCTGAACGGATCCGATCGAGTGGAGCAGGTGCGCCCACTCGGCGTTGTCCAGCACGATTCCGTGCTCCGTCCCACCCTTGCGCTGCGGGATGGCGGAGAGGACCAGCGTCTCGGCGCCGATAGCGGAAAGCCAGCTCGCGTGGCCGTCGATGTGGGCCAGCTCGACGCCCCGGATATCGTGGTGGTGGAGGATCGCGTGGACCTCGCCGGCCACGACCCGGAGCCGATGCCGTCGCAAGAGCGGCTTGGCCTGGTCGCTGCGGTCGGGTAGAAAGCCCGGCGGTCCGGCAGTGATCGCGGCCTCGCCCACCGCCGCCGCCTCGGAGAGGACGCGCTCGGGGTCGAGCTGATGCCCCCACCCGAGCACGTCGCTGACGCCCCAGCACACGGGCGACAGCGCCAGCCTGTGCGGGGATCGAGGGCCGTGCCCGCGGAGATTTCCGACTCGTCGAGCAATCACCGCGCAGAGATTAACCTTCTAGTGAATGCCTGCTCGGGGTGAGGTTTAAGTGAGCGACGTGCCCTACGGTGTGAAGGCGCTGCCCAAGCTGTACGAGGAGTGGGCGGCGAACGGGATGATCGCCAACATCGGGACGCGGATGGTCGAGGTCGCGCCTGGCAAGTTGGTGCTGTCGGGAAACCTGACCGGTGAGTCGCACGGATTCCCGACGTCGCGCGGCACCATCATCCACGGCGGCGCGATCGCCACGCTCGCCGATGAGTCGCTCGCCTCGGTCGCCTTCACCGCCGCGGAAGAGGGCGAGACGACGGCGACGGTGGACCTGAAGGTCGATTTCCTGCGGCCGGCCAAGCCCGGCCGGCTACTTGCCCGCGCGACGTTGCGGCACCGCACCCGGCGCCTTGCGTTCTGTGAGGCGACAGTCGAACAAGAGGGCGGCGAGATCGTCGCCGAAGCCCGCGCGGTGATCGCCTACATCAAGGCCTGACCTACTGCTTTGAGCCCCTCACCCTAGCCCTCTCCCTTGCGGGGAGAGGGAACACTTGGCTCAGGCGATTTGAGGTGGCGGGACCCGCGTCCAGCTGAGGCCTCCGTCGCTGGTGGCAACGACCGCGAACACCTGGAAGGCTCCTCCGGCGGTGGTTATGAATATGGAACTCTGGGCCCAGGCGTGTAGCGCATCGAAGACGTGGAGCTCGGGCCGGCCCTGCGGCGGCTCCGGCACCGAGGAGATGAACTGCCACGTGTAACCTCCGTCGGACGATTTGAACAACGAGCCCGACCCGAGCGCCCACCAGTGCACAGAATCCTGGTAGGCGATGTCGCGGTAGTTGAAGGCCGGCGGCGGATTCGGGACGGCCGTCCAGGTGCCGCCGCGGTCGAACGAAACGAACTTTCCCTGGTCGGGGGTGGCACAAGGCACGGGTTTTCCGCAACTGGGGCCGACCGAAGCGAGGACGGCTACACCTGCGCCAGGCAGCAACTTGACCTCTGCATTGGCGAACGTTGGACCGTCAGGTAACCGGTTGCTCGCGGGTGGGCGCGGGACCTCGACCGAGGACCAGGCCAGGCCACCATCGAAAGACCTGTACACGTGAAGGCTGTCTGATGGAGGGGCGGAGACGCTGAGCCAGGCCTCGGCGTTTCGAAAGACCGGTCCATACGCGTCCTGCGGCAGAGCCGGGAGCATCCGCCAGGTCTCTCCGCCGTCGTCAGTGGTGTACAGCGCAGTAGCCGGGTGCAGAGCTGTGGGAGGAACCAGCGACGAGCCCCGTCGCCGATCGCTGAACCTGATTCCGTATGCCCTATCTTCGGGCATCATCAACACTGCCCAATGGGCTCCGCCGTCGGTTGTGCGATAGAGGCGGTTGGGAGCGCCGGTGACCACGAAGCCGTGGGTTGTGTCGAGGAACTGGATGGTGGCTCCGACGTTCCCTTCGAGGCGGCTCGACAGGCGCCAGTGCTTGCCCCCATCGACTGTCTTGAATACCGCCGTGTCCATAGGTCGTGAGACGAGGGCCCAGCCCACGGTTGGGGTTGCGAAGTCATACAAGGTGCGGTAGAACGGCGGCGGTGGCGATGTGGTCGAGACCGGATTGGAAGCTGTGGTCTTCGAGTTCGCAGTGCCGCCAAAATGCAAACCGGGAACGATCCAGGTCAGGCCGGCCACGGCCAGAGCCAGCACCGAAATCGCGATCAGCGCGACCGCCCGTCGCTTCCGCGCTGTCAGCCGACTCGCTGGGCCCGGCTCCATCGCCTAGATTGTGAATGGACATGGTTCGGCCCGCCACGCTCAACGATGCGGAGGCGATTGCCCGCGTTAATGTCGCGACGTGGCGCAGCGCCTATCGCGGGCTGCTGCCGGATGACTTCCTGGCCGCGCTCGACGAGGCCAACTACGCCGAGCGCTGGACGCGCCTCATCGGCGAGGGATCGAGTCGCGTTTTCGTGGCGGAGGAGCCGGAGGGAATCGTCGGCTTCGCGTCGGGCGGGCGCGAGCGCGCGGGAGAGCACGGCTTTGAGGGCGAGCTCTACGCGATCTACCTCCTCGACACCGCCGAGCGGCGCGGGCACGGACGCGAGCTGGTCCGCGCGGTGGCTGGCGCGCTGCGCCAGATGAACCTGCCAGACATGATCGTGTGGGTGCTGCGCGACAACGTTCGAGCGCGCGGGTTCTACGAGCACCTCGGTGGCACATACGTGCGGGAGCAGCCGATCACGGTCGGGACCACCACGCTCGAAGAGGTGTCCTATGGCTGGCGGGCGCTCGACGACATTCGTTAGTGAGGCGGAGGCAGCGGTGTCTGCTTGAAGTCGAAGCAGTCCTCCATCCCGTCCGCTGCGGTCGTGCGGGCGTTGAGCGATGGGAGCCCGAAGTTGTTCTCGCAAAACTTGATGAGGCTGACATGCGAGTGCTTCGCTTTCGAGATGTAGCCCTTGCGCGCGAAAGGGCTGAGCACCAGGCAGCCCACGCGTCCGCCGAAGCGGAACTGCGTGCCATCGGTCCACTTCTCGACGTTGGGTGGCGTCACGTGGTCCCACCAGCCGCCCCAGTCGTCCCAGGTGATGAAGATGGCGACGTCCGGCCAAAAGCCACCTTTGACGATCGCCTGGACCTGGGCCGCGGTCCAGTCGCTTCCCTTGGTGACGTTGCCCGCGCCGGCGGTGCGCTCGGCCGGGGTGTCGGCGGGATGCTCGCTCAAGGTTCCGTCCGCGTAAACCCATGAGACGGAGGGCAGCTTGCCCGCCGCGGCGTCGACCGCGAACTGTGCAGATGTCTTCTTGTTCTTGCCGGCGGCGTACTTGATGAACTGGAACGCGTATCCGTTGTAGTTGCCCCACGTCAGTCCTGCCTTGTCCAGCTGCGCGGGCAGGGAGGGCTTGTCGTAAAGAGGCGGGCCTGGATTGGTCCGGTAGCTGCGCGACGGATTGTCGACGAGTGGGGAGTCGGCCATGATCAGCATCAGGTGGTTGGGCGTCGAGGGCCCTGCCACGTCCGTGTAGTAGTTGTCGCAAAGGGTGAACTGGCTCGCGTAGCTCCAGTAATGCGGGATGTCCTTCTGCTGAAACTCGACGCGGGCCGCGGTTTTGTCGCGGGTGAGCCAGGCGGCGTGGCGGTGATTGGGGTCGCTCGGCGGCGGGTTGGGGCTGTTCGGCATGGTGACCCCGTTGCCGCCCGGATACTGCCCAAAGTAGTTGTCGTAGCCGTGGTTCTCCTTGACGATGATCACCACGTGCTTGATGGGGCCTCCGCCTCCGCCACTCGCCGGTTTTGGTTTTGGCGCCGGACGTCGTTTGGTGGGCACTTTCTTTTTCATAAGCACCGGCCTGCCTGGTTGGACCATTCGAGCTGCACCGCGTATGGCCCAAGTGTCTTGGTTTGCCAGGCGCAGATGTCGCCGATCTCGCCGTTCTGATCGTCATACTAGCCCTGGCCGGGCACGGGATCGGTGATCGCCTCGCACAGCTCGTGCGAGCTGGTCGACGTGAGCGCATCCAGCACCCTCAACGCGCCGACGCATCCCGCGCAATCGGGGTAAGGCATCACCGCATAGAAGACATCGCCCAAACCATCCAAGTGGAAACTGCGGTGATAGCCGCAGAAGTTCTGGCACGAGGCTCCGCCATTCATCGTGAGCGTGACCCCCGGCGGAAGAAACACGAAGTAGAGCGAGCTCGGCGCGGGCTGCGGCACCGCAACATCGTTCGAGATCTCCTGCTGAATAAGGCTCTGGATGTCGCTGTCGTCGACTGTGCTCGGGACGTCTCCGCCGAGGATCACGGTTCCGCTCCGGGAGCCGTGTCCGATCGACATCCCCGGCACGCTGTACTCGGCGAGCTGATCGAGGAGGTCGCTCGTCAGGATGAAGTCGAAGAACTGGTTGATCTGGTCGACCAGAGTCGCCTGCTGACCCTGCCAGGCAGAGCCCCAAAAGAACGTGAAGACCTCGACAGCCGTGAGCAGCGGCCCGCCGCGATAGGTGAGTTTGGCCGTCGCGACGGGCGCGGCCAGGGCCTCACGGTGGAGCGGGACTATCTGGATGGGGTCGGTGTTCACCGCACCTCCGCGGCGGGCTGAGAGCGTGCGCTCCAGGGCCTCAACGCTGTGGCCACTCCGAGCAAACACACCGCCGTGACGGCGAGGAACGCATACGTCGGGCTGAGCGCGAACAGCGCGCCGCCAGCGAGTGCAGCGACGATCTCGACAAATGTCATCGCGGTCTGGTAAACGCCCTGCGTACGTGCTTGATAACCAGGCGCTGCGGTGCGGCTGACCTCGGCTATGAGACTCGGCCCGCCCGAGACCGTGAATATGCCCTCGATCAGCCCCAGCGCGATCAGCCAAGGTACAGACGCAATGAATGGATACAGGGCGGCGAAGAACCCGGTCGCGATTAGAGCGGTGACCACCAGCCGGCGCGGACCGAGGCGGTCGCCCAGCGCGCCCGCGCGCGCGCTCAGCAGCACGGCGGGAATCGCGAACGTGACGAATGAGATGCCGACCGCCAGCGTATCGCCACCGCGATAGGTCATGTAAAGAGACCAGATCGTGTCGAAGGTGCCGATCATGTACGACGTTCCTGCGCCAAGAAGGACCAGAGGCATGAGTCGTCTAACGATGAGCAGGGCTCCTACCGGCGCCTCGGGAGCCACCTCCGCGCGAACGTTGGGCAGCCGAGTGAGCGCGATCGTCGCGACGGCAGCCACGCAAGCCGAGACGACGAAGACCGCGCTGAGGTTGAACAGGGCGATGAACCCGCCCAACCCAGGGCCGATGAGCAGACCCGCCACCGAGGTGGACTGCATGACGCCGAATGCCCGGCCGCGCTGGTCGCTGGCGGTGAGCTGCGCAATCAGGCCGTTCGCGGCCGGCCAGTATGCGCCAGCCGCGGCACCGTGTAAGAAGCGCAGAACCACGAAGGCCGGCAGCGGCAGGGGCAGCAGGTAAGCCAGGAATAAGAACGAATCAAGCGCCATCGCGCCAAGGAGCACGGGCCGCGTGCCCCAGCGGTCCGCGGCCCACCCCGCTGGGTAGCGGATCAGGGCGCTGGCCAAGAGTCCGGCGGCGAACACGACCCCGACAAGCGCGGGCGAACCGCCTCGGCGGGTGATGAAGATCGGCAGCAGGGGCAGGAAGAACCACAGGCCGACCTGGGTCAGCAGGTTTCCGGCATAGAGCGTCCAAAGCGTTCGCCTGTCCATCTGTATCCGGAATACTTTGCCGCAGTGCAACCAGTGCACGAGCAACAAATGGATGAGGTCGAGTGGGACCTGATCCCGTCATCGCCATTCCCGGCTCACATGCACATGGCCCTCGATGAAGGGCTCCTGGAGCAGGTGATCGCCGGCGCGCGCCGCCCGACATTGCGGATCTGGGAGTGGATCGAGCCCGCGCTGGTCATCGGCTCGCATCAATCGGTGCTCAACGAAGTCGACGGCGTCGCCGCGAAACAACTCGGCTTTGTCGTCACGCGACGCATGAGCGGCGGCGGCACCATGCTGTGCGAGCCTGGTCGGACGATCACCTACTCGATGTACGTGCCCGAATCACTCGTGGCCGGCGTTTCGTTTCGCAAGTCGTACGCGGTGCTTGACGACTGGGCGGTGCGGGCTTTCGTCGAGCTCGGCGTCCCGGCCGGTTATCGCGAGATCAACGACATCATCTCGCCGCGCGGCAAGATCGCGGGCGCGGCGCAGGCGCGCCGGAGAGGGTTTGTGCTGCATCACACGACCATCGCCCACTCGATGGATGTGGAGCTGCTGCCGCGGCTCATCCGGGTCGGCCGGCCGTCCCTCTCGACCACAGGCGTGCGGAGCGCAGACAAGCCGGTGTCGCCGCTGTCGTGGTTCACGTCGCTGTCGTGCGCCGAGGTGGCGGCACATCTCGAGCGCTACTTCGCTCACGTGTTCCACGTTCGACAAAGTGAGGTTTCAGCCGCGGAGGTCGACGCGGCGCGGCGCCTGGTGGCTACGAAATACTCGACGCCGGGGTGGGTGAATCGACTGCCTTGAGAGTCAGCCATTTCGAGGCCTCAGCACACGTCGCGAAGTACGCGACCTCAAAGCTGGTGCCCTGAACTGTGCTCACCACCTCTTCGATGCCCTTCATCACCAGCTCGCTCTCCGGGACGACCAGGGCCAATCGACTCAGGCCGGCGGCGATGGCTTTCGGGAACCACTGCCGGCTGACCCAGTCTTGATCGGGCCACGGGAGGGCTCTCTGCCGGCGGCTGTCGACAAGCCCTTTTGAAGCGTGGTGCTTCTTGAGCGCACGAAGACTTGCCTCGAGCACTGCGACGAATTCAGCCCGGTCCGCCCAGCCGTGCCATTCGGTGGACACTGCCTGAATCGCCGGGTCCCACAACACGGTGGCCACGCCGGGGCGGTTGAAGAACACGTTGTCCGCCTCACCCCTTTTTTCACCTTCGGGCGACATTTGGCAAGGTATACGTGAGCGCCGGCGCTTTTACGCCAGCCGAACCTATGGGTTCGCTACCGCCGTGCTGCCCCGGGTCATCGAGGCCGCGTCAGCCATTTCCTGGCCTCGGCAACCGACGGGAAGAGCGCACCATCCAGCATGGTGCCCCGAACTCCGCTCGATACGTCCTCGGCGCTCAACATCGCCAGTGTGCTTTCCGGCATGACTATCGCCCATCGCCTCAGGCCGGCCGCGAGAGCTTGCGGGAACCAGACCTGGAGGACCCAGTCTTGATCCTTCTGCGAGAGCGCCTTCTGCCTGAGGGTGTCGATCAGCCCGCGCGAAGCGTGGTGCTTCTTCAGGGCCCGAAGAATTGCGTCGAAAACGGCAAGGACATCAGCGCGGTCCGCCCCGCCTTGCCACTCGGTGGAGACGGCCTGGATCGTCTGGTCCCACTTCACGGTCGCCACGCCGGGGCGGTTGAAAAAGACTTCATCCGCCTCGCTTTGCCCCTCGCCGTACGGTGTCATGGTCAGGGTATACGTGGGTCCAGACTCTAACGTCCGGTGAGCCATTCCCGAGCCTCGGCGACCGTCCCGAAGTACACAACGTCGAGAGTGCCCCGAACCCGGCTGACGACGTCCTCGATACTCATCATGGCCAGCGCGCTTTCCGGGATGACAAGGGCTAGTCGCGTCAGACCAGCTGCCAAAGCCTTCGGGAACCATTGCTGGCTGACCCAGTCTTGATCCGGCCACGGGAGTGCTCGCTGCCTGCGACTGTCGACTAGTCCTCGTGAGCTGTGGTGCGTCGTCAGAGCAGTAAGACCTGCCTCGAGCACGGCAATGAATTCGGCCCGGTCAGCCCACCCATGCCATTCGGTCGTCACGGCCTGGATCGTCGGGTCCCACAACACCGTTGCAACGCCGGGGCGATTGTAGAAGGCGCCGTTCGCCCCGCCTCTCGAATCGCCTTGCGCCTCTACTTGCGCAGCCATGGCATGGATATACGTGACACAAGTCACTTTGTCGCCAGCCGAATGGATGGGGCGCGGCCCCTAGCGCGACGCCTCCCAGTCTCCGATGAGGTCCGCGCTCTGCTGGACGTGCTCGCGATAGTGATCGCGCAGCCACTCGATGATGTCCTCCGGGCTGGTCGGGTAAGGGTCCTGGCCGGCGCCGTAGACGACGGGGCACTTGCGCGACCAGTCGCTCTCGGGCAGACGTGTGACGGCGGCCACGACGGCGGCGTGCAGGCGCCCCATCTCGTCGAGGGACTTCGCCCGCTCGCGGGTCTCGAGCCCGGCCTTTGCCTTCTTGCCGGCGGCCTCGGCGTCTCCGGGCCCGTCCTGCGGACCGAGCTGCGCAAAGCCGCCGGCGATGATGCAATCCATCACGCGGCGGTAGTGGGTGAGCACCCAGACGACGTGGACCTGCAGACCGCCGAGGGCGTAGTCGTCGCCGGGTTTCAGGTACGCGAGAGCGGCGTCGGGCACCTGCCCGAACGCCGCCTCCCACTCCTTGCGCGCGGCCTCGAAGTCCGCGAGCCCGGTGTCCTGCCGCATCAGCTGAAGTAGTTGTGCGCCTGCAGGTAGGCCTTGACCGCGGCGTCGGCGTCCAGGTGATCGATCTGCACCTTGGCGTTCAACTGGATCAGGTCCGCGGTCGTCAAGCCCGCGCTGACCGCATTAAGGACCTTGGTCACCTCAGCCGAGGCGACCTTCGTGCGGACGATGGGGACCACGTTGTCGGCGTTCTGGAGGTGCTTGTCGTCCTCCAGCGCAACCAGCCCGAGGCTTTGCAGGTCGGCGTCGCTGGTGAACACCAGGCCGACCTGGATGTCGTTGTTCTTGAGCGCCGCTCGGGTCAGCGGGCCGTCGGTGTCGAGCGCCTTGAACGCTTTGAACTTGATGCCGTACGTCTTTTCCAGCCCGATCTGGCAGAACACCCGCGTTTGGCACTCCGGACCCGCGCCCAGCACCAGCTGATTTCCGATCGGCGTCAGGTCGGACAGCTTGGTCACTTTGTATTTGGTGATGTTTGCCTGGGTCATCGCGAAGCCGTTCTGATCCTGTGCCGACGAGGGCGTCAGCGCCTGCAATCCAAGCGGTTGGAGGCGGCTGTTCAGCTTTGCGGTGGTCGCCATCACATCGCCGCTGGCCTCGCCCGCGGCCTGGTTGTAGTACTCGAGGTCCGTCGCGGCATAGCCGATGTAGAGGTCGACCTGGCCCGTCTTGATGGCGGGCCCCACCACCTCACGCGTGCCGAGATTCAGCTTGAAGTTGATCGTGTAGCCGTCGTGAACAAGTGCTTGGCCGTAGAGCTGGGCCAGCACGCTGCCTTCCGAGAACTTGAAGCCGGCGACCGTGAGAGTGCCTTTGGACGCCGGCGCCGCGGTGCCGCCACAGGCAGCGATCGAAATGACGGCCGCCACGACGGTCGCCAGGTAGGCTGGGCGCAATTTCCAATTCATGCGAATGTCTCCTTGAGGTGGCCGATCAGGCAATCCAACACCCGCCAATGACTGATTCTTCCACTAAGCCACCTTGAAGGTGGTGGCGCGCTGAGCTGTCGGAGCCCGTAGAAGGCGAATGCCCCGCGGCACCAGGGCCCGCTCCAAGGCTGCCAGCGCGAGCTCGGTCGCGAGCGCCAGGAGTGCCACCAAGATCGCCCCGGCGAACAGCTTCGTGTAGTCCTGCTGGTCCAGGCCGTCGATGACGTAGCGCCCGAGGCCTCCGCCCGCGATCAAGGCGGCCAGTGTCGCCGTGGCGACGACCTGGACAGCGGAGGTGCGGACGCCCGCCATGATCAGCGGTACCGCGAGTGGTAACTCGACGCGAAGGACCTGCGCGAATTCGCGGTAGCCCATGCCTCGGGCGGCTTCCTTGATGTCGGCGTCGACCTCGCGCAGGGCGACGTAGCTGTTGGTGACCATCGGTGGAATGGCCAGCGCGGTGAGCGAGATGATGATGGGAAGGTCTCCCAGGCCGAAGACCTGAAATGCGATCACGAGGATGCCGAACGACGGCACCGCGCGCCCGACGTTGGAAACGTTGATGGCCAAGTTGCCGAACCGGCCGTAGTGGCCGAGGAGAATGCCGATTGGGAGGGCGATCAACGCTCCGATCAACACGCATTCGGCCGATAGCTGAATGTGCTGAACGAGGCGTGTCGGAATGCCGTCCGACCCGCTCCAGTGCAAAGGATCGAGGAACCAGCGCAGCACATTGGCGAGCGTCGACATTTAAGCCGTCCGCGCCCAGGGCAGTGACAGCCGCTGTGCCGCAGCCAACGATAGGTCGGCGACGAGCGCCAGGACGACCGAGAGCACGGTGGCGACGAGAAGCGGGGTGTGGAAGTTGTTGACCAACCCTTCCAGGATCAGCTCCCCGAGACCGCCCATGCCGATGACGGCGGTGATGGTGACGAGCCCGATGGTCGTCACTGTCGCGATGCGGATGCCGGCGAAGATCGACGGCAGCGCGAGGGGAAGCTCGACGCGCAGCAGACGCGCCATGGGCCGGTAGCCCATGCCGTTGGCGGCGTCGAGTATGTCAGCCGGCACCGCCTCGAGGCCGACCACCACGTTGCGGACCAGGATCAACACGGCATAGCCGACAAGGCCGATCTCGGCGGTCAGCGTGCCAAGGCCTGTATACGGGACGAGCAGCGAGAACAGGGCGATCGACGGGATCGTGTAGAAAATCCCGAACACCGTCAGCACTGGATTGCGCAATGCGTGCCAGCGATGCGCAATCACCCCAAGAGGAAGCGAGATCGCCAGCGCCACCCCGACGGCGATCAGGGTGAGGATCACGTGCTCCTGCAGGGCGGCAAGAAACAGGTGCACGTGAGTGGAGAGCCAGTCCCAGTTGATCCACGGGTCGACCGGCATTCAACTACGGTAATTGACGCGGTGATCCGCTTGGAGCACGTGAGCAAGGAGTTCCCCGGCGGGTCGAACGCGGTGCTCGACCTGACCCTCGACATCCCGACCGCGCAGACGTGCGTGCTGATCGGGCCGTCGGGGTGCGGCAAGACGACGACGCTGCGGATGATCAACCGGCTGATCGATCCGGACCACGGTCGGATCCTGGTCGACGGTGAGGACACGCGTGGTGTCGACCCTCCGCATTTGCGGCTGAAGATGGGCTACGTGATCCAGCAGACGGGGCTCTTTCCGCACATGACGGTGGGCGAGAACGTCGCCACGATGCCGCGGCTGTGGCAGTGGGACAAGGCGCGGATCAAGGCGCGAGTAGAAGAGCTGCTGGTGCTGGTGGGGCTGGACCCTGCCGAGTATCGCGATCGGTATCCGCACCAGCTTTCGGGCGGGCAGCGCCAGCGCGTGGGTTTCGCGCGCGCGCTGGGCGCGGACCCGCCGATCCTTTTGATGGACGAGCCGTTCGGGGCTGTCGACAGGATCACGCGCGAGCGCTTGCAGCACGAGTTCATCAACATCCAGCGTTCGATGCGCAAGACGGTGGTGTTCGTCACTCACGACATCGACGAGGCGGTGATGGTTGGGGATCGGATCTGCCTGATGGAGATGCAGGCGCGCATCGCCCAATACGACACGCCGGAAACGATCCTGACCCGGCCCGCCAACGACTACGTGGCGGAGTTTTTGGGGCGCGATCGTTTGATCCGGCGGATGTCAGTGGCCGTGATCGATACTGCTTCGCTGGAGCATCCGGTGTCGGGCCCGTTGCCGGGTGAGCCGCGGGTGCAGGTGACCGCGACATTGTCGGAAGCGTTTGCGGCTGCTTTGGCCAGCCCGACCGAACATGTCGCCGTGTACGAGGGCGAGCGTTACGTCGGTACTTTCACCGCGACTTCGCTGCTGGAATCGCTGCGACACGCGGACGGGTAGTCAAGGAGGTGAGCAGGTTGCCACAGGAATTTGACGTCGTGTGCCTGGGCGGCGGTGTCGCGGGTGAGGCGATCGCGGGCGGCCTGCAGGGGAGCGGATTGTCGCTGGCGGTCGTCGAGCGCGAGCTGGTGGGCGGCGAGTGCCCGTACTGGGGATGCATGCCCTCGAAGACGCTGCTGCGTTCGGGCGAGACTTTGGCTGAGGCCGCGCGCGCTCGCGTTCTGGCCGCGTCGCGAGTGGAGTGGGAGATCGACTTTCCGAAGGTCTCCAAGCGCGTGCTGTGGATGGCGCGCGACCTGAATGACACAGGGGCGGCGGCGGCACTGGAGGCGACGGGGGCGAAGCTGATCCGCGGCGCCGGCTCGTTGGTCGATCTCCATACCGTTGTGGTGGGAGGCGAGCAGCTGGTTGCACGCAAGGCGGTGGTGATCGCGAACGGGAGCACCGCGGCGATTCCTCCGATCCCTGGCCTCGACAAGGTGGAGTACTGGACGAACCGCCAGGCGACGCTGCCGCGCGAGCGTCCCGCTTCGCTCGCTGTGTTGGGCGGTGGCGCGGTGGGGGTGGAGCTGGGCCAGGCGTTCGCGCGGCTTGGGTCGAAGGTCACGGTGATCGAGGCGGGACCGCGTTTTCTGGGCTTG
>DASRWV010000005.1:0-13465 GCA_035687505.1 Nitrosotalea sp.
TTGCCGCAGGCACGTTCTTCGTCCGCGCGGACAAGCCCTCCGCCGAGGCCCATCGGGCCGAGGAGCAAGCGGCGGTAGCCTAACCTTCTATCTGATGGCGAAGAAGCTCGCCGAGTACGAGGCCAAACGCGATTTCAAGAAAACACCGGAACCCGGCGCCAAGGTCCCCCGTAAGGAGACTAAAGCGCCGCGGTTCGTCGTCCAGGAGCACCACGCGCGCCGGCTCCACTGGGATTTCCGGCTCGAGCGCGACGGCGTGCTCGTCTCGTGGGCGGTCCCGAAAGGCGTGCCCATGGACCCGAAGACAAACCACCTCGCGGTCCACGTCGAGGACCACCCGCTCGATTACATCGACTTTCACGGCGACATTCCCGCGGGCAACTACGGCGCCGGCAAGGTCCTGATCTGGGACAAAGGAACCTACGAGGCCGAGAAATTCTCCGACCGCGAGGTCATGGTCGTCCTGCACGGCAAGAAGCTGAAGGGCAAGTACGTTCTGTTCCGGACCAACGGCGAGAACTGGATGATCCACCGCATGGACCCGCCGCAGGATCCCGAGCGCAAGCCGATGCCGGCGCGCATCGAGCCGATGCTCGCCAGGCTCGTCAACAAGCCGCCGACGCCCGACGACGCGTGGGGCTTCGAGTTCAAGTGGGACGGCATCCGGGCCGAGGCATACGTCGACGGCGGCACCGTCCGCTTGCTGAGCCGCAGCGGCGAAACGGTCACGGCACGCTACCCGGAGATCCACGCGATGGGCAGGGCGCTGGGCTCGAAGCAGGTCATCCTCGACGGCGAGGTCGTGGCGCTGGACGACAAGGGCCGCCCGAGCTTCGAAGAGATCCAGCAGCGCATGGGCCTCACCTCCGAGACCGAGATCCGCCGGAAGATGAAAGAGGTGCCCGTCACCTACATGATCTTCGACGTCATGTGGCAGGACGGGCACTCGCTGCTGAAAGAAACCTACGTGGATCGGCGCAGGAAGCTCGAAGCGTTGAAGCTGAAAGGCGCCTCGTGGCAGACGCCGCCTTATGAAAAGGGAGGAGGGCTCCCTATGCTCGAGGCGAGCCGCAAGGCGGGGCTCGAGGGGATCATGGCCAAGAGGCTCGACTCGCCCTATGAGCCGGGCAAGCGCAGCGGCGTCTGGCAGAAGATCAAGAACCGCATGGGCCAGGAGCTCGTCATCGCCGGCTGGCTCGAAGGCGAGGGCAAGCGGCGCGGTTATCCCGGCGCGCTGCTGGTGGGCTATTTCGACAAGGGGGAGCTCGTGTACGCGGGCAAGGTCGGCACAGGCTTCACTGACGAGATGCTCGAAAAGCTCAGCAAGCTGCTGAAACCCCTGGAGCGCAAAACGAGTCCGTTCGACAGGGGCACGCCGCCCAAGGGCGCGCACTTCGTGAAGCCCGAGCTGGTGGGCGAGTTCGAGTTCGTCGAGTGGACCAGGTCGGGGCAGCTGCGCGCGCCGGCGTTCAAGGGCCTGCGGACCGACAAGCCGGCGAGTGAGGTGGTGCGCGAAGGTGACACGAGCTGAGACATGAGTGTTCCTGCAGCGGCTATTCCTTCCGCGTTAACCGTATCGGCCCTATTTCTCCGTAGCCTGACGGAAATCGCTCAGGTGGAAGTGCGCGGAGTCGAGGTGGGCGGCAAGCCGTCGCCAGCGTTGGCCCGCATTGAACGCCGGCGTGACGGTTTCTGGATCGTGTTTCAACCGCGGATGCTGGATGCGCCAGTGCCGGCCCTCCTGTTTGTGCTAGCACACGAGGTTGCACACATCGCGCTCGGCCATCGACGAATCATCCGACGCCTGGGCTTCGCGCTGATGGCCACGACTCCGCTCATTGGCATCGGGTTCTTTGCGGTCTCAATCCCACAGATCGTCCACGACGCAAACCCGTGGCTGTTGCTGATCGAGTCTGTGATCTGGCTCGCCGCATTGCTGTCGCCCAGGGCGATCATCCTGTTCGTTGCCCGGAGGCACGAGTACCAGGCGGACCGCATGGCGCTGACGCTGGTCGGCAACCCCCATACTGCCGTCGCATTCTTTGATTGGCTCGCCACTTTCAAGCCTTATTTGATGCCCCTACCCCTCAGGCTGTGGGGCTCGACGCATCCGCCTAACGTCGCACGCCGCCGAGCGCTGTTGGGTGGTTCTCCAGTCGGCGCCCCCGCGCAACCTACCAGCGCCCATTAATCTCTCGATTTCGGTCTGGTTATGGTTTAAGCGAGTTGGCTAAGAGCACCGAGGTCGAAGTCCAGATCGAAGGGCGCACGCTCAAGCTGACCAACCTCGAGAAGGTCCTTTATCCCGAGGTTGGGTTTACCAAAGGCCAGGTCATCGACTACTACACGCGGATCGCGCCCGCGATCCTTCCGCATCTTCGCGATCACCCCCTCACGCTCAAGCGGTACCCAAACGGCGTCGACGCCGAGTTCTTTTACGAGAAGAATTGCCCGAAGCACCGTCCACCGTGGGTGCAGACAGCGACCGTGTGGAGCGGGGGCAACAACCGCGACATGTACTACTGCCTGTGTCAGGACCTGCCGACGATCGTGTGGCTCGCGCAAATTGCAACGCTCGAATTTCACACTTCGCTCTCGCTGGCCCAGAACCTGCCCGAGCCGCGGACGCTGGTTTTCGACCTCGACCCAGGGCCGCCCGCGACCATCGTCGAGTGCTGCAGGATCGGGTTGATGCTGCGCGACGTGTTCGCGGAGCACGGCCTCGAGTGCTGCGCGAAGACTTCAGGGTCGAAGGGTCTGCAGCTGTACGTCCCGCTCAACACGAAGGTCACGTACGTCGAGACGAAGGTGGTGTCGAAGGGACTCGCGCAGCTGTTCGAGGAGCAGCATCCGGACCTCGTCGTGCACAAGCAGCTGAAGGAGCTCCGCACCGGTCGCGTCCTCATCGACTGGAGCCAGAACGATCAATACAAGACGACAGTGAACGTCTACTCGCTGCGCGCGCGCGCGCGGCCGACTGTGTCCACGCCGGTGACGTGGGATGAGGTCGAGAACTGTCTGAAGAAGAAGGACCCGAGCCTGCTCGTGTTCGACTCGGAGCAAGTCCTCAAACGCGTCGCCAAGCACGGCGATCTGTGGGGGCCGGTGCTCAAGAAGAAGCAGAAGCTGCCGAAGTCACTTCTCGAAGCCACGGGTGGAGGGGTCGCCCTGGAGAAGATGGCCAACCGGCGGCGGAGTGGCACGGGACGGTTCCGCAAGCCTCCGGAAAAGTGACCCGGCCGCGGGTGGTGATCGCCGGCGCCGGCTTCGGCGGCCTAACCTGCGCACGAGGTTTGAAGAACGCGCCGGTCGACGTGCTGCTCGTCGACCGCAACAACTACCACCTCTTCACGCCTCTGCTCTACCAGGTCGCGTCCGCGGTTCTCGACCCAGGTGAGATCGCCCGCCCGGTGCGGCAGCTGATCCGGCCGCTGCACAACGCGGACTTCCTGCTCGCGAGGATCACCGGCGCAGACTTCGAGCAGCGTCAGCTGCTGACGGACCACGGGCCACTGAACTACGACTACCTCGTCCTGGCCTCAGGCAGCCAGAGCGATTACTTCGGCAATGCATCGCTGGCGCGACATGCTTTCGGCTTGAAGGACCTCGACGAAGGCCTGGCGATCAGAAACCGCATCTTGATGCGCTTTGAAGAGGCCAGGTGGACGGAGGATCGTGAGCGGCGGCGGACCCTGCTCACTTTCGCGGTGGTCGGAGGCGGACCAACCGGAGTCGAGATGGCGGGAGCCCTCGCCGAGCTGACTCGTCTTGTCTTGAGCAAGGACTATCGCGACCTCGACTTCGGCTTGGTGCGTGTGGTGCTTCTCGAGGCCGCGGGTTTCTTGCTCGCCCCGTTCGCCGAGCCGTTGCGCGAGGCCGCGCGCAAGTCCCTGGAGAAGAAAGGCGTCGAAGTCTTGCTGAAGGCCAAGGTCGCGGACGTGACCTCGGGCTCGATCCGACTCGCGGACGGGCACGAGATCCCAGCATCGACGGTCATCTGGACCGCCGGTGTGCGAGCTTCAGAGGTGGGGAGCGTCCTCGGCCTTTCGCTTGGCAGGCAGGCACGAGTCCAGGTCCTTCCGACGCTGCAGGCGACTGGGCATCCCGAGGTGTTCGTGATCGGTGATCTCGCGGGTCCGGTCGATAACGGCGCTCCGCTGCCCATGCTCATCCCGGTTGCGATGCAGGAGGGCCGGCACGTTGCCACCACGATCAAGGATGTGCTGCGCGGGTACGGCGCGACCAACTTTCGTTACAAGGACCCCGGAATCATGGCCACGATCGGTCGCAACTCCGCGGTGGCGCAGCTCGGGCCAGTTCGTTTGACCGGGTTCCTGGGCTGGTTGATGTGGCTTGGCGTCCATCTCGTGAACGTGATCAGCTTCCGCAGCCGAATCGTCGTGCTCGTGAACTGGGCGTGGGACTACCTGTTCTACGACCGGCCCATCCGCCTCATCGTGCGTGCGGCCAATGATGAGAAGTAGTGTTCAAGCGGACATGAGGAGGGGACTGATCGCATTCGTGGCGCTCGCAGTGCTTGCGGCCTGCCAGGCAAGCCCGACGCAGGTCGACGCGGCCGCGACACTGCGCGCCGCCGGTACCGCGATGGCCAAGTTGAAGACCGTCACCGCAACCCTCGCGTTCAAGCAGGGCGCGATCACTTTTCAGGGCTTCACGCTGGTCTCCGCGAAGACCTCGGTGCGAATGCCGGCCGACAGCGACACTTTCTACACGGTGAAGCGGCAGGACATCTCGATCTCGCTCGAGGTCCTCATCTCCGGTGGGCATGTCTACGTTCATCTGCCCTTCTCAACTTTCCAGGAGTTCACGGGAAGCGAGGCCGCGGCCATGCCAGACCTGGCGAAGCTCTTCGACCCGGCCACCGGTCTGCCGGCGGTGATCCCGGCCGGCCGCAACCCCAAATACATCGGCGCCGAAAAGCTCAACAATGTGGACACGCAGAAGCTGAGCGTGACCTACAGCGCAGACCAGGTCAAAGGCATGCTCGCGCAGCTCGGCTCGAGCGGCGACGTGAGCGCGCAGATCTGGGTCGGAACCTCCGACCACCTGATCCGCAAGGCAGTCCTCGATGGCGCGTTCGGCGACGGAGGCAAGCCGGCCTCGGTCGAGGTGAACATCTCCGGGTTCGACGCCCCGGTCAACATCACGCCGCCCTCTCCTTGATGCCCCACGAACTCGCAGGCTTCGCCTTGAGTTCGCGGGGACCCCTGATGTAGTGCCCCGTCCCGCGCTCCTTGCATTGGCGGGGGCCGGACTCTTCGTTGCGGCACTGGACGCGTACGTCGTGGTCACGCTCCTGCCGGCGATGATCGGCGACGTCGGCCTGACCGTCGAGCACTTCGAGCAGGCCACGCCGATAGTGACCGGATTTCTCGGTGGCTACGTCGTCGCCATGCCTTTGCTCGGCGCCTATTCCGATGCGCGCGGGCGCGCGCCCGTGTACGCCGCATGCATGGTGGCGTTTGCCGCCGGATCCGCCATCACCGCGACCGCAGGTCTGTGGAGCTTCGCCGGCCTGCCGTGGCTGGTCGCCGGCCGGGTGCTGCAGGGGCTGGGTGGGGGCGGGCTCGTGCCCCTGACGCTGGCGCTGGCCGCGGACCTCTACCGGAACAGCGCCCGGACCCTCGCCCTCGGCTCGGTGGCTGGACTACAGGAAGCAGGAAGCGTGTTCGGCCCCCTGTACGGCGCGACCCTCGCCGCGCTGGCGGGATCCGCCGGCGGCTGGCGCTTTGTCTTCTGGCTGAACGTGCCGCTCGCCGCGATCTTCGGCACCGGTCTTGTGATCGCGACGCGGCGCGCCGCGCCGGCGCCGGCGTCCGCCACCTCGTCGATCGACTGGTTGAGCGCAGCGCTTCTGGGGCTCGGACTTGGGCTTCTCGTGGTAGCGCTGTACCCCGACGATCCAGACCATCGCGCCACCAGCGCCCTGTTGATTCCGGCGGGAATTGCAAGCGCGGCCTTCCTTGCCCTGTATGGCTGGCGACAGGTGCACCGGCTGGAGCCCCTGGTTCCGCGCGAGCTCTTGCGGAGCCGGGCGTTCATCGGCGCTGCGGGTTCCAACGTCTTGATCGGCGCCGCCCTCATGGTCGCGCTCGTCGACGTTCCGGTGCTGGGCCGCCTGGTGTTCAACCTCGACCAGCTCGGCTCAGGCCTTTTGCTTTCGCGCTTTCTCGCCGGCATCCCGGTGGGCGCGGTGCTGGGCGGATGGCTGGCCGGCCGCATCGGAGGACGCGTGGTGGCTGTGGCCGGCATGGCGCTGTCGGCGGTGGCCTTTCTTCAGATGTCGACCTGGCCTGCCAACGCTCTCGCGCTTCAGCTTGGGCCGCTGCGCCAGGCTGACGTCGCGCTCGCCGCCTGCGGCCTGGGCTTCGGCCTCGTCATCGCACCGCTGACCGCCGCCGTTCTCGCGCTCACTCGCGACCAGAGTCATGGTCTTGCGACGAGCCTTGTCGTGCTCGCGCGCACGATGGGGATGCTGGTCGGGCTGTCAGCCCTGACCGCGTTCGGCCTGTATCGCTTTCACCAGATCCTCGGCACGCCGGTGGTGACCGACCCCGACCTCAAAGCGCGAATCGATCACCTCGCGCGGCTGGTCGCGGCTGCGTTCCTTCAGGAGTACCGCGAGATCTTCAGCGTCGCGGCTGCGATGTGCGCGCTATCGGCGATTGTGATGGTGGCGACTCTTGGTCAGCGTTTGCGGGCGACGGCGATCAGATAGGAGTGGTGGTAGCGATAGGCGTCGTCGGGATCACCCAGACTCTCCATCGCTGATTCCACCTCGGCCTCCAGCTCGCTCCGATAGCGAGGACCCAGCGCATGGATGAGCGTGTACGGAAGCGGACCGGCTGCGGTCATCAGCTCAATCCACTCGCGAGCGTCCCGGGACCTGCCGCCGGTGACCATCTCGGTCACGCGTGTCACCTCGAACTTCGCGCCGTCGAGGAGCTGCGGCAGCACCTCCGGTTCGCCAAAGAGCGAACGCTCCGAGCTGTAGCGGGGAAGGCTGAGGTAGTGGCGTCGGGCGAGCGGCGCCAGGCCCTGGAAGAAGAGATCCTGGGCGCGGGTGCTGAGGCTGCGCCGCTGAACGGACACCGCGAGGCGGCCGCCCGTGCGCAGCACCCGATGCGCCTCGGCGAGTGCGTCGGTGGGGTCGGAGAGGTAAGCGAGGGCCTCGCCCATCGTGACCAGGTCGAACGTCTCGGGCTTGAAGACGAGGCGCTCGGCGGCCATGCCGAGGAACTGGACGTTCTTGTTCCGCTTCGAGCGGGCGATCGCGAGCATGTGGTCGGAGAGGTCGATGCCGATCACGGTGCCAGGGCTGACCCTGGGCGCGACGAGGTGGGCGACCAGGCCGGTCCCGGTCCCGACGTCGAGCACGTGCTCGCCCTTCTGCGGGCTCGCCCACTCGACCAGCCTGGCCGCGACTCTTTCGTGCTGCCCCCCGGCCCAGCTGTCGTAGGAGGGGGCAATGCGATCGAAAAAGTCGACCAGGTGGTCGATCATCTCATCTGAGGCATCCGGGTCCATCAAGGTGGTCGAGCGTCTCCAAAAACCTGGATCCTGGGGCCCTTCGCCCCCGATCCTTAACCTGCTTCTACGTCCGACGGCACCCTGTTACCATGCAAGCTCGCTCGCATCCAGAGCTCTGCTTGATTGTGGGGCGCAAGTACGCTTAACGCTCAGAGTTGACTACAGAGTATGGAAGGCACGATCAACCCTGTGGAGGATTCCCATCATGGCCAAGACTGAAGAGTCGACGACTCAATCGCCCGCCGGGGCTCAGAACGGCGGCACCAACGTGGTCAACCTCGGCCCGCGCGACAGCCTGAACGGCCGCCTGGACATCCAGGGCGACCTCAAGATCCAGGGCAATGTCGAAGGTGAGCTCAAGGCGAGCGGGGACGTGACGATCGACTCGACCGCCGCCGTCCAGGCCTCGATCGAGGGCTCGAACGTGAACGTCCGCGGCCAGGTCAACGGTAACGTCACCGCGAAGAAGCGGCTGACCCTCGGGGGTTCGGGCCGGCTGAACGGGGACGTGAAGGTGGCGCGGTTGACGGTCGAAGACGGGGCAACGCTCAACGGGAACGTAGTCATGTCGTCGGAGAAGGGCTAAGAGCTAGCCACTTCCCCTTTCGGCGCGATTGATCGAAGGCAAGACGACGGTCTCCAGGTAGCGGCGAATCACGTTCATCGCGTTGTGAACGACGCGCCACTCGATCTGCTCGAGGATCACCTGCTCCCGGTTCAGCAGGCTCAGGTGGTTCCGCCAGAAGCCTGTGTCGAGGTTGAGCCCGGGTAGCTGGGGCCGCGATGCAGGTTTGGTCACCGGGACCACGTCAGGCAGCCGGCTACTGGATGGATTCGGCGGAGCCTCGGCGATCTGGAATGGCGCGCCTACGGCGTGCCGCATCACTGAGGCCGCGACCACATTCCAGACGACCACCAGCAGTACCCCCACAACGATGCATTCGCCGATCACGATCCAGGTCAGCGGTTTTCGGAGCAGGTTGCGCATGACGCCAACCTAGAACCGGCGGAGCATTGTGTGAACCCTGGCTGTTAAGACTGCGCTGGGGAGCGTCGGTGCGCACTCTTTCGAACCGTGGCGCCTGTGGTCCAAGCAAAACGTTGAGCTGTCTACCGTAGTAGACGCGCCGCATGAGATGTAGCCGGGTTAAGACCCGCGCCCCGAAATGATCGCGCCGGAGTAAAGCGAGAGTATCGTGCGGCCCGTGGTGAAGCTCACCCGTAGGGCCCAAGAGGTAGCCGAGCTTGTCGCGCTCGGGCTGACCAACCGCGAGATCGCCCAGCGCCTCTTTCTCTCCGAGCGGACCGCTGAGTGGCACATCGAGCAGATCTTCAACAAGCTCGGCTTCACGTCGCGCAGCCAGGTGGCTGCATGGGTGAGCCGTTCTCAGGTCGAGCCGGCCGTGCCAGTGGCGGGCAGGCGTCCGCGCGGCAACCTGCCCGCGCAACTGACCACGTTCGTCGGCCGCGACCGGGAGTTAAGCAGCGTGTTCGATCTGGTAGCGGCCCACCGATTGGTGACTGTCACTGGCCCCGGGGGCACGGGCAAGACAAGGCTGGTGCTTCGTCTGGCCGAGGAGCTGCAAGCTGACATTCCGCAAGGCATCTGGTTGTGCGATCTGGCGCCCGTTGCCGATGCCTTACTGGTGGGCGACGCCATTGCGCGCGCGCTTGGTGACAACCGCACCGCCCCAGACCGGTTGGGGGCTGCGCGCGACCTCTTGCGCGAGCGCTCCGTGCTGCTCGTCCTCGACAACTGCGAGCACCTGCTGGCGGCATCCGCCGCAGCCGCCGCGGACCTCCTGGCTACCTGCCCAGGTCTGCGCATCGTCGCCACGAGCCGCACGCCGCTCGGGCTGATAGGTGAGGCGGTCTTCGCCCTTCGGCCCCTGGAGCCTGACGAAGCGATCGAGCTGTTCAGGCATCGTTCAGAGGCTGCAGCTCCCGGCTTCCGCCTCGACGCGACGAACGCAAATGCAGTGGCAGCGATCTGCCGCCGCCTGGATGGGCTGCCGCTCGCGATCGAGCTGGTCGTCCCACGCCTGCGCGTGCAGAGCGCGGACCAGCTCGCGGCCGCCGTGCTCGACCCTTCATGGCAGGTTCACTCAGACGAAAGGCACGGCAGCCTGCGCGCGATCGCCGGCTGGAGCTACCGTCTGTTGGAGCCCAAGGAGCAGGAACTCTTCCGCCGGCTGGGGGTATTCGCGAACTGGTTTGACGCCGGCGATGCCGCAGCCGTAGCGCCAGTTGACGCCTGGTTATCGCCAGTGCTGCTGAGCGCCCTCGTCGAGCATTCGATGCTGGTCCACGAGCAAACGCCGATCGGCACGCGATACCGGCTGCTCGAGACCCTGCGAGCGTTCGCCCTCGACCAGCTTGGGGGCGCCGAAGAGCTGGAGGCCACACGACTCAGTCATGCACTTCGAATGATCTGGTTCGTCGAGCGCCTCGACATCGTTCACCTGCAAGGTCCGCTGCTGCGACCACGGACCGCAACGATGATTGACGACGTCCGGGCTGCTTTGAGCACGCTGCTCAAAGTCGATCCGCGACGAGCTTCGTGGCTCAGCGCCATCATGTTGTGGACCTGGATCTGGCACGGGCGAGCCGCGGAGGGGCTCCATTGGAACGAGCTGGCATTGGCCGCCGACCCCGATTCTTCGCCAGAGCTGTGCTGGACCTTTTTCGCCCAGGCGGCATTGCTCACCGAGCTTGGTCGCAAAGACGAGGCGGTGCCGTGGTTCGCCAACGCCGAAGCATTGCAAGAGAGTGCCCCGCTCAAGCATCAATTCATGCTCAGCAGGGCCCTGCTCCACGGCAGGCTCGGCGAGCTCGATTCCGCCATACGCGTGCAGCAGGATGTGATCCGAGCCTCCAGCCGGGACGGCGACGAATGGGCTCTGGCGCGTGCGCTCAACCACATCTCGTTGAGCATGTTGTCCGCGGACAGAACCACCGAGGCCCTCGACCTCGCCGAGCGATCGATTGAAGTGTGCCGCCGCCGCGACCCGGCACGCGTGCCCTATGTCCTGGACACGCTGGCGCAAGCTCATTCATTCGTTGGCGACTTTGATGCCGCCCGCCAGTGCTGGTTAAGCGCCCTGGCGCTGGGTCATCACGAGGGCTGGGGGTTGCCCGAACATTTGCCTCAGTACCTGTATGGATTGGCATTCGTGGCCGGGGAGCGAGGGAAGAAGCAGGCTGCGCTCCGGCTCCACTATTGTGCGGAAGAACTTATGGCCAATCAGGACCGCGTCCGCAACTCGCTCGGGGCCAAGGCGTCATACGACGAGCCGCTGGCTCCAAGGGAGGCCGCCCTTGTGGCCCGTTTGGAGTCAGAACTTGGGCACAAGTCCTCATCCAGGCTGCGCGCGGAGGGTCAAGCGCTGACACCCGAAATGGCGATCACGCTCGCGATGAGCGAGGGCTGAAGCACAGCCCAGGCAAAAGACCCGTGTTTCCCCCGGTGTCGCCGCGGACATGACCGCATAGCCTTCCTTCATTCGGCGGGACTCGAGAGCCGGCTGAAGAAGGAGAACTGCCGATGTATGCCCGAGTCAATCGTCCGATCCGGAAAGTCGTTGCATTCGCCACCGCAGCCGCGACCGCGGTCGCTTTGCTAATGGTGCTCAGCGCCTCGGCATTGGCGAATGAGTCCGGGACATTCACCGCGTACAAGACCTGTGCTGGGAGCGACATCAGGATCTCACCGCCGAACCCAGGGGGCTACTGCCTCATCAGTGGGTCGAGCCTCAAGATCCTGGAAGGCGCCAGTGCTTACTACACGGATGCGCACGTCATCCGCGGCATTCTTTCGAGCCCGGTGACGATCATCGCCAACGATGAGGAAGGAAGCACCGCGACCGGGCAGTGCTCGTACCACCTGCCGGCGGCCTTCCCACCGGGATACGGCCTCTGCACCTACTGGGGCGGCACCGGTGAGCTGGCTGGCTTCCATGCCACTTATGCCGTGGGCCCGCCCATCGGCGGCGTGAGGATGTACGCGCTCACGGGGACGTATTGGTTCGGCGACGACTACACCGAGGAGTAATCTCGAAACGACTCGCAGGCGATAAAAGAGCACCCCACGATGGGGTGCTCTTTCTTTAGATCAGCACCGGAGTCTGCCTGCAGCCACGTTATCCATCGAGGGATGAGGTACATCTCGCTGGCACCTCTCGTGGCGCTCGTTCTGGCTGGATGCGGCGCGGCAGCTACGACTTCCACCTCGCCGAGCACGTCCTCCGCAGTCCGCTCGGGGTGGACCCGATTCAACGACTCGACCCTGGGTTTCACCTTCGACTATCCGAGCCGGTGGGGCACGCTCACGGTCACTCCGGAAGACAAGCGGTGTTTCACGAGCGGAGAGGGAAGCCGATTTGGATTCAGCAGCCTGGCGACCGTGGGCGCGACCATGCGGTCGAAGGACTATGTCTGGTCGTCAGCGTGCGCGCGTGGCGGCTCTTACATCGACTCGCCGGCGGGATACGACGGGGTGGCCAACCTGAGGGCCCAGGCGTGGGATCCGACGATGCTATCCGGGCGCTGGACGGTAATGCGTGCCGCCGATAGGTTCATCGATGCTCTGTGCAACTCTGTGGCGAAATTCGTCGGACTCGAGGCGTTTGTCAAACTCGGCGGTCAAAAGTTCGACGTGATCCACTTCTACCAGCAGCTCCGTTCGCCCACGGCTACCGGCGCGGGTGTGGATGTCACCGGCTGCGAACGCGGGGCCGATCTCTTCGCTCCGATTTCCGCCGACTTCACCGACGTCGTGAAGTCTGCCCGGAATTCTTAAGAGGACGACCTAGACATAGCGCGCAAGGCCTCGAGGCCTCGCTCGATTGTTTCGATCTTCTTCGGGAAGCTGAAGCGCAGCTGGCCGCGCCCCCGCGAGGGGTCGTGGTAGAAGCTGGACGCCGGCACCGTCGCGACCGCCGCCTTCTCGATGAGGTGTCTGGCAAACGCGACATCGTCATCGAAGCCGAATGCCTTGATCCCCGCCATCACGTAGTACGCGCCGTCAGGCGCCTCGACCTCGAAGCCGCACTCCCGCAGCCCTGTGACGATCACGTCGCGGCGTTCCGAGTAGTCGCCGAGGAGCTCCACATAAAAGGACGAGGGCAGCTCGAGCGCGGATGCGATCGCAACCTGCAGAGGGTGGGCGGCCCCGACGGTCAGGAAGTCGTGGACTTTACGAATGCCCGCGCTGAGGGCCGGCGGCGCGATGAGCCAGCCGATCCGCCAGCCCGTCACCGAATAGGTCTTGCTCGCGCCGCTGATCGTGATCGTCCGCTCCCTCATTCCGGGCAGCGTCGCGAGGCTGATGTGCCGGCCGCGATAGACGAGGTGCTCGTAGATCTCATCGGTGATGGCGATCGCGTCGTGCTCGATGCACAGCTCAGCGATGAGCTCGAGCTCCACCTTTGAGTACACCTTCCCAGTCGGGTTGTGCGGTGTGTTGACCACGATCGCGCGCGTCTTGCCGGTGAACGCCCGCCGGAGCTCGTCGGGGTCGAATGACCAGTCCGGAGCGCGCAGAGTCACATAGCGAGGGACGGCGCCGCTCAGGATGCAATCCGGCCCGTAATTCTCATAGAACGGCTCGAACACGATGACTTCGTCGCCGGGGTCAACGGCGGCGAGCATGGCGGCGATCATCGCCTCGGTCGCGCCGCACGAAACGGTGACCTCGGCGTCCGGGTCCACGTCGCGCCCCCAGGCGGCGGAGTACTTCTTCGCCACCGCCTTGCGCAGCTGCGGAGCGCCCCATGTGGTCGCGTACTGGTTGAAGCCATCGCGCAGCGCCTTCGCCGCGGCATCCAGGATGCGGGCATCGGTGCTGAAGTCGGGGAAACCCTGGGCAAAGTTCACGGCTTTCTCTGGGCCGTTGAGCTGGAGGTTCAGCCGAGTC
>DASRWV010000006.1:0-5320 GCA_035687505.1 Nitrosotalea sp.
GTTCGCAAGTTCAGCTGGGGTCTGTGAAGGCAGGGATTCTCGCTCTGGCTCTGGTGGTTGCCGCGTGCGGTTCGGACGTCTCTTCTGTGCCTTCGCCGACACCACATCCCACCGCAGGCCCGTCCCCCTCCGCCCTCGCGGCCGACTGGACCGAATACCACCACGACAGCGCGCGTGCCGGCGTTGGGCCCGCTTTGCCATCGCTGAACTCTCCCGCCATGGCCTGGAAGGCCGCACTCGATGGGGACGTTTACGCCTCGCCGTTGATCGTCGCCGGCCATGTGCTTGCGGCGACCGAGAACAACACCGTCTACTCGCTCGACCTCTTCACAGGAGCGGTGGTGTGGAAGCAGCACCTCGGCGATCCAGTCGATGCAGGCTCGCTGCCGTGCGGCAACATCACCCCGGTGACCGGAATCACGGCCACGCCGGCGGCTGACCCGCGCACCGGTCGGCTCTACGTCGTCGCATTTCTGCGCACCCACCACCACATGCTGTTCACGCTGAGCCTCACAGACGGATCTGTGCTGTCGCAACAGGACGTCGACCCACCTGGGTCCAACCCGTCGGTACAGCAGCAGCGCGGCGCTTTGACGCTGGGCAAGGACTACGTCTACGTGACGTTCGGCGGGTTATACGGCGACTGCGGGGCGTATCACGGGTACGTCGTGGCGGTGCCCTTGAGGGGCGGTGGAGCGCAGGCCTGGAAGGTGCCGAGCACGCGCGAGGCGGGGATCTGGGCGCCGCAGGGGGCGACGATCGGACCCGATGGCAGCGTGTACGTCGTCACCGGTAATGGCGAGTCGCGATCGGCCTTCGACTACAGCAACTCGGTCCTCCAGCTTTCCCCGGACCTGCAGTCCGTGCGCTCCTACTTCGCCCCGGCGAACTGGGTCTCGTTGAACGACAGTGACACGGATCTCGGCTCGGTTGGGGCAACGGTTCTGCCGGCGCTAGGCGCGGTCGTCGCGATCGGGAAGCAGGGAGTTGCCTATGTGTTGAAGGCCGGTGCGCTGGGCGGGATCGGGGGGCAGGTCGCGAGCAAGGCAGTATGTTCGGGTGCGTGGGGCGGCACTGCATGGTCTGGCTCCACGGTTTACGTTCCATGTGGCAACGGCCTGTATGCGCTGTCGGTGAACAGCGGGACGATTGACGTCGCGTGGCGCGCTCCGCGTCCGGAGCTCGGATCGCCGATCATCGCCGCGGGCGCTGTCTGGGCGATCGACAACTCCGGAACGCTGTTTGCCCTCGACCCGTCGTCGGGCGCAGTCGTCTACTCCGTTGGCCTGGGGTCGGCGCAGCATTTCAGCACACCTGCCGCGACCGAAGGCTTCGTCGTCGTGCCAGCAGGCAGAAGCATCGCCGCTGTTTCGACGAGCCGTTAGCCCTGGATCGAGCGAAGCAGGTGAGCCATCTCGATTGCGGCCTCGGCCGCGTCGGCGCCCTTGTTGTTTTTCAAGCCCGACCGCGCGAGGGCCTGGTCCTTGTCTTCGGTGGTGAGCACCCCGAACGTGATCGGCACTCCCGTGTCGAGCTGCACCTGCATGATGCCGGCGGCGGCCTGGCCGGCGACAAGCTCGAAGTGATAAGTCTCGCCTCGGATCACACAGCCAAGGCAGATGATTGCGTCGTGGCCACCCTTTTCCGCCAGGGCCAGCGCGGTCACCGGCAGCTCGAGCGAGCCCGGCACCCAGAAGACATCGGGATCTTTGACTCCGTGCACTTCAAGGGCGGCTAGAGCACCGCGCAACAGTCTTTTCGACACGTCCTCATTGAAGCGCGCGACAACCACAGCGACGGTGAGGTCGTCCCCGCTCAGGTCCGGCTTGGCGCCCTTCTCCCCCACCGCGTTAGAGAAGATGTCCGAGCTTGTCTTTCTTGGCCTTCAGGTAGCGCTCGTTGTGAGGATTGGATTTGATGCTGATCGGGACGCGCTCGACGACCTCCAGACCGAATCCTTCGAGTCCGTAAATCTTCTTGGGGTTGTTCGTCAGAAGCCGGATCTTTCGCACGCCGAGGTCGTAGATGATCTGGCTGCCGATGCCATAGTCCCGTTTGTCTGCCGGGTGACCCAGCGCCTCGTTCGCCTCGACAGTATCGAGACCCGTGTCCTGGAGGTTGTAGGCGTGCAGCTTGTCGAGCAGTCCGATACCGCGACCTTCCTGGTGGCGGATGTAAAGGATCACGCCGGTCCCGTCGGCGGCAATCGTCTCCATCGCGGCCTGAAGCTGCGCGCCGCAGTCGCAGCGCAAGCTGCCGAAAATGTCGCCGGTGAGGCACTCGGAATGCGCTCTCAGGAGAACGGGCCTTGCTGAGTCGATGTCGCCGAGCACCAGTGCCAGGTGGTTCTCGTGGCGGAGGACATCTTCGTAGGCGTACAGCTTCCACATGCGTGGCTCTTTGTCGCCGATGGGGATGGTTGCTTCAACGCGCCTCGCGATCAGCTTTTCGTTGCGTCGGCGGTAGGAGATGAGCTGTTCGACCGTGATGAGCTTGATCCCATGCTCGCCAGCGAATCGCTCGAGCTCCGGCATGCGAGCCATGGTGCCATCGGGCTTCATGAGTTCGGTGATCACGCCGGCCGGATAGAGGCCGGCGAGGACCGCGAGGTCGACTGCCGCCTCGGTTTGACCGGCGCGGGTTAGCACGCCACCCTCGGCCGCACGCAAAGGAAAAGTGTGTCCGGGCGAGGCGAAGTCGGCGGGCTTCGCAGACGGATCGAGGATCTTGCGGATGGTGGCGGCACGGTCATAGGCCGAGGCGCCGGTGGTGGTGACGTCTTTGGCGTCGATGCTCACGCTGAAGGCCGTACCAAGGCGGCTCGTGTTGTGCTCGACCATCGGCGCAATTCCGAGCTCGTCCAGGCGTCTGGCGATGACCGGCATGCACACGAGGCCGGAGCCGTGACGCGTCATGAAGCTGATGTGCTCGGGCGTGACCAGCTCGGCGGCCACGACAAGGTCTCCTTCGTTCTCGCGGTCCTCATCGTCGACCACGACGACGAACTTTCCCGCCTTGAAGTCAGCGATCGCTTCCGGCACGGTAGCCAGGCCCATTGTTTGAGGAATGTTACCCGTGGAGGTTTCGCGCCACGTACCGGGCGACGACGTCGGCTTCGAGGTTGACGATCGAGCCGCGTTTGTAGCTGCGCGCGATCGTGACCTCGAGCGTGTGCGGGATCAGCGCGACTTTGAATGTGCCAGAGGGCTTGTCCACCGCCGCCACAGTGAGGCTCACGCCGTCCACTGCAATTGACCCCTTGACCGCGACGAACTTGGAAACGGCTTCAGGAAGCTCGATCGTGACCTCACGACCTGACGACGCACGTTCAACCGACCTGACCGCACCGGTCCCATCGACGTGACCCTGGACGAGATGACCGTCCAGCAGCGAAGTAGCGCTAAGAGGCAGCTCCAGGTTGACCTCGGCACCCTTGCGCAGAGCGCCCAGGTTGGTTCGGCGGAGCGTCTCAGGCACGACGTCTGCGAAAAAGACCGATCCTCTCTTCTTGACCACGGTAAGGCAGCAGCCATTCACAGCGATGCTGCCCCCGATCTTCAGGCGGCGGGCGACTGAGGCATGGTCGATACCGATGCGGCCCGCGTCCGCTACAGCCACCGTGGCAACGGCGCTAACGATCCCGGTGAACATCTGTGTACCCGGTAATTACGAGGTCGTCGCCCAGCCGGGCGAAATCCAGCTCGTGGAGTTGCGGTGACCCTGCCAGGTGCTCCACTCCAGTCCCGCCCAAGGGACCCGGAGCGTCCTTGCCGCCGATAAGGCGAGGTGCAACGTACGCGTACACCTTGTCGACGAGGCCCTCGGCGAAAAATGAGGCGTGGATCTCGGCGCCGCCCTCGACCAGCAGGCTCAGGATGCCGCGCTGGCCGAGCTCGTCCAGCAGAGCCGGCAGCGAGACGCGGCCGTCGGCTGCGGCAGGCAGACGAAGAACCTCGGCTGATCCCACACGACCTTGCCGCGTGGTCGCAATGAGCGTGTTGGAACCGACGATCCTGGCGGACTGGCGGATCCGCAGCTGCGAATCGACCACGACGCGAAGGGGCTGGCGCAACCGTTCGCTGTTGATTCGCACCGTCAGCTCGGGATCGTCAGCGATTACCGTGTTGACGCCGACGAGGATCGCGTCGTGCATGTGGCGGAGGCGATGCGCATGTGTGCGCGCCTCGTCTCCGGTGATCCATTGCGACTCACCTGTGCGAGTCGCGATTTTGCCGTCGAGGCTCATGGCGAACTTGGCCGTCACGAAGGGGCGCTTGGTGAGGCGATGCTTGACGTAGAACTCGTTCAGCCTTTGGGCCCGTTCTTCATGCACGCCGACGTCGATTTCGATGCCCGCGCTTTCCAGCATGCGGAGGCCTGCGCCTCGCACGCGCTCGTCAGGGTCTGTCATCGCCACGACTACGCGCTGTAGGCCCGCGTCGATCGCGAGCTGGGCACACGATGGGCTGCGATGCTCGTGCGCGCAGGGTTCGAGGTTGACGTACAGCGTGCCATTCCGCGACTGGTCACCGGCAGCTGCGAGAGCCACCTCCTCCGCGTGCGGCTGCCCAGCCTCCTGGTGGTAGCCCTCGCCCGCCACGCGGCCGTCAGCGTCCAGAACGACAGCGCCCACCATAGGATTGGGGCTGGTTCTGTAGTCGGCCTGGCGTGCGAGTTCAAGGGCGCGGGCCGCCCAATGAAGGTCTACGTTTCGGTCGCGTTCAGGAGGATGCAGTCCTCGAAATATATACGCGAGCCGAATCAGACCGCCCAGCGATCAACAACCGAAAAAGGTCTACGAGAATCTCCAGCTGCCTTCTTAGCGCTGGATCCGTTGACGTTACGAACTTCCGGTGCGCCCTGCGCGCGCCCGGCCCTTCAGTGATCTGAAGAGTGAGTTATAGGTGAACAAGCCCTCGGGCTATTAGTACCGCTCAGCTCAAAGGATTGCTCCTCTTACACCTGCGGCCTATCAACCTAGTGGTCTACTAGGGCCCTTACCCGGTTAACCCGGTGGGAGACCTTATCTTGGAGTCGGCTTCGCACTTAGATGCTTTCAGCGCTTATCCGAACCGGCCATGGCTACCCGGCGCTGCCACTGGCGTGACAACCGGTACACTAGCGGGCCGTTCAACCCGGTCCTCTCGTACTAGGGTCAACCCTCCTCAAGTCTCCTACGCCCACGGCGGATAGGGACCGAACTGTCTCACGACGTTCTAAACCCAGCTCGCGTACCGCTTTAATGGGCGAACAGCCCAACCCTTGGGACCGACTCCAGCCCCAGGATGCGACGAGCCGACATCGCACGTTCTCTGCTGTT
>DASRWV010000007.1:0-22213 GCA_035687505.1 Nitrosotalea sp.
TTCAGAAAAGCGATGGCGGGCTGCATGTGACCTTCACCGAAAAGGACGGCACCGCGTCGATGCCGGTCGACTACTCGGGAACTCTGCCGGACATCTTCAAGCCCGGCATCACGGTGGTAGCCGAAGGCAAGCTTGGCAGCGATGGAGTGTTCCACGCGCGCGCTCTCCTCGCCAAGTGCCCTTCGCGTTTCTCGACCACACCCTACACGCAGTGATAGGTACGGGCGCGATTCCGCACGTTTGGCGCCAGGCGTGCGTTTTCGCACCTCGAATCCCGCACGTTTGGCGTCAGGCGTGCGTATCGGGTAACTCGGGGTCGTGATCCTCGGATATCTGGGCGCCGGCGCCCTCCTCGCCGGCCTCGTCATGGCCGGCTTCTCCGCGGTGATGTCGTTCTGGGCCGGCTGGCAGGAAAACGCGGTCATGGTCCAGGTCGGCCGCCGCGCCTTCTACGCCGCCGCGGTGATGATCGTGCTCGCCGGGGCGGTGCTCGAATGGGCGCTGCTCAGCCACGATTTCTCGCTCGCCTATGTCACCGAACACACCGACCTTTCACTGCCGACGGCTCTTGTCGCCGCGGGGTTCTACGGCGGCCAGGAGGGCTCGCTTCTGTACTGGGCGGTGGTGCTCGGACTCCTCGGCAGCGCATCACTCGTCGCGAGCGCCAATCTCGGCGTGAGGCTCGCCGCCTATGCCGCAGGCGTGCTTGCGGCGATAGTGAGCTTCCTGCTGATCGTCCTCGTGCTCGTCGCGAGTCCGTTCGACCTGCTCTCCGTCACCCCGCCGGATGGCCTGGGCCTCAACCCCGTGCTGCGCGACGGAGGCATGCTGATCCACCCGCCGGTGGTCCTCGCGGGATTTGCCTCGTTTGCCATCCCTTTCAGCTTCGCGGCGGCGGCGCTTTTGGCCGGCCGTCCCGACTCAGGATGGATTGCGCATACGCGCCGCTTCGCGCTCATGGCGTGGAGCCTTCAGACCACGGGCCTTGTGCTCGGCATGTGGTGGGCGTATCACGTCCTCGGATGGGGTGGTTACTGGGGCTGGGACCCGGTCGAAAACGTCGCCCTCATGCCGTGGCTCGCGACGACCGCGTATCTCCACTCGTCGCAGGTGCAGGAGAAGCGGGGACGTCTGCGGGCGTGGAACTTCGGGCTCGTGATCCTCGCCTTTCTGCTCGTGGTGTTCGGCACATTTATTGTGCGGAGCGGTGTCGTGCAGTCTGTGCACACGTTTGCGATCAGCGCGATCGGACCATGGTTCCTGGGCTTCCTGTTTGTCTGCATCGTGTTTTCGGTCGTGCTTCTCGCGTCTCGCGCCGACCAACTGGGGGGCCGTTCAGAACCCACTGCCCTGGTGTCTCGCGAGGGAGCCTTCGCCCTTCAGAACCTCCTCTTGATCGGAGTGGTGATGGTGGTCATCTGGGGCACGGTGCTGCCTCTCGTGTCGGGCATGTTCGGTCAGCAGCGCGTGGTCAGCGCTTCGTATTACGAACGCGCCGCCGGGCCGCTGCTGGTGGTGATCCTCGCGCTAATGGCCGCCGGACCCTTGCTGCCATGGGGTAGGGCCCAAGGCCGCTTGCGCCCTTATGCGCGCGCGCTGGTGTGGCCTGGAGTCGCGGCCCTGGGTGTGCTGGCTGCTTTTTTGGTCGCGGGAGTGCGTTCGATTCCTGCTCTCGTCGCGCTCCCCATCGCGGCCGCCATCGCGGCCACCTGTTTCACGCAATTCGCCCGGCTTGGCCGCAGATGGGTGCTGCTGCCCTCAATGCTTCGGAAGCGACGACGTCGTTATGGCGCGTACCTGGCTCACCTTGGGCTCGCGGTGCTCGTCATCGGCATCGCCGCTTCCCACTTCTGGCAGCAGGAGAGAGACGTGACGCTGGCGCCGGGGCAGCAGGTGACCGTCGCGGGATACACGCTCACGTACCTCGGATCTGTCGAGCGCCAGCTCGTCGACCACACCGAGCTCGTCGGGGCGATGCGATTCGGCGACGCCACGCTCGAGCCGGCGCGTGCGACGTATGCGGGACTCGGCGGGCAGTCGCTGACGCATGTCGCGATCAGCACGACGCCGCTCGCCGACGTCTATGTGGTGCTCGTCGGCGTCAACTCCAACGGCTCTGGATCGTTTCGGATCTTCGTCAACCCGTTGGTCACCTGGATCTGGGCCGGCGCGACGATCATCATCGCGGGCGTGGTGCTAGGGAACATCGGAGAAAGGTCGGCGGCTGTCGAGGCGGTCAGGCGCCGCGTCCCAGCCACTGTGCCGTCATAGATGGCGCTCCTGGTGGCAACCCTGCTCATCTTTGCCGCCGGTCCATTTGTGCTGTGGCCCCTGATCAAAACTCCACCAGAAGAAGAAGTCATCTCCCCGGTCGGCGGGGAGGTCGGACGCCGCTGGCGGCGTCCGGGTGGGGGCGACCGATGAGCATCATCGTCGCGAATGGCCTGACGCACTGGTTCGGCTCTGAGGTTGCTCTGGAGTCCATCGACCTCGCGATCGATGCCGGCGAGCACATGGCAGTTCTCGGCGAAAACGGCGCGGGCAAGACGACGCTGCTCCGCATTCTCGCCACCGCCGCGCGCCCGACCTCGGGCAGGCTCCAGATCATGGGACTCGATGCGCTGCGGGAGCGCAAACGCTTGCGGGCCCGCATCGGTTTTGTCGCCCACGCTCCGGGCCTGTATCCAGCGCTGTCCGCGACCGAGAACCTGGAGTTCTTTTGCACCCTGCAAGGCGTCAGAAAGACGAAGGTGGCGGAGACGCTCGCCCTGGTCGGCCTCAGCGAGGTGGCGAAGCGACCGGCCGGCCAGCTTTCACGAGGCATGCAGCAGCGGCTCGCCATCGGGCGCGCGATACTCCACGATCCGAAGCTCCTTGTGCTCGACGAACCCGATGCAAGCCTCGGCTCCGATGCAGCCGACCTGCTGGCCGCGCTGATGCGCGACCGGACTGTGGTACTCGCCACGCACGACCATGCGCTGGCCAACCGGCTTTGTCAGAGGACGCTGGTGTTGCGCCACGGCCGCTCGTTAGGCACGCCAACCCGGCTGCACCTCGTGCAATGACGAACTCGTTTTCCGTCGCGGTCGCCGTCGCGCGCAAGGACCTGACAGCGGAGTGGCGCACGCGCGAGCTGGTGCCTGCCCTCGCCCAGTTTGTGGTGCTCGCGCTGGTGATCGCCAACTTCGGTTTTCAGATCGACGCGCACAACGCGCCGTCGATCGCTCCGGGCGTGTTGTGGTTTGCGCTTGTGTTCGCCGGGTTGGTAGCCTTCGGGCGCGCCTTTGCTGCCGAGCGCGAGCAGGCTTCGCTCGAGGCCATGCTCATGACGCCAGCCTCACCCGTCGCGATCTTCGCGGGCAAGGCGCTCGCGGCCGCGCTTCTGCTCGTCGTCTGCGAAGCGGTTCTGCTGCCGGCGCTGGCGCTCTTCTTCGGGACCCCGATATCAGCGCCCATCGTCGCCGCGGTGCTGCTGGCCACTATCGGGATGGCTGCGCTCGGATGCTTGTTCGCCGCCATGGTGGCTCGGATGCGCTCACGCGAACTGCTGCTCCCGCTTCTCACACTGCCTCTGTGGATTCCTTTCATCGTTGCCGGCGGGCATGCGGTGCAGGTCGCGATGGGGGCGAGTGGGAGCTACGACCAGGCGCTGGCTCTGCTCCTCGACTTCGACATACTGTTCGTCGTGCTCACGTCGCTGGCCGCTCGCTTCGTGCTCGATGAATAAATACGAAAAGGCGGCCTTAGCCGCGGTCGGTCTGATGGTATTGGCGGCCGGCGCGATCTTTTTCTATGCGCCCACAGATGCCCTGCAGCATGAGCCCCAGCGCATCTTTTACCTGCACGTGAGCTCCGCCATCGCGGCCTACGGGTGTTTTGCGGTTGTGTTGATCGGCGGCGTGATCTACCTGCGCAACGAGAGCCTGGCCGCGGACCGGTTCGCGCATGCGGGCGCACTCGTCGGCGTTATTTTCACGACGGTCACGCTGGTGATGGGCATGCTCTGGGCCAAGCCGATCTGGGGGAATTTCTGGGCCTGGGACGCGCGGCTGACGTCGACTCTGGTGCTCTGGATCATCTATGCCGGCTACCTGCTCGTCCGCCGCCTGGCAGAGCCAGGACGTCAGGCCGCGCGCTTTGCCGCGGTCGTCGGGATATTCGGCTTCATCGACGTGCCGGTGGTGCACTTCAGCGTCACCTGGTGGCGGACGCAGCACCCCGGACCGATTGTCGTCCGCGACGCGCTGCCGCCGGAGATGCTCGCAACCTTTCTGTTCACCATGGCATGCACGATCGTGCTGGCCGCGGTGATGATCGCGATCCGATATCGAATCGAGACACTGTCCGATGGCCAGGTCGCTGAGGTGGCAGCGCGCGCGTCAACGGTGACGCCTCGCGGACCAGAGCCGACGAGGTGATCTACCTCGTCTGCGCTTATACGTTCGCGGTCGGGGTTCTGGGCGGGTATCTGGCCTGGTCGCTTCGCCGCCTTCGTGAGTTGGAAAAGCGCAGCCAAGAGCACTGATCGTCGGCGGGGGCCCGGCGGGCGATGCGGTCGCTGCCGGACTTAGGGATGCCGGTTTCGCCGGCGGGATAGTGCTGGTGAGCGCGGAACCCGAGGCACCGTACGAGCGCCCGCACCTCTCCAAGGGATACCTGCTGGGGGCAGTGCCTCGCGACCGCTTGCGGCTTCGGCCGGCCGAGCAGTATCGCGAGCTGGACGTGGAGCTGCGGCTCGGCGAGCGGGTCGCAGACCTTGGCGTCGAGCGGCGCGCCGCCGAGCTGGAATCGGGGTCGACCATTCCATGGGAGCTACTCTGCGTCGCGACCGGTTCATCCGCGCGCCGGCTGCGTGGCTTCGATGACGCGCTTTATCTGCGCGAGCTGGCGGACGCCGACCTTCTCCTCGCCGAGCTCGAGCGACGCGCAACGCTCAACGTGATCGGCGCCGGTTTCATCGGGTGCGAGGTCGCTTCCGCGGCGATCCAGCGAGGCTGCGCCGTCCAGGTCTACGAAGCGCTCGCCCAGCCGCTCCTCCGCGTTCTCGGCCCGGAGCTTGGCGCCTACCTCGCCGGCGTGCACCGCTCGCACGGGGTGGACCTGCACCTGGGAGTCGAGGCTTTGCCGGAGCTGTCAGGCCCTGTCGTGGCCGGCGTGGGTTCAGTGCCTCGCACCGAGCTGGCTGAACGCGCAGGGCTGGCCGTCGAAGGGGGCATCGTGGTCGACGAGCTGGGTCGGACCGCGGTCCCTGGGGTTTTCGCGGCCGGGGACGCGACCCGCTTCTGGAGCCCTCTCTACGAGGCGCGGATTCGCGTCGAGCACTTCCAGACCGCGCAGCGGCAGGGCTTTGCGGTCGGGCGGGCGATGGCCGGCGCAGAGGATGGGTACGCCGAGGTGCCCTGGTTCTGGTCGGACCAGTACGAGCTCAACATTCAATATGCCGGAGCCGCACTCCCCTGGGACCAGATCGTGATTCGAGGGGCGTTAGGGGAGCCGCCGTTCACGGTGTTCTACCTCCAAGGCGAAGCCCTCGCCGGTGCCGCGGGAGTCAACGATCACCACACCGTGGCTCGAGCGCGCCGCGTCATGGAAGCGCGGGCCAGGGTCACGCTGGATCAGCTGGCTGACCCTCGGTTTGATCTCCGTCGAGCGCTTCCCTCAGGTTGGGCGCCAGACCGGCCACGATCCGCTCGGTGAGCCCCCAGACCACGCTCTCCTCATGGGCGAGGTACCGGAACCGCCACGGATCGGCTGACTCGAGCCACGCGCTGTCGTCCAGCAGCCGGTCGAGGGGGATCGCGAGCACCCCGTCCAGCTCACGCTCGTCGTGAACGAAGGGCAGGAGCGGGTCGGGCAGGTGGGCCACGAAGGGCACGACCGAGAAATTCGAGACCGCAGCGTAGATCGGCTTGCCGGCGCCCAGAGGGGCCAGGCTGCCGAGCTCGACGCCGATCTCCTCCATCACCTCGCGCTGCCCGGCGTCCCAGGCGGACTCGCCCGGCTGGACTCCGCCGCCGGGCAAGGCGACCTGGCCGGGATGGTCTCGAAGGTCGGCCCGGCGCCTGACGAAGGGCACCATCCAGCGGCCTCCGTGCCGGTAGAGCACGAATACGACCGCAGCCCGCCGAGCACCCTTTCTGAACTCGCCCCAGCTGTCGATCGGCGAGAACAGGTGTTCGAGCCGGCCCAGGAAATCCGTCAATTCGCCTCTTTAGGAACTCGCGGGAGCGGGTAAGCTAACAAAGGTAGCTGAGCATGATCGACCGAACCAGCAATCGAATCGAAAAGCAGGAGACCGCGCTTCGCCGTCAAAACCGGCGCCGGTACGCCTTCCAGCGCATGCTGGAGGCGACTGACCGCGTACTCTGGCGGCTCGAAGAGATGAACCGAGACGGCGTCAAGACGGTGCCGGGCGCGGTCCGCGCCGAGCTCCGCGGGGTGGTCGAGGCCATGCCCAACCACGTTCGGGAGCCTCTGCGCGACGGCGGGCAGGTCCAGGACACGCTGGACAGCCTATTCGAGGTCCAGGAGCGGCTCTTCCGCTGGCGCTACCCGGACTGGCAGGACATCGAGCCCGAGGAAGAGGGCTCTGACGACTTCGTCTACGCCAGCTAGCTCTTAGGCTCCGCTCGCGACCGTGAGGAACAGGTCGGTCGCGTAAGCGGTCAGGAAGCCCGCTAGCAACCCCCACGCGAACGCCGGCGGTGAGTTGAGCTTGCGGCCGAGATTGAAGAGCTCGTTCAGCACGTAGAGGATTGCGCCCGCGGCGACGGCCAGGAAGGCGACTGAGAAGTACGGAGAGCTCGCCAGGAAGCCGATCCACGTCCCGATGAAGGTGGGCCCCCCGCCGATGAGGCCGGCGAGGCCTAGAAACCGCCATGACACAGGCTTTGCCTCGCTGGTCATCGGTGCCGCGATGCCAAATCCCTCTGTGATGTTGTGCAGCGCAAAGCCCACGGCCAACACGCCGGTGAACGCGATCGCTCCGACGTGAGCCGACTCCCCGATCGCAAGGCCTTCGGAAAGGTTGTGCAGCCCCAGGCCGGTCGCGATCGCCAGCGACAGCGACCGGGGGCTTGGGGTTGCAGTTCCGTGTTTCAGGTGGCTGAAGATGCTGCGGTTGAAGTAGACGAGGCCGAGCAGGCCGGCTCCGACGCCGACGGCGAAGATGATCGCCATGGCGGAAAAAGACAGGCCTTGCCGATGTATCAGTGCGTTCTCGACCGGTCCCGCCGCGTGGGTCAGGATGTCCCAGAACAGGAAGACGAGGATTCCAGTGGCGAATGCGTTGAGGAAGCCTTGAACAGCCTTGGGCATGCCTCGCACCCGCGCCACCGGCAACCCGAGGAAAATGGTGGCCCCGGCGATCGCGCCCAGTGCAATGGCAGTAGCTTGGTTCATAGTTCCGAGTGAGTTAGTAGATGCAAAAGATTCAGTTAGATAATACTAACGACGCCTCTCGTGGCCCATCCGAGGTGGTGTCCCACTACCTCGAAGCGATCTATTACATCTGGGCGGAGGGAGAGCCGGTGAAGAGTGCACGCCTTGCCGACTGGTTGAGCGTCAGCCGGCCAACGGTCACGGTGGCGCTGCGGAGGATGACCCGCGATGGCATGGTCCGGTTCAACGCCCGCAAGGACATCGAGCTCACGGCAAAGGGCCGGCGCATGGCGGAGGCCATCGTCAGGAGACACCGGGTCATGGAGCGCTGGCTGACCGACGCGCTGGGCTTTGACTGGGTCACCGCCGACGCCGAAGCCGCGCGGCTGGAGCACGCGGTCTCCGAGGTGGTGGAGAAGCGCCTCTACAAGGCCCTCGGACGGCCGCAGACCTGCCCTCATGGGAACCCGATCCCGGGGTATTCGAAGGTGGACGCGAACGAGGTGAGGCTGGCCAGCCTTGGCGCCGGAGACCGGGCCAACATTTCGCGCGTGTCTGAGGTCGCCGAGCGCGAGGCGCCCCGCTTACTGGCCTACCTGCACCAGCGCAACCTGGTGCCAGGACGCGCGATCCGCATCGTCGAGGTGGATGACGTCGCCAAGACGCTTCGCATTCATGCCGGCCGGCGCAAGTTCATGCTCAGTCACGAGACCGCGGCGAAAGTCTGGGCAGTCCCTGCTCGTTAGGCGGCCACAACCTGGCCGCAGAAGGCACAGCGCCGCGCGTCCTTCGGAATCTCGCTCAGGCATTCGGGGCACTTCTTCGTGGTGGGGTCAGCCGGCGGCTCCTTGCGCGCACGGGCCATCAGGGCGGTATACGGAACGACGACGAAGAAGTAGATGACCGCGGCGATGATCACGAACGAGACCACCGCGTTGATGAAGTCTCCGTACAGGAATTTGCTGTTGTTGATCGTGAAGGTCAGCGCCCCGAAGTCGGGCTTGCCGAACAACGCGGCGATCAGCGGTGTCACGAGGTCTTTGACGAATGCGGTGATCACCAGCCCGAAGGCCACCGCGATCACCACGGCGACCGCAAGGTCCACGACGTTGCCGCGGAGCAGGAATGCCTTGAAGCCTTTCATCGCCGAACTCTCCTTAACTACAACGCCGAAACTGACAACACGACCTTCCCGAATTGCTCCGCCTCGTCGAGCCTGGTCAGCGCGGCCTGCACTTCCGCCAGCGGATAGACGCTGTCGACCACCGGACGCAGGCCGCCGTCGATGGCTTTGAGCACCGACTCAAACTCGCTCGCGTTCCCCATTGTCGATCCAAGAAGACCGGCGTGGCGGAAAAAAAGCCGTGGCATGGTGATCTCCGCCTTGACACCGGACGTCGATCCGCACGTGACGACGCGCCCGCCCATCGCCAGTGAGCGCATGGATTCCTCGAGTGTGGCCGGACCGACGTGTTCGAAGACGACATCGACCCCGTCGCCTGTCGCCTGTCGCACCGACTTGCTGAACGCAGCCGAATCGAATACTGCCTCGGCACCGAGCTCGAGCGCGCGCTTGCGTTTCGCTTCGGACCGGCTGGTTGCAAACACCCTCGCGCCGAGATGTTTCGCGATGCCGATCGCCGCCACCGCCACGCCGGCGCCGGCCCCCACGACGAGCACAGTCTCATCAGCGCGAAGCTGGGCGCGGGTCGTGAGCATCCGCCACGCGGTGAGAAAGGTCAGCGGAAACGCGGCGGCCTCGGGCCACGACAGAGCGGCCGGCTTGCGGAACACGTTCCGCGCATCGATGTGGATCAGCTCGCAGGCGGCACCGTCTGAATGCTCTCCCAGGACGCCAAAATGCGCGCATTTGACCTGCTGCCCGGCCCGACACCATTCGCACTCCCAGCAGCACAGGGTGGGAAAGATGACGACCTCATCGCCGGGCCGCCAGGCGGGATCCCCGCTGGACTCGACGACGCCGGCGCCATCGGCCGCGATCACGCGGGGAGGGGTTATGCGCTGGGCGCCTTGGGCCAGCCACAGGTCGAGGTGGTTGATCGAGGCGGCTTTGACGGCCACGGCGACGGAACCAGGGGCCGCCTTGGTCGTGGGACGCTCGCGAATCCGAACCCCGGCCGGCCCGATCGGTTCCTCGAACACGGCAGCCCGGCCCTGGCTCAGAATGGCGCCAGATTCAGCCGGGGCAGGGGTCATTTGCCAAACTTAACCAAATCCGCGACAAGTCGTATCGGCGCGCAACCTAAACTCGAGCTCTCCGTTTCAAAGGCTATGCGGGTACTTGTCTTCGCCATCACCTTCCTCTCACTATTCCTGTACGGCGTTCCCGTGCAGGCAAGTGACGCGCTGCCGCCTGGCCAAAAGCATGATCCGTACGTCAGGTGGTACTACCCCAGCCAAACCAACTACGGTCCGATCGAAACAGGCGCAGGGGAGACCGGCTCGCGGCCGTCGCCAGGCGCCTTCCTCACGCTGCCGTTCATGGGGCCACACGTAGTCACGTCCCTGTTCGATCACTGCTACCCGGACTACGGCACGAACGGCCGCATCTGCCGTTACGACGGTACCGAGGCTACGGTCAAAGTCGGAGGCCCGGACCCGACATTTGACGCAGGTTATGCCCTGACACCCGGTGGGCACGACTACCTCTACTACGACGGGCACGACGGCTACGACTACGGGCTCACTTACGAGCCGGTGGCGGCCGCTGCGCCGGGCGTCGTCATGCTCGCAAACTGGCTAGACCCCAACTGTCACGAGTGCTTGAGCGGCCAGACGGTAGAGATCAACCACGGCAATGGCCTCCTGACTTTTTACGGCCACCTCTCCGCGATCGGCGTGACGAAAGGCCAGTACGTCACGCGTGGACAGGTGATCGGGATCTCCGGAATGACGGGTACAGCGACCGGCCCCCACCTGCACTTCGGTGTCTACAACCTGCGGCGCAGCCAGACTCCGGTGGATCCATATGGATGGTCGGGCAAATCTCCCGATCCATATGGGTGGAACCAGGGCAACCTCTGGCTGACCGGTTCGCCCAGGTTCGCGAGCATCGCCATGCCCAGCGTCACGGTCAACGCCGCGCTGAAGGCTGACGACCCCACGGCGATCGACGTTTCGTGGTCAAGCCCTGGGGACGGCAACCGATTCAAGGTGTATATCGTCTCTACGACCGGCGCAATGACGCTCTGGAACGGAAACGCCGGACCAGGATCGGCGGTCTTCCATGGCAAGAACGGCCAGGGCTACTGGTTCTGGGCCTCGGTGACGACTAACCTGGGGTGGACCGACGCGGGCGGATCTCCGTTGATCACGGTGCCGCGCACCAATCGCGGCGAGGTCCAGTAGGCCCGACTACTAGAATCAGGCGGTATTGATCGCCGAGGCCTTGAAGGGCAAGACCATCCTGGTCACCGGCAGCACCGGCTTCCTGGGCAAGTCGATAGTCGAGAAGTGCCTGCGGGCGATCCCAGACATCGGACGTCTCAACTTGGCGATCCGGTCCAGCGCCCGCCGCACGGCGGCTGAGCGCTTCGAGCGCGAAGTCCTGTCCAGCCCCGCTTTCAAGCGCCTCAAGGAACAGCTGGGAGAGGAGGCGTTTGCGAAGCTGGTCAAAGAGAAGATCGCCGTGGTCGAGATCGACCTGGGTCGCGACGGCCTGGGTTTGAGCGAAAGCGGACGCGAGCAGCTGCGCGAATGCGAGATCGTGATCCATTCCGCGGCTGCGGTCGAGTTCGACAACCCCGCCGACCTGTCCGCGCAGACGAACCTGTTGGGCGCCGCTCGCATGGTGGAGGCGCTCAAGGCCACCGGCTCGCGCCCGCACCTCGTGCACATCTCGACGGCTTATGTGGGCGGGATGCTGCGCGGCCTCGTCCGCGAAGAGGCTCCGCTCGACCCGGGCCTCAACTGGCGGCACGAGGCACAGGTGCTGACGAACCTGCGAGGACCGGTCGAGGAGGAGTCGCGACGCCCCGAGATCCTGAACCGCCTGGGCCGCGAAGCTCGCTCGCGTATGGGACCGGCCGGCACGCCTGCCGTCGCGCGAGCAACGGAGCGCTTGCGTGATCGATGGGTGAAGGACCGCCTGGTCGAGCGAGGTCGGGTGCACGCAAGGGCGATGGGATTCTCTGACATCTACTCATTCACCAAAGCGATGGCGGAGCACGCTGTGGTCGAGCTTCATGGCGACATCCCACTATCGATCGTCCGGCCCACGATCATCGAAAGCGCCCTCGAGGAACCGTTTCCCGGATGGCTGGAGGGCTTCCGCATGGCGGAGCCGCTCATCCTTGCGTTCGGCCGCGGAATCCTACGCGATTTTTCCGGCCTTCCCGATTCGGTGCTCGACATCATCCCGGCGGATTACGTGGTCAACACGGTGCTCGCCGTCGCGGCGAATCCGCCCGCCGACACCAAGCCTCGCGTGTACCACGCTGCATCGGGGAGCCGGAACCCGTTGCGGTTCCGCGGTATGACCGACGCGGCGGCGCGGTACTTCGGCAAGCATCCGCTGCGTGATCGTTACGGCCAGGCGATCGGCACGCCGAACTGGACGTATCCCACTCGCGAAGAGCTGGCCACGCGAGCCAAGACCGCACTGCGGTTCGTCGAGGCGGCGCAGTGGGTGGTCGAGCGGCTGCCCCTGGGCGCCAACGTCGCGGACCTGTCCGACGACCTGAACGCAGAGCGTGAACGGCTCGAGCGCGGGGTGAACCTGATCCAGCTCTATGGCGTCTACACGGAGGTCGACTGCATCTTCGACACGCGCAACCTGATGTCCATCTGGGAGAAGGTGCCGGCTGAAGAGCGCAAGAAGTTTCCCTTCGATGCCGCGCTGTACGACTGGGAGCACTACTTCCAGGACGTCCATTTCCCGACCGTCGTCCGCATGTCCCGGGCGGAAACGGCGGCGAGCAAAGGAAAGCAGCCGACGGGCAGCACCGCAGTCAAACCAGAATCGAGCTCGGTGCGGGCGACAATCGAGCGGCGCAAAGGTCGGGCCGACGTGCTCGCCGTCTTCGACGTCGACGGCACGCTGGTCGAGACGAATGTTGTCGAGTACTTCCTTTGGATGCGTCTGCGCGCGCAGCCACTCGAGGAGTGGCCGGGATTCATGGCACAGATGCTTCGCGAAGCTCCGCGCTGGCTCTACCTCGAGCGCCGGTCGCGCGCGGAGTTCCAGCGCAGCTTCTATCGCGAGTACGACGGGCTCGACTACGAAGTGATGAAGAAATTGGGGAGGGAGGCCCTCGACGCCGTGACCCTGCGGCGGATCTACCCCGAAGGGATGCGGAGGATTCGCGAGCACAAGCGGGCCGGCCATCGCGTGCTGCTGCTCACGGGCGCCCTCGACGTCGTGGTCGAACCCCTTGCTGAGCTGCTGGACGTCGAGGTCGACTGCGCGCACCTCCTGACGAAGGAAGGCCGGCTGACGGGCGACCTGCAGTCACCTCCGCCGGCCGGCGAGGCGCGCGGGACTCTGCTCGAGGAGTACGCGGCTCGCAACGGGATCGTCCTGTCGGAGAGCTTCGCGTACGCAGACTCGCTTTCGGACCTGGGGATGCTGGAGCTCGTGGGCACGCCGGTGGCGGTCAATCCCGACGCGCGGCTTTCGCAGGTCGCCGGACAGCGCGGCTGGCGGATCGAGCGCTGGAAGATGGCGCCTGGAAACTGGCGGCTGCCCATGCCCGACCCGCGGTCGCCCGAGTATCGGGAGGCAGTAAGACGCTAGCCCTCCAGTTCGTCCGCTCAATTCCTGCGTTTGCCATCGTCAAGGCATCCGGCGGCCGCCCTGACGTGGCGACCAGCGCCCTGTCGATGCTCAAGCTGGGTGACGTTGCCGAGCCAGAGCTTCCCACCCGCGACTGGGTTCGGGTGATGCCGACCCTGAGCGGCGTCTGCGGCTCGGACCTGGCGGCCATCGGCGGTCACGCGTCTTTGTACCTCGACCCGCTGACGAGCTACCCGTTCGTCCCCGGCCACGAGGTTGTAGGCACGCTCGAGGACGGCACGCGGGTGGTGGTCGAGCCCGCCCTTGGCTGCAAGGTCCGCGGAGTCGAGCCGCCCTGCCCGCGCTGCGCCGAGGGGCGGCCTGGGCTCTGCTACAACGTGACCGAGGGGCCGATCGAGGTCGGCTTGCAAACCGGCTACTGCAAGGACACGGGCGGGGGCTGGGGAGAGGTGCTGGTGGCGCATCCAAGCCAGCTGCATGTCGTGCCGAGCACCTTGTCAGACGAAGCGGCGGTGCTGATCGAGCCGTTCGCGTGCTGTGTGCACGCGGCGTTGCGGGGCGGCGCCACGAAGGACGACATCGTCGTCGTGTCCGGCGCGGGGACGATCGGACTGCTGACCGTCGCCGCGGTCAAGCTCTTCACGCCCCCGAAGCGCTTGATCGCCGTCGCCAAGCACCCGACGCAGCGCGATCTGGCGCGAAAGCTCGGCGCCGACCAGGTCATCTCGCCCGGTGAGGTCTTCCAGCGCATCCGCTTCGCGACCGGTGCCCGGCGGCTCGATGGCATGAACAAATCGTTGTTGCTCGGCGGGGCTGACGTGACTTTCGAATGCGTGGGTCGCGCCGACACTCTGAATGACGCGGTCCGGTACACGCGCGAGGGCGGGACAGTGGTCGCGGTCGGCATGCCCGGCGAGGAGAAGGTGGACTGGGCGCCGATCTGGCAGCGCGAGCTGACCGTGATGGGGGCGTATGCGTATGGCGCCGAGCCGAAGAAGAAGGGTCGCCGCGCTTTCGAGCTCGCCATGGAGGCCGCGCCGGGGCTGCATCTCGAAACGCTGACCGGGCCCTTGTTCGGCCTCGGCGAATACCGCGACGCGATCGCGTATGCGATGAGCGCCGGACGGTTGGGCGCCGTGAAGGTCGCATTCGATCTGCGAGGATTGAGAGCCTAAAGTGCCACGTCCAGGAGCTGTAATCGAAGTCGATCGCAATACCCCGCCCGTGCTTTTCCACTATGGCGAGGGTGTGCGGTTGGAGAGGCTGCCGTTCGGCGCGCGCATCGTCTACCCCCCGGACCCGCTTGACGCGATCGCTCATCCGGAGCGAGCGATCAAGCGCGCACTTGCGAAGCCCCTCGAAGACGATCCGCTGAAGTCGCTGCTGCGCAAGGGAATGAAGCTCACGATCGCTTTCGACGACCTTTCGCTCCCGCTGCCACCGATGGCGGCCCCTGACGTGCGCCAATTGGTCATGGAAGAGGTCATCGACATGGCGGCCGAGGCGGGCATAGAGGACATTCACCTGATCGCTGCGCTCGGTCTCCATCGCCGCATGACGGAAGACGAAATCCGCCACATCGTCGGCGAGCGAATCTTCAGCACGTTCTGGCCCGATCGCCTTTACCAGCACGATGGGGAAGACCCCGAGCTGAACGTCTACATCGGCAAGACCGCTGAGGGGGAGGAGGTCACGCTGCACAAGCGCGCGGCCGAATCCGACCTCGTCGTGTACGTCAACTTGACGCTCGTCCCGATGGATGGTGGGCACAAATCAATGTCCACGGGGCTGGCGTCGTATCGCGGGATACGCGCCCACCACAACGTCAAGACGCTGCTGGGTTCACGCTCCTACATGAACCCGCCCGACTCCGCCCTTCACCACTCGTGCATCCGGCAGGGGCAGCTTATCGAGGACACCGTGCGCGTCTTCCACATCGAGACGACGGTGAACAACCACGCGTTTCCTTCGATCGCGAACTTCATGCAGAAACGCGAGACCGACTGGACAGCTCAGGACCAGGCGATGTTTCTCGGCATGAAGCAGATGACCGACCTGGCGCCTCCGGCGTTCAAACGGAACATCTTCCACGCGATGCGGGCGCCCTACGGCTTGACCTCGGTGCAGGCCGGACAGGTCGATGCGGTGCACGAGAAAACGATGGAGGCGGTGCGCAACCAGCTCACCGTGCGTGTAGAAGGGCAGACCGACATCGTCACGCTGGGCGTGCCGTACCTCGGCCCGTACAACGTCAACTCGCCGATGAACCCCGTGCTCGTGGTGTGCATGGGCGTCGGGTACATGTTCAACTTCTACCGCGGCAAGCCGGTCCTGAGGAAGGGCGGCGTGCTGATCCTCACGCACCCATGCCGCTACGAATTCGACGCTGTGCAGCACCCTAGCTACATCGACTTCTACGACGAGGTGCTGGCCGACACGACCGACCCAGCGGAAATCGAGAAAAAGTACGAGCTGCGTTTTGCCGAGGACCCGTGGTTCCGGCAGCTCTATCGCAAGTCACACGCCTACCACGGCGTCCATCCTTTTTATGCGTGGTACTGGGCGGCGCACGCGATGGAGCACGCAGGCGACATCATCATCGTCGGCGGGGAGCGCGAGGTCGTGCACCGTCTCGGCTTCAAGTCGGCGACCACATTGGAGGACGCTTTCGAGATGGCTGAGCAAACGGTCGGGCGTCACCCGAGCGTGACGCACATGCGGATGCCGCCCATCATGCTCGCCGACGTGGAATGACCTGGTACTCGGGACAGGGCGGACTCACCGGGCTGGTCCGCGCGGCCGGCAGGATCGCAGACGATGTAAGGCGGGTGCGTCGCGGGTGGCATTGGGACACGCCACGCCCGCACACCTGGCCTGAGCAAGGCGCCGTCGTGCCCGCTCCGGCGAGCGACCTCGGCTGGGCGCGACAGGAGCCGGTGCGTTCGATCCGCTACCTGATCCAGCGAGGCCTTCTGCTTCCGTTCACCGAGGTCATGGCCCACCCCAAGGTCGAAGGACGCGAGTGGGTGCGTGAGCTCGAGCGGCCGGTGATCTTCGCAGCGAACCATTCGAGCCACGCCGACACCTCGCTCATCCTGCACGCCCTGACGGATCGGGCCCGCGAGCGAACAGTGGTTGCCGCCGCTGCCGACTACTGGTTCAAGCGTCCTCTGCTCGGCAACATCGTCAGCCTCTTCCTGAATACGTTTCCGTTTTCGCGGACGGGCGGTGCGCAAGCCCAGCTGCACAGCTCCAGCCAGCTGCTCAAGTCAGGTTGGAACCTGGTCCTGTTTCCGGAGGGCAGCCGGTCGCCTGACGGCCGCATCCAGGAGTTCAAGCCCGGCGTCGGGCACCTCGCCAACGAGACCGGCACGCCGGTCGTGCCGATGCACATCCGAGGCGCCTACCAGATCATGCCCCGCAACCAAAAGCTACCGCTCCCCGGCCCGGCGCGAGTGCGCATCGGCAAGCCGATGTCGCCTCAACCAAAGGAAGGTTCGCGTGAGTTCACGGCCAGGGTCGAGAAAGCGGTGCGCGCGCTCGCGACAGAACCGCGTCAGCCTGAGATCCAGGGCACGTGGATCGAGCGATGGCAGGCTTCGAAGCCGCGCGACCTGCGCTACGAAGACTGAGCAGGATCGATCCGGAAGACCGGGTGGTCGGGCGCGATGCGTCTCAGCTCTTCCTCCGGTGAGTCGGCGCTGACGCCCTGAAAAAATATCCCCACCTCGAACTTCCATCGCTTCAGATAAGCGCGCAGGATCGGAAGTTTCTCCTCGTCTGAAATCTCGACAGCCTTAAACGGCTGAACCTTGCTGCCGAGTACCAGCTCTCCGCCGCCGGCCGCGCGAATGTTGCGCACCCACTGCGTTACTCCGCGTGGCGCAACAAGATACTGCTTCCCTTCGTTCGTCAGCAGGTTGACGGGATGGCTGTGCCAAGTGCCGGATTTGCGACCTCGCACGCGCAGGACGCGCGATCCCCAGACGCTTACACCGGCACGCGTGAGCAAAGCGACTGCACCGTTGAAGATGTTCTTGGTGAACCAGTCGGGTTTCCGGTAGTAAGCCATCGCGCCTTAGGATACGAACGACGTGACCTACTCGATAGTCGCGCGCGACGCGAAGACCGGCGAGTTCGGCGTCGCCGTGCAGTCACATTACTTCCAGGTCGGACCAACCGTGCCGTGGGCGATCGCGGGTATCGGCGCGGTGGCGACTCAGTCGCGGGTGAACGTCAGCTACGGACCACTCGGGCTCGAGTACCTGCGCGCGGGTTACACCGCAGCCCAAGCGCTCAAAGCCCTGACGTCCGGTGACTCGCAGCCCGAGATCCGGCAATGCGCCATCGTCGATGCGGCCGGCAATGTCGCCGCGCACACCGGCAGCAAGTGCATCGCGGCCGCCGGCCATCAACTGGGCGACGGATTCAGCTGCCAGGCCAACCTCATGGAGAAGGACACGGTTTGGGCGGCGATGGCCGAGGCCTTCACGTCGACCGACGCTCCGCTGGCCGAGAGGCTGATGGCCGCGCTCGAGGCAGCCGAGGCCGAAGGCGGAGACATCCGCGGCAAGCAGTCGGCGGCCATGCTCGTCGTCTCCGGCACGCCGACCGGGCGCTCGTGGGAGGACCGGACCATCGACCTTCGAGTCGAGGATGCTGCCGAACCGCTGCCGGAGCTTCGCCGCCTGCTGCGTATCAAGCGCGCCGTGCAGACGGTCGCCGAGGCCGACCGTCTCGCCCTGACCGGCGACAAGCCCGGCGCCGCCAAGAAGCGCCGGGAAGGACTGGCGCTCGCCCCCGAGATGATCGAGCTGCGTTTCTGGACCGGGCTGACGATGGCCGAAGCCGGGGACGTCGACGGCGCGATAACACTGCTCGATGAGGTCGTGCGCAAGGATCCCCGGTGGTTGGAGACCGTGCGCCGGCTCGTCGCGGTAGACCGGGTCTCACAAGAGCTCGCCGCGACCATCGAGGCGCGCCTCGCGTCAGGCGCCTCCCGCCACTAGACTTCACGAGTCTTGGGTAAGTTCAAGAGTCAGCGCAGAGGTCCGCGGCGGCCGCCGAAGGCTGCCAAGCCGGATCGCGACGATGGCGACCAGAAAGAGGCGGCGGTCGTCATGGACGCCGTCGTCGCCCAGGCATTGCCCAACGCGATGTTCGAGGTCGAGCTCGAAAACGGCCACAAGCTCATCGCTTATGCGGCGGGTCGAATGCGGCGCTACTTTATCCGCATCACGCCGGGCGACCGCATCCGCGTCGAGCTCTCGCCTTACGACCTGTCGCGCGGCCGCATCGTCTATCGCTACCGCGAGTAGTGACCCTTCTCGACACTTTAGGATCCGCCCGCGTCTTCGACCTAGAGCAGCTTCGGTATGCAGGCGCTCCATCGCATCCCGCACACCAGCCCGGCTTCAACTACTTCCTGCACCGCCATCACGCAAGCGGCGCGCCCGAAGCGCGCACCGGCGCGTCGGGCATCGTCGTCATGCCGGAGCACTCGGGCACGCACATCGACGCGTTGGCGCACCAGGCCGAGAACCTGACGCTGCACGGGGGCGTGCATGTGGACAGCGCGGTGCAGACTTCGCAGGGCTTTCGTGTCCTCGGCATCGACACCATGGCGCCGCTCGTGGCCAGGGGCGTGCTGCTGGACGTGGCAGGAAAAAAGCGCCTCGAGCCCGATCACCCGATCACGACCGAAGAGCTGCAGCGAGCCGCGACTCACGCCGGCGTGGAGATTCGGGCGGGCGACGTGGTGCTCGTCCGGACCGGCTACGGCGCGCTCTGGTCCGACCCGGTCGAATACCTGCGCGGGGCTGGGGTCAGCGCCGCCGGCTCGCGCTGGCTCATCGAAAAGAAGGTGAGCGCGGTCGGCGCCGACAACATGGCCTGGGACGTGATCGGCCCGACCGACCCGGACCTCGGTGTGACGCTCCCCGGACACCTCCTGCTGCTGGTTCGGGCCGGCATCCCGATCATCGAGAACCTGAATCTCGAGGAGCTGGCCGCGGCCGACGTTCACGAGTTCGCGTTCATCTGCCTCCCGCTCAAGATGCGCGGCGCCACAGGATCACCGGTCCGCCCGATCGCTATCGCGTAGCGCATCCGCCCGCCGGCGCGTTTAACGGTTGATGGCCAATCGAATCGCCTTCATCGTGTTGGCGCTGATGCTGGCGGCGTGCGGAGCGACCTCAACGCATGTGGCGGTGATGGCGAACCCGCCTCCGGCCGTTGAGGTGCCCTCGCCTTCGGCCGAACCCACGCCCTCGCCTGCCCCGCGCCCAACTGAGCGTGTTCTCGACATCAAGATCCACTACCAGGAGCACAACCTGACCTGTGAGGCGGCGGCGCTGAAGATGGCGCTGGCTTACGAAGGGATCACGGTCGACGAGATGACTCTGGTCGGCTACATGACCAACGACCGCCGACCGGCGCAGTTCGATACCAGGGGCCGCCTGATCGCGTGGGGCAACCCGGCGCAGGGCTTCGTAGGCGACCCGGACGGACACATCGAGCGCCTCACCGGCTACGGCGTGTACTTCGGGCCCGTCGCGACCGCGGCCACAAAGGCCGGCGCGGAGGCGATCAAGGCCGGTGGCGGCCTTTACGGGTCGGCTATCGCCCCGTCAGAGGTCTACGACGCGGTGCTCGACGGAAACCCGGTGGTGGCCTGGATCAGCAACACCTACCGGACCGTCAACCTCAGCCGGTACACAGCCTTTGACGGCGCAACGGTCTCGTACACCCTCACCGAGCACGCTGTCACCGTGATCGGCGTGCGGCCGGACGCCGTCCTGATCAACGACCCCTGGTTCGGCCAGCACTGGCACTCGAAAGCGCAGTTCGAGGCCGCTTACCGAACTTTCGACAACATGGCGGTGATCGTTGGGGCTGAAATGAAAAGAGGGAGCCGTCTCGGCTCCCTCTTAGCAGGAACGAACTCGGCGAACTAGCGGCGGCCGACCGTCTGGAAGCAGTCCAGGCAGTAAACAGGCCTCGCGCCGGTCGGCACGAACGGCACCTGCGTCTGCTTGCCGCAGTTCGAGCAGATCACGTCATGCAAGACGCGTGACCGCCCGTTGCCCTCTGACGTCCTGCGGGCCGCCCGGCACTCCGGGCAGCGTCGCGGTTCGTTCTGGAGCCCGCGCGACTGGTAGAACTCCTGCTCTCCGGCCGTGAACAGGAATTCCCGCCCACAGTCGCGACACGTCAAGGTCCGATCCACGAAACTCACCGTCTGGCCTCCCCATGTGATCTCGCTTGAGGCCCGGACGGAAAAGGCCGGTCTACCCCTCCAGCGTTTCGGTGGCGATTGTAATGCGCCAGAACCGAGTTTGGAGAAGGGGCTTCCGAAGCTAGGCGGTGACCGGGGCCGCCTCCCGCTCGTCCTCGTCCACGATCACCGGCGCCTCGTCGTAGCCCTTTTCGGCCCTGTCGCCGGTCAAAGGCACCTCTTTGAGGAAGACCGTCGAGATCAGGGCGATCACCAGGATGGCCCCCGCGAAGAAGTAGATGTCGTGCAGGGTGTCCGAGAGGGCCAGGCGGATGGCGTGTACGAACACCGGTGGCAGCTTGGCCAGCAGGGTGGGGTCGAGGATCGAGTTCGCGCTGCCGCCCTTGGGCAGGCTGTTGACCACCTGCGGCGGCAGGTTGAGTGCGGAGACTCGCGTGGTCAGGTAGCTCGGCAGGCGGTTGGCCAGGACGGCGCCCAGGATGGCGCTGCCGACGGTGCCACCCAGGTTCCGCCAGAACTGGATCTGGCTCGAGGCGACGCCGAGATACTGGCGCGGAAGCGCGACCTGCACAGCGGTCAGGTAGAGCGGGAACGTGGTGCCAATACCGAGCCCGACCACGATCAGGTCTGCGACCACCTGCCACTGGGCCGAGGCCGGCGTGATCTGCGACAGCAGCCACATTCCGACGATCATCACGGCCACGCCGATCGTGCCGAGGAATCGGTAGTACTTGATCCGCCGCATCACGAAACCAGTGACGGTGCTGGCGCCGATGAGGCCGAACATCATCGGGGTGATCAGGGCGCCGGAGTTGGTGGCGCTGATCCCCAGCACGCCCTGGAAAACCAGCGGCGTGAACAGGATCGAGCCGAACATTCCGAACGCGGTCAGGAAACCGACCAGCATGCTGACCGAGAAGGTCGAGTTCTTGAACAGCTGGAGCGGGACGATCGGCTGCCCGACCCGCGACTCGACGAACACGAAGGCAGCCAGCATCACGGCTGCCAGCGCCAGCAGGCTCACGACCGGGAACGAGGTCCACGCGTGATCGCGCGTGATCGTCAGTGCGATCAGCAGCGGCACGACGCCGGCGGCCAGCGTGACGGCGCCGAAGTAGTCGATGTCGCGCCACGAGGCCTTGGACTTGACGTAGGGGAGGCCGGCCGCCACGACGGCGACGGCGATGATTCCGACGGGGATGTTCACCTCGAACACCCATCTCCAGCTGAAGTGGTCGGTGATGAACCCGCCCGCCGTGGGCCCGACGATCGACGCCAGGCCGAACACGGCGCCGAACAGGCCCTGCGCGCGAGCCCTCTGGGCCGGCGCGAACAGGTCGCCGATGACTGTGAACACGGTGGCGAACAGCACGCCTCCGAAGATGCCCTGGATGCCGCGCGCGACGATCAGCTGGGTCATGTCCTGGGCGAGCCCGCAGAACGCGGACGCGACCACGAACCCGATCATCCCGACGAGCAGGAAGGGCTTGCGGCCGAACAGGTCGCCGAGCTTGCCCGCGATCGGGGTCATCGTGGTCGAGGTGACCAGGTAGGCCGTCGTCACCCACGCGAGGCGGTCCAGGCCGTTGAGGTCGGCCACGATCCGCGGTATGGCGGTGCCGACGATGGTCTGGTCGAGGGCGGCCAGCAGCAACGCCAGCATGGTGCCGGCGGTCGCGAGGATCACGCGGTTGCGCGACAGTCCGTGAGACATCGGCTTGGCAATCACTTCGCTCATTTCCCCAGTTCCTTCCTGGCGTTCTCTACCAGCTGTAGGCACAGGTGTCGCAGCTGCGCCAGTTCTTCCTTGTTCATTCCGGCTACGAGTTTTTCTTGGTGAG
>DASRWV010000008.1:0-13700 GCA_035687505.1 Nitrosotalea sp.
CTTCCCTCCGCAATGTGCTCGATCGCGTCCATGACCTGGGCGGTAACGGATCTCTGCTGCTGAGTGGACACCTGCACCTGTGTGCTCAGGTCGGACACCTCTTTCATCATCACGAGCCCGCGCTCCATCTGCTTGACGCCCTTCTCGAGCGCAAGCACGGTCTGGCTGCCTTGAGCCTGCGCTTCCTGGACGAGCTTGGCGATGTCGCCCGCGGCGGTCTTGGTCCGCTCGGCGAGGCGCCGGACCTCGTCCGCGACGACGGCAAAACCACGTCCGGCATCGCCCGCGCGGGCGGCCTCGATAGCGGCGTTCAAGGCGAGGAGGTTGGTCTGGTCGGCGATGTCATTGATCACCTTGAGAATGCCCTCGACCTCGTTGACCTGCCCGGCGAGGGCGAGCGTGCGGTCCCCCGACGCGCGAAGGTCTACCTGCGCGAGCTCCAGGCTCGCGCGCGTCTGGTCTGCTTTGACCGCTGCGCGGTCGACGGTGTCAGCGATCGACGCCGAGCTGGTGGCCAGGAGCTCCATGCTGCTGGACGTCGCGGTGGCCGCCGCGTTCTGCTCGGCCGTGGCCGCCGCGAGCTCTTGGGCTGCGACCGAGAGCGTGGTGGCCGAGTCGGCGACCTGGCCACGCAGGCGGAAGAGCGCGCCGCCAAGGGTCTCCTGCCACGCGGCCAGCGCACCCGTCAGCTGGCCGACCTCATCCTTCCGGGTGGTGGTCTTGATCGTCGCCGGTTGCCCATCTGCCAGGGTGCTTGCGATTCGAGACAGGCCGCTGATCGGTCTCAAAATGCGCCGAAACTGAAAGAGCCAGAGCAGCGTGAGCGCGATGATGAAGACCACGCCGGTGGTGACGAGCAAAGTGTTGAAGTAGTTCGTGCGAGCGACTTCGACCACCTCGATGCTCGCGATTTTCGCGCTGATTTGGGGATCTAGCGAAGCGGTCTCGTCGGACCATGCTTTGCGCGCTGCGGCCCCGGCCGTCTGCAGCTCGGCATCGGAGCGGGGAGGGGAGGCCACGGATTTCGCCGCAAAAGTCGTCACTGCCGCAGCCGCCTGAGCGTATGCGGTCCTGATCGTCGTGGTGTCGCCGGGTAGGTTGAGGGCGGTGATCTCGGCTACCAGCGAGGTCACCTGTGCACTGTCGGCGACGATTTGCTGTTGGAGCTGCTGAGCTTTCTGCGGGTCCTTGGCCAGCATCGCGTTGTTCCACTGATAGACGCCGGTGATGATCGTCGCGGCGGACGAATCGATGACCAGTGTCGTGTGCTGCCAGGTCCGCAGATGGTCCTGATCGATCTGCGCGGTGTCCGCGGCCTGGTAGGCGATCGCGATGGCCGTCAGCAAACCTGAAAGAACGATGGCGAGCAGGACAAACAGAGCTGCGGATTGGGTCCTGAGGCTGTATTGCCACGACAGGCGGCGCGGCAGCGACGGGGTTGGAGGCAAGGTGCCAGGTGCCGGCGAGATCCTGGGGGTCCGCCCCCACTGGCTGGGGTCGACCTTGACGACCACCGGAAGGCGCGTACCAGGCGCTTGATTCCGCACTAAGGCACGCCGCGACCGCTGGTTGGGCCCATACACAAGGTTTAAGCCCTTGCTGGGGGGTTGTCTCCCTCCAACCGCACGGTCTTCAGGCCCATGGGAATGAAGGGTGCGGGGAGACCGAGCCCGAGCTGGGCGACGCAGCCACCGTTTGCCTCCTGCTCAATGATATGCAATAATGTCTAATTAGATAGCAAAGTCATGGCAAGTAATGGTCTGTACAACACCAGAGAGGCCGCTCAGTTCCTGAGAGTTAGCGAGGCTTCAATCCGTCGCTGGAGCGATTTCGGCCTGCTGCCGTCACACCGGGTGGGGCGCCGTCGCGAACGCCGTTTTGCCAAGGCCGATCTCGTCCTATTCCTCGGCAAACCTACCGGCCAGGCGCAGCCGGCCAAACCGGAGGTTTCCTCGGTGAACGTCGGAGGTGCCTCGGTTCCGGTTAGAACCCATGTCGCTCCGATCTACAGCTCCGATGCCGGTGGCCTACGGCTGACGGTCCCTTTCCTGGCGGACGGGATCAGAGCCGGAGAGCCAAGCTTCCTCGCCGCGACCGGCCCTGTTTTGGAACGCTACGCAAGGGCGCTGACCGAGCAGGGCATGGATTTTGCCGAGGTCATCGACAGCCACCGGTTGACCGTTGTCGGTTGGCCGGGTGGAACCGTCGCGGATGCCCTCGCCAATTGGGAGCAGCTGTGGGGAACCGCACTCGCCGGTGGTCCCACCGTCCTGCGCGTGGTCGGCGAGATGGCGAGCGAGCGCTCGATGTTCGGCTCTGAGGCCGACATGCTCGCTTACGAGGAAGCGTACGAAGTAATGGCCAAGCGATTTCCTGCCGTCACCCTCTGTCAGTACGACGCTCGTGAGTTCAATGGCGAAGTCATGCTCCGGGTGCTGAAGGCTCATCCCGACATGTTCGAGCTGCACCTAGGAGGCTTTCTGAACTGAGGGAAATGCGCAACATGGTGCCGAACTCCGCATTCCGGCTCGTGGATCAGACCCTTGAGCAGAACGTTGACGGCGAGCCTGCCGACGACTGGCCATGGGCCATGCAGGAAGCGGGTATCGACTTCTTGTCGCTGGTGAGTGCCACCAATCGCCGTCGCATTCTCGAGGGATCGACGCGCGCCAACTACCCCGCCGGCGCGATTGTGATCAAGCCTGGCGGACCGCAACGAGTGTTCCTGGTCGAACGCGGCCTGGCCCGCTGTTACTGGAGCGTTCCGGACGGCAGGCAGGCGACTATCGCCTTCCTTCACCCAAAGGAGCTGGTCTGCGCAGCGACGGTCGCCGGCCACCCGTCATGCACTCTCGTACAGGTCATCACCGAATCGACGTTGACGATGCTCGACCCGGAGCCGTTGCGCCAGCTCGCGGCGACAGAGATCGAAGTTGCCGCAGCCATCTCCAAGCATCTATCGATGCGCCTTCGAACCGCCCACAGGCTGGTTGCGGCCCGCTCGCTGGGCAGCATCAGGGAGCGCGTGGCCTACGACCTGCTCGACCGGGCTTCGCAGTCGCAGCTGGTCGTCGGCCGGCTCGAGGTCAACGCGACACAGGCTGACCTCGCTGATTCCATCGGCTCATCGCGCGAAGTGATCAGCCGAGCTTTGACCTCCCTCCGCGCCAAGGGGATTGTCGAGACGGCGCCCGGGGTGGTCCGGATCCTTGCCCCCACAGCCCTCGCTTCCATCGTCAGCGCGTTCGTGACTTAAGTCACGACTGCGACGCAGGTCACTGTGAATTCGAGTTCGAATGCCTAGCTTCGAATGTGTGCCCATCACAGGCCGCGGCAGAACTACCAGCGCGACGACCCTCGGTCGAAGGTCAGCGCGTTCGACATCGGGAGTCTACGTCTGCTAGCAGTGTCCCCTCGGTGGTCACGTTGAATCAAGGTCCGATATCCCAAGTGCAGGTGCTGGTGGTGCAGGACCACCCGCTGCTGGCCTCGGCGATCGCCCGGGTCCTGGAGAGCCAGGCCGACCTTACCGTGGTCGCGATCGCGCGCCGCGGCGATGAGGCCGCGAGGCTTGCGGGAGAGATGCAGCCCGGAGTGGTGCTGATGGACTTCCTGCTGCCCGATTCGAGCGGGCCGGTCGCGGCGGGCAAGATCCGGGTTGCAGTCCCCAAAGCCGCGATCGTGTTTCACAGCGCCGAGGAGTCCGAGGCGGCGCTGCTCGATGCCATCGATGCGGGTGCGACCGCGTACCTGACCAAGTCCGCGACCGCGGATCAGATCATCGAAGCGGTTCGCAGAGCGTCCGTCGGCGAGGTGCTGATCCCCGTCGCGCTGTTTGCGAAGGCGATCGCCCGGCAGCGGAAGGTGGTGACCGACCGGGAGGCGCGAGAGAAGCTCCTCGCCGCCTTCACACCGCGCGAGCTCGACGTGCTGCGGCTGCTGGCCGACGGCAACGACACGGCAAGCATGGCCACCCGGCTCGGCATCGCCCCCCACACTGTGGAGTGGCACGTCAGCCATGTCATCGAAAAGCTGGCGGTGCATTCCAAGCTCCAGGCGGTGATCGCTGCCGCCCGCATGGGCCTCATAGAGCTTTAGGTCCCCCTGCGAGGGGCGCTTATAGCTTTCCCGCCCCTCTCCCTAGCCCTCTCCCCTGAAGGGGAGAGGAAATAGTCTGGCTACAGTAGGTCCGGGAGTGCCGCGTCGGCCTCGGCCATCAGTCGCGCCTCGTTGCGGCGTAGGAACCAGAAGAAGGCCATTATGACGATCACCGCCAGGACGCCGCCGACGATCGCCGCGTCGCGAGTAAGGGTGTGGATCTGCGTTCCAAGCACGTACGCACCTGTGCCGAACACCGTCGCCCAGACGATCCCACCCGCGGCATTAAAGACAAGAAATCGCCGCCACGGCATTCGGTTCGTTCCGGCGAGGAATGCCGCGTAAGCGCGAAGGATGGACACGAAGCGGCCGAAGAACACGACCTTCCCACCGTGCTGTAGGAAGAGGTACTGCCCGAGCTTGAGCCTTTTCTCGTGGAGCCGGATGAACCTGCCGTAGCGGCGAAGCAGCCGGTAGCCGCCCCAATGGCCGACCGCGTAACCGAGGTTGTCCCCGATGATCGCCCCCGCCGCGGCGAAGGCGATGACCAGCACGATGTTCAGACGGTGCGTATGCCCCGCGTAGATCGAAGCGGTGATGAGCATGGTCTCCCCCGGGAACGGGATGCCGGTGCTTTCGATCGCGATGAAAAGAAAAACAGCCACGTATCCATACGTGGCGAGCAGATCGAGGAGCGTGGTCTGGGCGAACTGCATCAATCCACTATACCTAGAGGGGGTATATTGAACTCCATGCACGGGTACACGAAGGACAAGCAGAAGATCCAGACAAGGCTCCGGCGAATCGAGGGCCAGGTGCGTGGAATTCAGAAGATGGTGGAAGAGGATCGGTACTGCATCGACGTCCTCACCCAGGTCAATGCGACGAGGGCTGCACTCGAGAGCGTGGCGCTGCGGCTGCTGGCCGATCACACCGAGCACTGCGTGACGGAGGCGATCCGGTCCGGAGGCGGGACCAAGAAAGTGCGTGAGCTCAACGAAGCTGTCGAGCGGCTCGTCAGGAGCTGAGATGTTTGTGATCAACGCGGTACTGCATGCCTTACAGCTGTCGTTGTTCATGGTTTGGGAGGTCTTCTGGCCCCTCGCTTTCGGGTTCCTGCTCTCCGCGATGGTCCAGACGGTGGTGTCGAAGCGGGCGGTGGCCGGGGCCCTGGGCAAGCCCGACCTCAAGGGCTTCGTCCTGTCACTAGGATTTGGCGCCGCGAGCTCGTCGTGCTCCTACGCCGCGGTTGCCCTCGCGAGGGCTCTGTTCCGCCGAGGGGCCCATTTCGTCAACGCGATCATCTTCGAGTTCGCGTCGACGAACCTGGTGTTCGAGCTCGGCTTGGTCCTGCTCATACTCCTGGGCTGGCAGTTCGTCGCTGCCGAGTTCGCGGGAGGACTTCTGATGGCGGTGATCGTGTGGATCCTGTTCAAGCTGACGCTTCGCCAGCGGAGGATCGACGAGGCCAAGCGCCAGGCCGAGCGAGGAATCGTCGGCTCGACCATGGAGGGTCACGGAGAGATGGACATGTCCATCACCGAGGGCCCCTTCCTGAGGCGGCTCTTCTCCCCGCGGGCGTTCACCGCCATCTCGCACTACTTCTACATGGACCTCTACAGCCTCTATTTCGACCTGGGGCTCGGATTCCTGATTGCGGGCGCGCTGGCTGCGTGGGTGCCGAACAGCTGGTGGCAGGCGTTCTTCCTGACCAACAACCCGACGCTCAACGAGCTCTGGGGCCCGCTGATCGGCCCGGTCATCTCGATGCTCAGCTTCGTGTGCTCGGTCGGAAACGTGCCTCTGGCGGTGGTGCTTTGGAACGGCGGGATCAGCTTCGGCGGGGTGATCAGCTTCATCTTCGCCGACCTCATCATCCTGCCCATCCTGAACATCTACCGGAAGTATTACGGCGGCCGGATGTCGCTGTATCTGCTTGGTGTGTCATACGTCGCGATGGCGCTGGCCGGGTTCCTGGTCGGGGGAGCATTCCAGCTCCTCGGCCTGGTGCCGACCAACCACCACGTGACGGTCTTCGAGACCACTCCTACCTGGAACTACACGAGCTTCCTCGACATCGTCTTCCTGGTCCTGATGGTGGTGCTGGCCTGGCGTTTCTTCACGACGGGTGGCCCCGATATGCTTCGTGCGATGTCTCACCCATCCCATGAACATGCGGCGCCGGCGATCGACCCAGTGTGCGGAATGACCGTCGACCCCTCCAAACCCGGACCGCGCTCAGTCCACGAGGGCAAGACGTACTACTTCTGCTCCGTCGGATGCAAGGAAAGTTTCGAGCGCGATCCTGGCAAATATCTAGGGATCTCGGCTAGATAAAAGAAGGCCGGGGCCCGACGGCCCCGGCCTCTTTGAATGCCTAGGTGTTAGTACGCGCTGCTCGGTGCAGCCGACCCCATAGGCGGCGCTTGATAAGTCACCGCGGGCGGCACGGGCATCAGCTCGTAGGCTGCGTCGCCGTGCACCGCCTCGTCGCCGATCTCCAGCTGCTTTTCGGTGAGCCGGAGTGGAATCACTATCGAGATGAGCTTCAGAAGCACGAAGGTCATCACGCCGTCCCACACCAGGACGAAGACGAGTCCGAGGACCTGCGCAACCAGCTGCTTAGGGTTGCCGTAGAACAGGCCGGTGGCCGCAAAGGCGGCGGTTTGGCCAGTCCCGGGGTAGACAGTGATGTTGGGGTTGGCCAGCAGGCCGACCATGAGTCCGCCTACCGCGCCGGCTATGAGGTGCGTGTGCATCACGCCGAGCGTGTCGTCGATCTTGTTGAACGGCGGCACCTTGACGAGATAGTTGAAGGTAATGAACGGAATGACGCCGGCCGCGATGCCGATCGCGAAGGCGCCGTAGCCGTTGACGTAACCAGCAGCGGGGGTGATGGCGACCAGGCCCGCGACCATGCCGTTGACCATGCCGCCGACAGTAGCCCGGCCCACGATGAAGACGTCGAGGAACATCCACGTGATCATGGCCGTCGCTGCGGCCAGGTTCGTGTTGAGGATTGCACCGGATGCGTCGGCGCCCGCGAAGTAAGGGTCGCCGCCGTTGAAGCCGTTCCACCCCAACCACAGAAGTCCGGCGCCGGTGATCACGGCGATCAGGTTGCTCGGCCGGTTGTTCTCACGGTCGGTGAGCAAGCGCGGACCGATGACGGCCGCCGCCACCAATCCCGAGATGCCGGCCGCGACATGGATCACGTATCCACCCGAGAAGTCGAGCGCTCCCGCGCCTCCGATGCTGCTCATCCAGCTCATCGGGCCGTCGGTCGGGAAGGCGCCGATCCAGCCACCGCCCCAGATGCTGAAAGCGTTGACGGCGTAGACGATGGAGATCCAGAGCGGGACGAAGAGCATCCACGCTTTGAAGCTCGTGCGGCCCAGGATCGAGCCGAGTAGAAGGATGACGGTGATCGCCGCGAACACGAACTGGAAGTAGACGAGCGCCGAGAGGGGAAACTTGAGGTCGGGGATCGCACCGGCGAGAAGGGGGATCACCGCCTGGCCTTGCAGGTCGGCGGACGACAGGATCGTCCCCGGTGTGCCGATGAAATGAAGCGATCCGACCAGCGCTTCTCCAAAGGACATCTTGTACGCCCAGAAGGTCCACACCACGAGCGTTGCACCGAACGCGTAGAGGACCATCAGCGCTGAGTTGAGCGCCCACTTGCGTTTCATCAGACCCGAGTAGAGGATGGCCAGGCCGGGAACGCTCATCAGCCCGACCAGGGTCCCGGCGACGAGCTGCCACGAGGTGTGCCCCGGGTCCAGCCACGGTGGTGCAGGCACCAAATCCAAATAGATAGACAGACTCAACGGCTCTCTCCTCCCAGCTTGTGAATCCGCTCCCTACGGTTTCGCGTGTTAGCGCGTGTTTAGGCAGCCTAAATTTGGCGAGGGTCTGCCTCCTACGGTGCTAACCGCTGGAAAAGGTGGGGCCTTTGTCTGGTGTTTGACACGAACCGCGGACCTCGTCGCCTGTAGTTTCGACACGCCGCGCGAGAGCTCGATGGGCTCTAAAGTCGAGTGCATGTGGCCTACGCAAGGAGCCCAGTCCGCTGCGCCGAGCCCGTTGTCCGAGCGGGGCCCGCGTGCGCGCCTGGTGGCGATCGTCGGGATCACCACGCTTGTGCTGCTCATCCTTGCCGCGTCGCTGGTCGGCTGGCTGGAGACCGCCGGAAAGCGCTCCGCGCCGGTTTACGGAAGCCCGCGAGTGACGCCCGGCGCGATGTGGACCTGGGATGGAGTGAGCTATATCCAGGCGTCGGTTGGAGGGCCGGGGCCAACCAGCAACAAGACCGATATGGCGTATGACAGGACCACGGGCGTGATCGTGCTGTGGGACCACGGGTGTGCTGGTTTGGTGATGGGATTCCAGGGCGGCTGCGTTGCGCAGGTGAACCGAACGTGGACATGGGACGGCCGCGGCTGGACGGCGCGGTCGATGAAGTCAGCTCCGAAAGAGATGGGACCTGGAGCGATGGTCTACGACGGCCGGGTGCGGCAGGTGGTTTACATGAACGGTGTCGGGCAGGCGTGGACGTGGACCGGCTCCGACTGGAAATCCATCGACGCGCCTGGGGCGCCGCGCGTGGCCCGGCGCGATCTGGCGGCTCCTGTCGCGACCTTTGCCGCCGGCTACGACGAGTCGCGCGACCTGCGGGTGTTGGCGCTTTCGACCAGCACGTGGACCTGGGACGGCAGCACGTGGAAGGAGGTGGCTGGGGGAATCGACCCCGGCGATGCGCGACCCGACGCCCACCTGGTCTACGACCGCATTCACAGCCAGCTCCTCTACGTCGGCAGCAGGTTCACGTGGACCTGGGACGGAACGGGTTGGCAAAAGCACGCTCAGCCGGCAATCGCCTCGGGCACGCTGGCGTACGACGCCGTCCGTCGGACGGTGATGCTGGTTCAGCAGGACAGCTCCGCCTGCGATCAAACAGCGTGCCGGACGGCCATCTGGAACTGGGACGGGAAGGTGTGGACTCAGGTTCCCGCCGACCGCGTTCCGCTGCTGCCCTTGACCCGTTCGGGCGCCAGCCTTCCGCCGATGGCCTTTGACGAGGCCCGGGGGGTGATGATGCTGTTTGCAAGCGCGAGTTGAGATCCGCCACCCGATTTACTGCCAAAAACAACGTGTGGTTCACACAATTTTAAAAGGCGCAACTTCGTGCTAATGTCCCTCGCATGACATACCTTTCCACCGTCCCGCTAGAGGTCAAAACCCCCCTTTCTCAATCGGATCCCGACGTTCGTTCGATCTCCCGTCTTCCCGGTTTCGTGAAGTTCGAGCCCGTGGCTGGGCACGACGGTCGGTACAACCTGGTCTTCGAGGTTGAAGGTGGCTCGCGGCGCGACGCGATGGACGCTGCCGATGAGATGGTCGTCGAGTACGAGAACGCGCTCAACGCCTACCACCCAAAGCGGCTGGCTGCCGTCGCCACCGAGGCCAAGTAGCCCCAAAGAGGTTGTGGACGCGTCAGCGCTCCTTCGGGGGCGCTGACGCGAACGTCTTTTAAGGGTTCTCTCGTTCGGCTGTAACATCCCTCGTCACCCGCCTCCCGTGCCTTCCGCACGTAGTAGGAGGGCCGGTGTCTGCGTCAATCCTTTACATGGCATGCGGTGGCCGATCGATGACAACGGCGACCACGACCTGACTGGTTATCTGTTCCGCCTGGGCCTGGGAAGGCAGGTCCGTGAACGATTGCTGCTCGAGCGCAGTATCGCCAAACGCCTGGGCTTTGCGTGCTTTGCCGACTACTACGCGGCGCGTCGAGCCCAAGGCTGGGGCCTGGACAGGCTCGCCGAGGAGACGGGACAGACCCGGGACTGGGTGCGTGGCGTGATGCGCCGTTACGGGCCGGGGCCTAGTGTAACGGCGGGCCCGCTGGGCGCAAAGCCGGGCCCGCTCGGCGCAAAGCCGGCTTCCAGCTCGGCTCAGGTACGCACCAACAGCTCCGCCGGGAGCCCGAGGTAGCGACCAAATGTACGGCCTGCTTCTTCTAGAGCAGCCATTTCGAGTGGATCGAATCGGTCCAGGAGGTGGACCTCAACCCGCACTGCGCTCCGCCCGAGTGTCCGGTGCCAGGCCCCGCGAATCCTGCCTCCGACGGTGACGATGTTGGAGAGGGCGTACGCAGGCTCGTGCAGGCGGCCGGTGTGCATCACCTCCGCGCGATCGCGGTAGGCCACGGTGTATTCGTCGAAGTTGGGCAGCAGATGCGCCGCGCGGGCAGCGTCATCCGCCCGGCCTGCGCCCGCGTCGAACCAGTAGTCCTTGCCGTCGACCGCCTGGTGCTGTAGCGCCTTGCCCGCGGTCGCAATCCCCTTGCGGGCGTCGGTCAGCGTCAGCCCGGACCACCAGGCGAAGTCCTGCAGCTGGGCCGGGCCGTGGCTTTTGAAGTATCGAAGCGTGAGCTCGGCCAGTGCCTCGGCCGGGTCGAGGCGACGCGCCCTGGGTGCGCGCTCCTCCAGGAGGGCATAGGTGTGCAGCTTTCCGCGCCGTGCACCGCTGGTGATCAGCCCGTCGAGCTCGGCGTGCGAGAGGAGGTGGGGGAGGCGCTGGCCCTCGGGTGAGATGCGCGCCTTGTGCAGCACCTCACCGAGCTCGGGGCGGGTCAGCTGACGGCCGCCCGCCAGCGCCTTGGCGAATGCGGCGCCGGCGCGAGCGACCACCTTGGCGTCCAGCTCGAGCTCGCGGTGCCGGCCGGCCAGGGCCCGAGTGATCCTCGGCCCGGTCAGCTCGAGGAGCCAGCGGATGTCCTCTGGCAGAACAAAGTGCCAGGTTGGCCGCAGCACGTGAGTGCGCAAGATGGCGCCTTCGTCGAAGAGGCGATCGAGGTCGGCTTCGGTCACTCCGCGAGTGCGTAGGCCGAGCGCCCACTTGCCGCCGGCGTAATCCTGAGATTGCACCGCGGTCAGCGAGCGCACCGCGTCCACGGGTGAGGCGAACGGCTTCCCGGTGAGGCGCTGGGCGTGGAGGCGCCGGGCGGCGATGCTGGTCACAGGGTGCTGACGTTACCCAAAGCCGAGACCCGTAGGCTTAAGGGTCATGACGATCCGGTTAGGCACTCGTGGGTCGAAGCTGGCGCTGGTCCAGAGCGAGCTGGTCGCCGCGCGCCTGCGCGAGCAAGGACACGAGGTGGAGCTTGTGCCGATCGTCACCGAAGGCGACGTCCGCCCGGTCGACATGTCGCCGGGAGAGGGAGTCTTCGTCGCCGCCATTGCCCGCGCCCTTTTGGCCGGCGAGGTTGACGTCGCAGTGCACAGCGCCAAGGACGTTCCTCTCGAGGAGGAACCCGACCTCGTGATCGCCGCGTACCCCGAGCGAGCGGATCCCCGCGACGCGTTGATCACCCGGCATGGTGGCGGTTCGCTGGCGTCGCTGCATCAGGGAGCCACCGTCGGCACTGACAGCCCGAGGCGGACCGGGTTTCTCCTGGCCGCGAGGCCCGACCTGAAGGTGGTCCCGCTGCATGGCAACGTGGAGACGCGCCTCAAGCGGCTCGACGAGGGCAGCACCGACGCGATAGTGCTGGCGGCGGCCGGGATCGACCGGCTGGGGAGAGGCGAGCGGATCGACGAGCGGCTGGATCCCGGCGTCATCGCCCCGGCTCCGGGACAGGGCGCGCTCGCCGTCCAGGTCCGCCGTGCCGACGTGAAGTTGGTCGAGCTGGTTTCCGCGATCGACGACCTCGACATCAGGCTGGCGGTCGAGGCTGAGCGCTACGTCTTGTCCGTGACCGGCGGGACGTGCCGGGCGCCGGTCGGAGCCCTGGCTTCGGTGAGCGGAGATTCCTTCACCATCCTGGCTGCGGGCGTCAACAGCGATGGAAGCGACAAGCTCGTTCAGCGGGCCGAAGGGGTCCGATCGGACGCCTCGAGCCTGGCCGCTCGGTTGGGCAAGCGTCTCGTTGCGGAGGTGGCGCTGAGATGATCGCCATCCTCGTCACGCGACCTGAAGGACCATCGGACACGCTGGTCCAGGCGCTGCGCCAGCGCGGCTACCGGGTGCACGCCGTCCCGACGATGCAGACCGAACCAGTGGACTTCAACCCGCAGCTGCTGGCGGATTGCGACTGGATCGTGGTGACCAGCGTGCGGGGCGTGCAGTCGATGACGGAGCTGCCCACCGGCCCGAAGTTCGCGGCAGTCGGGCCGGAGACGGCAAGGGCGCTTCGGGCGCGCGGAGTCGATCCTTCGTACATCCCGGCGCTTGCAGATGGCGCAGACCTCGGCGACACGCTTCCCGACGTCAACGGCAAGCGCGTTGCTCTCGTTCGAGCGTCAGCCGCGGCGACTGATCTGCCAGATCGCTTGCGCCGGCGCGGAGCGATCGTGAGAGAAGTCACCGCGTACCGCACCGTGGAAGCACCGGCGGCATCGGTCGAACCGCTGCGCGGGGCGCTGATGGATCCGGACCTCGCCGCCGTGATCTTCGCCTCGGGATCGGCAGTGCGTGGGTTCCTCGAGCTGGGCGGCAGCACCAATTTGGCCGCCATCACGATCGGGCCACACACCAGCGCCACCGCTCGCGAGAACGGCTTCACAGTGATCGCGGAAGCTGACATCCAGAGCGTCAGCGGGCTGGTCAGCGCTATCGTCCGCGTGTTACCGCTGGAGGTCCAGAACAATGCGTGAGCAAATCCCCGCGAACTCTGAGGCTGCGCCGTGAGTTCGCGGGGACCCCTAAAACAAATACTTCGAACCCGAAACGTAGACCTGCCTGGCGCCGATCGCCCGCGCCGGCTCCGCGCCAACCCTGCTCTGCGCGCCCTCGTGCGAGAGACCAGGCTCCATCCCTCCCAGCTGGTGGCGCCGCTCTTCGTCGTTTCCGGCCGGCGGCGGCGCGATGAGATCGCGTCGCTCAAGGGCCATGCTCGGCTGAGCCCCGACCTGGCGTTGGCTGAGGCCGACCGCCTGGCCCGGCTTGGCGTGGGCGGCATTCTGCTCTTCGGCATACCCGAAAAAAAGGACGCGCGCGGCGAGACAGCGGCGGATGAAAAGGGCCCAGTGCCCGAGACGCTGCGCATGATCAGGGCCGAGAAGATCCCGCTCGCACTTGCTGCCGACGTCTGCCTGTGCGAATACACCACTCACGGCCATTGCGGCGTGCTCGACGGGGATCGCATCGACAACGACGCGAGCCTGCCGTTGCTGGCCGAGGCCGCCATCGCGTACGCCCACTCGGGAGCTGACATCGTGGCCCCCAGCGCGATGATGGACGGCCAGGTCGGCGCGCTTCGCTCAGGTCTCGACGCGGCAGGCCTGACAGGGACCGCGATCTTTGCGTACGCGTCAAAGCACGCTTCCGCCTTCTATGGCCCGTTCAGGGAGGCGGCCGGCTCGACCCCGAGCTTCGGCGACCGCAAGTCCTACCAGATGGATCCGGCCAACGGCCGCGAGGCGATGCGCGAGCTCGAGCTCGACGCGCGCGAGGGCGCAGACGTGTTGATGGTCAAGCCGGCGATCACGTCGCTCGACCTGCTGGCGCGGGCGCGCGATCGATTCGACCTGCCGCTGGCCGCGTACCAGGTGAGCGGCGAGGCGGCGATGATCGAAGCCGCGGCGGAGCGCGGGTGGATC
>DASRWV010000009.1:0-12833 GCA_035687505.1 Nitrosotalea sp.
CGCGATCCTCGAAGCAGCCGAATCGGTCACGGGTCACTTGCAGTGACGCGGACCATCCGCGCGCCGCGGGGCTCCGAGATCTCGTGTCTCGGCTGGCCGCAGGAGGCGGCGATGCGGATGCTGATGAACAACCTCGATCCCGAGGTCGCCGAGCGCCCGGAGGATCTCGTCGTCTATGGCGGCACAGGGCGGGCAGCCCGCTCATGGGAAGCCTTCGACGCCATAGTGCGCGAGCTGCGCACGCTCAAGGGCGATCAGACCCTTCTCGTCCAGTCGGGCAAGCCTGTAGGCGTTTTCGACACCCACGAATGGGCGCCGCGCGTGCTGATCTCCAACTCGATGCTGGTGCCGGAGTGGGCGACCTGGGACGAGTTCCGGCGCCTGGAAGCTCTCGGGCTGACGATGTACGGCCAGATGACGGCCGGCTCCTGGATCTACATCGGGACGCAGGGGATCCTGCAGGGCACATACGAAACGTTCGCCGCCATCGCGCGCAAGCGGTTCGAAGGCACTCTCGCCGGCACCATCACCCTGACCGCCGGTCTCGGAGGGATGGGCGGAGCGCAGCCGCTGGCGATCACGTTGAATGGCGGCGTCGCGCTGTGCGTCGAGGCCGACCCCGAGCGCATCGATCGCCGTCTGCAGCAAGGCTATCTCGACGTCCGTGCTGACGACCTCGACCACGCGCTGAAGCTCGCTGTAGACGCAAAGCACTCAAAGCGCACGCTGTCGATCGGCCTGCACGGCAACGCGGCCGACATCGTGCCGGTGCTCGCGGCTCGCGGTTTCGAAGTTGACATCGTCACCGACCAGACGCCGGCGCACGATCCGCTCAGCTACATCCCGACAGGTCTCTCACCCGAGGACGCGCAGGAGCTGCGGCTGGACGATCCGGTCGAATACGTGAAGCGAGCGCGAGAAAGCATGGCCCGCCACGTCGATGCGATGGTCGAGTTTCTCGACCGCGGCGCGGAGGTGTTCGACTACGGCAACAGCCTGCGCGCCGAGGCGTTGTTGGGGGGAAGCACTCGCGCTTTCGACTTTCCGGGATTCGTTCCCGCTTACATCCGTCCACTGTTCTGCGAGGGCAAGGGCCCGTTCCGCTGGGTCGCAATGTCTGGCGACCCGGCTGACATCGCGGCTACCGACCGCGCCATCGTCGAAGAGTTTGCCGACGATCCCGCCCTGGTCCGCTGGATCAAGGCAGCCCAGGAGCACGTGAAATACCAGGGCCTGCCGGCGCGGATCTGCTGGCTCGGCTACGGTGAGCGCGCGCGGGCAGGCCGGCGATTCAACGAGCTCGTGCGAACTGGCGCGGTCAAGGCGCCGATCGTGATCGGCCGCGACCATCTCGACTCGGGATCGGTGGCCTCGCCCTATCGCGAGACGGAGGCGATGCTCGACGGCTCGGACGCGATCGCGGACTGGCCGATCCTCAACGCACTCCTCAACACTTCCAGCGGCGCGTCGTGGGTCAGCGTTCATCACGGCGGCGGCGTCGGTATCGGCAGGTCGATCCACGCGGGCATGGTGGTCGTGGCCGATGGATCGGATGAGGCCGCGCGCAAGCTCGACCGCGTCCTCACCAACGACCCGGGCACTGGAGTGATGCGCCACGCCGACGCCGGCTATGAGCGCGCCATCGACGTGGCACGAGAGCGCGGAGTCCACATCCCGATGACGGGCAATTGAAGGGATCCGGGTTGTGGCACGCCGAGCAGGCTTGGCTGGGCTATCCCGCGCAGGACGTCCTCATTGAGGTCGACGCGGGGCGGATCAAGTCCGTCACCGAAGGCGTCCCGCCCCGGCCCGGAGTCAACACCCTCACCGGCTGGACGATCCCCGGCCTCGCCAACGTCCACAGCCATGCGTTCCAGCACATGCTGCGCGGAGCTGTCGAGTCAGGCGCCGGAGACTTCTGGGCGTGGCGGACCGAGATGTACCGGCGAACGGACTGGGTGTGGGCCGACTACTACAGGTACTCGCGCCTGGTCTTCCAGGAGATGCTGGAGGCCGGAATCACGGCGGTGGGAGAGTTCCACTACCTGCACCGCCACGGCAACGAGCTCGGAGAGGCATTGATCCAGGCGGCAGGCGAAGTCGGAATCCGGATCACGCTGATCGACGCGTGCTACCTGCGCGGAGGATTTGGCGGCAAACCTCTCGAAGGCCCTCAGCGGTCCTTCTCCGACGGCGACGTCGATCGTTGGGTGGAGCGGGTCGACAAGTTGAAGGATCAAGAGGGTGTGCGCATCGGTGCCGCGATTCACAGCGTTCGCGCAGTCGATCCCGCCTCGATGCGCACTGTTGCGGCCTGGGCGCGCAAGCGCAATGCCCCGCTGCACATCCATCTCGCGGAGCAACCGGCCGAGTTCGAGGAATGCAGGAATGAAGAGGGCTGCACTCCGGCTGAGCTGCTGGAGCGCGAGGGGATTCTCGGCGCCGACCTGACCGCCGTGCACGCGATCCACGTCGAGGACCACGACATCTCTCTGCTCGGCGCGAACAAGGTGACCGTGTGCGCCTGCCCGACAACCGAACGTGACCTTGGCGATATGGTCGGACCGCTGCGCGCACTCGTCGACGCAGGCTGCACGCTCGCGGTCGGCAGCGACTCCAACGCGGTGATCGACGTCCTGGAGGAGGCGCGCGCTCTCGAGCTCGACCAGCGCCGCGCCACCGGGCTTCGGGTCCTGCACCAACCGGAAGAGCTGTTGCGCGCGGCCACGATCGATGGCATGCGCGCACTCGGGTGGGAGGCGGGAGTGTTGAAACCGGGGATGCTCGCCGACTTCATCACGCTGGAGCAGCCGCATCACACCGCTCGACGGCGCCTCGATCCCGCATACCTTATCTATGGGTACTCCGCGCGCGATGTGACGAACGTTGTCGTCGGCGGCAAGACAGTGGTCGCCAAATGAGACGTCTAAGGAATATCGGCAGATTGTTCACCGGCACTTCTGTCGGTGTGATCGAAAACGCGGCGGTCATCTGCGACGGCGACAAGATCGCGTGGTGCGGCCCACATGGACAGGAGCCGCACGAGCTGATGGAAGCTGTCAGCGAAGATGACGACTGCGCGGGCGGTCTTGTCACCGCAGGTCTGATCGACGCACACACTCATCCCGCATACGCAGGCAACCGCATGCCCGAGCTCGCGAAACGCACTGCCGGAGCCAGTTACGCGGAGATTGCGAAGGCGGGTGGCGGCATCCGCTCGACAGTTCTCGCGACGCGAGACGAACCGATGAGCGAACTGGAGCAGGCTACCGCTAGACGCCTCTGGATGTGGCTCGAAGGTGGGGCGACCACCGTCGAGGCGAAGACCGGCTATCACCTCAATCGCGAAGGCGAGCTCGAGACCACGCGGATGCTCACGCGCCTAGGCGAGCGCAAAGACCTGCCCCGAATCGAGACAACCTTCCTGGCGGCGCATGCGCTTCCTCCCGACCGCTGGTCGAGATTTGGCGCCTACACGAAAGAGGTTGCTGAGTGGTGTCGCGAGGCCCACGTCGCGGGCGCGCGGTTCTGCGACGTCTTCTGTGACAAGGGGTACTTCAGCGTCGCGCAATCCCGCCGCATCCTGAAGGCCGGGATCGAGGCCAAGCTGATCCCGCGGATCCACGCCGACGAGCTGGCCCGCACTGGTGGCGCCCGCCTGGCCGCGGAGCTCCACGCGGTCTCAGCCGACCACCTCCTGCAGGCGAACAGGGGCGACGCGGTGGCGCTGGCTCGCGCCGGGGTGGTCGCGACGCTCGCGCCGGTGACGGCCCTTTCGATGGGCAAGCTGCCGCCCGTCAAGGAGCTGTCCGAGGCGGGAGCCGTGATCGCCCTCGGCACAGACCACAACCCTGGTACCAGCGGCACCACGAGCATGAGCCTGGTCATCGCGCTTGCGGTCGGGGTGTTCAAGATGTCCGCCGAGCGGGCGCTCCTGGCCGCCACCGTGGGGGGCGCCCACTCGGTTTCCCGATCAGATCGGGGGGTTGTAGCCGCAACCAAGCTGGCTGACCTGGTGCTCTGGGAGGCCGACCACGAGGGGGCCTTTGCCTGGGCCTACGGGCTCAAACCACGCCTCGTGTGGCGAGGGGGTGCGCAAGTATTCGCCTGACATTTAGTTGCTAAATACGTGCATTTCGCGTACAAGTTGCACTGAAAAGACCGCCTCTCATCCCCAAATTCGAATTAGCCGCGGTCAAATGGAGGAAGTCAACTAGTGGCAAAGTGGAATCCCTTGGCATTGAAGCTCTTGATGTGGGTCATGGGCATTTTGATCGTCGCAGGCTCAGGTGTGGCCTTCATCGGTACCACCATCTTCAATTTCGACTCTACGTTCGGCGTCTCTGCTTCGGTGGCGGGGGTGGCCTTCGGCGCAGGTTTGATGATCGCGGGCTTCGACCCGATCGCTAACGTGAGCTGGGTCCGCGCTCTCATCCTCTACGCGATATTGCAGGTGGTCTACCAGATCTTCCTAAGCATCTCGGTCGGTCATTTCGACGTCATCGCGTTCGTCGTCGCCATCATCGCTGCGGTACTCCTTCTCGTTCTTTACCCGAACAAGCCCGCGCTCTGGATGCAGGGCGGTGCTTCAGGCGCCCGCGCTTAGATCTCCGTCAGTGCGTAAGGGGCAGCAGCGCGCTGCCCCTTTTTTTTGCGTATGAGAGGCAACCTGCCGGCGCGAAAAATTAAGCGGTGCCCGGTTCGTCGCCGCTGACGATCCAGCGCCCGCCACCGCCGGAGCTGACCAGGTCGTCCGCCGCCTTCGGTCCCCACGATCCTGCCGGGTAGGACTCCGGGTGACCCTCGGTCTCCCAGGCCCGGACCAGCGGGTCGACGATCTCCCACGAGAGCTCGATCTCTTCCGCGCCAGGGAACGCCGAGTGCCCGCCCGCGAGCACCTCTGAGAGAACGTTCTCATACGCGTCAGGCAGCGCAGTCTTCGTGAGGTGCGCGTAGTCGAGTCGCATCCCGGCGGGCACCATCTCGAAGCGCGTCCCTGGGCGCTTCGCACCGATGCGAAGTGAGATGCCCTCGTCCGGTTGAATGCGAATCACGATCAGCGTCGGGATGCCGCGCTGGCGCCGGCCTCCGATGCGCAGCATTGGCGCGTCGCGCAGCTTAATCACGACTTCGGTGACCCGCCGCCGCAGCGCCTTGCCGGTGCGCAAGAAAATCGGCACAGCATCCCAGCGCCAGTTGTCGATCGAGACGCGCATCGCGGCGAAGGTCTCTCGCCGAGAGTCGCGCGCGACGCCTTCCTCGTCGAGGTAGCCCTCGTACTGCCCGCGTACTGCATAGCTGGGATCGATCGGCGACATCGCGCGCAGCGCAGCACGTTTCGCACGCCGCACGTACTCCGGGTCGAACGTGGTCGGCGGCTCCATCGTGATGAGCGCGAGCAGCTGAAGCATGTGGTTCTGGATGATGTCGCGCACCGCGCCGGCCTGGTCGTAATACCCGGCACGTTTGCCGATGCCTTCCTCTTCAGCGACGGTGATGAGGATGGTCTCGATCAGGGTTCGGTTCCACACCGGCTCGAAGAGCGAATTCGAAAAGCGCAGCGCCATCACGTTCTGGACCGTGTCCTTGGCCAGGTAGTGGTCGATGCGGAAGATCTGTTCCTCTTCGAATGCAGCCGCCAGCTCGGCGTTGAGCTTGTGCGCAGAGGCGAGGTTGTGGCCGAAGGGCTTTTCGACGACGATCCGTCGCGTCGCGTCGGCCTTTTTCGCCAGGCCTGAAAGAGCGAGGCCGGCGACGATGTCGCTGAAGGTCTCCGGCGGTGTCGCGAGGTAGAAGATGACCGTTCGCGAGCTGGTCACGAGCTCCTTTAGCGTGTTGAAGCTCGCCGGCTCCGCGTAGTCGAGCTGGACCCATTCGGCGTTGGCGCTGAGGCGCTGGTTGCCGCTCGCTTGTTTGACCTGTGCGCGGAAGTCCTCGGTTGAGGTGTGGCTTCGGCCCGCACCGATGATGCGAACCGGTATCCCATCGCGGGTCACCAGGTGACCCAGCGACGGCAGGATCTTGCGGTGCGTGAGGTCGCCTGAGGCTCCGAAGATGACGAGGTCTGCCGCAGCTGCCACAGTCGAGACTCTACGAGGGCTCAGCTCTTGACCACGGTTGTGCCGGCGGCCTCGTCATGGACCGCGCGCCCTCGAGCCCAGCCGACTGGCAGCGCGAGCAGGCGCACCAATGACTGGCCGATTGTCGGCCGCAAACCGTCGAGGCTGACGACTCGTTGCCTCATGACCAGGCCTCCCAGAGTGCGACCCGAGGTGCTCCAGCACGTCACGTGGTAAGCCGCGGCGATCCCGAGGAACAGCGACACTCTGGGACGCTTGCTGATCACGCCGGTCAGGACGGTGCACAGGGCGAGGTCGACCATCGCCGCTCGCCAGCGCTCCTGAGAGCGGGCAGCAACGCCAGGAGAAGGTTCGGGGCCGCGAACGCGCAGTAGATGCAGGCGAATGAACAGGTGATGGATCGGGAGCTGCGTCAACCGGTAAAGGGGCAGAGGAAGGCGTGGCCGGTAGTCGTCGACCGATGCCATCAAGCGGCCGCGGGTGGCCTCGATGCGAAACCTGCCACCCGGCGCGCGCGCCAGGACTCCACCTTCGATCGGCCATTCCACCGCGTGGGGCGTCACCTTCGCGGCGCCGAAGCGCAGCATCTCGAACGGACCAAGCCGGAACGAGCTGCCGCGCATGTGGAACAAGCCGAATGTGAGCGCCGGTACGTCCTCGACGTAGCGGTCACGGAGCTCGCGGCCTGAGGCCGCACGAGGGACGTCGACGGAGTCCTCGACCGATACCTTCCCGTCAGCCAACCTGAACACAGTCATATCTTGCTTGGGATGGCGAAGGTCGAGTTCGGGGCGGAAGTGACCGTCAAATGCACTCCGGAGCGTGCATTCGACTATTTCGCCGACACTCGCCCGGTCGCGGCAGTGCTCGAGGGCGTGCGACGTTGGGAGCCCATCGGCGAGAAGGCGACCGGCCTCGGAGCCCGCTACAACGTCGAGATGACCGCCCTCGGGTTTCCCCTCAAGAGCGTGCTGCGGCTGAATCGCTGGCGGCGACCGCATGAGATCGGGTGGGTTTCCGAGTCGGGCCTCATCAAGCAGGAGGGCGGATTCACCTTCAGAAAGGTCCCCGGCGGGGTGCATATCGAGCTCCGAATCGCCTACGAACCGCCGGCCTGGTTTCTCGGGGCGGCGATCGCGAGCCGCCTCGACTGGACTGTCAGGCGCCGGCTCAAATCGGCCCTGGAGCGGATTCGAGACAAGCTCGAGCAGGAGCCCGGCTAAAGTGGGCTCATGAGGCTGACCAGCGACGCGCACGCCATCCTCGGCCAGGCGCGGATCGGCATGCTCGCCTTGCGCGCGGGCCGCCTCCCCCTGGTCAACCCCGCAGTGTTCAGCTTCGCCGCCGGGTCGTTGTGGTTGACCACATCGCGCTTTGCGGCCAAGACCATGCTCGCCCGGCGCGACCCGAGAGCCGGGTTCCTGGTCGACGGCGGTTCGCGCGCCCTGCTGCTGCGTGGCGCGATCGAAGTCTTCGACCCGCGATCACTTTCCAGCCAGGTGCGCGCCATGCTCGACGGTCCGGGCTATGTCCTTGGCATGGCGGGCTACGCATTGAAGAACGCTCCTTTTGTGGCGGGCTACATGCTCGACATCACGAGCTTGCCGCGTGAGTGGCTTCCCTACAACCGCGTTGTCCTGCGGCTGCGGCCAAGCCACGCCGACATCATCGAGGGAGTTCGATTCCCCGCGGCCCAGGCGGCGCGAGTCCCTGCGGTTCCCGCCGAGGTGAGCCGCCGCCTCGCGGGCGTATCGCGCGGTTACGCGTGCTGGATGGAAGCGGGAATGCCTTTCATCGTCCCGGCTTTCTGGGAGGTGGAGCGAGGGCAGGTCACCGTGGCGCCCGAGAGCGGCCGGCCTCGAGCCGGATCACCGGGCGCGCTGGTGGTCGAGTCACACCATCGCTTCAGGCCCTCGCTCATGGTGGGAGCCTGCGTGCGCGGCACGTTCAGCGGCCCTGCGGAGGCAAATGCCATCGCGGAGCGATACGGGATGGAGCCGGGTGACGTTCCTTTCGCGATGGAGTTAAGACCCGAGCGCGTGACTTCGTGGCGCGGCTTTGCGATCGCCACCGCCGTGCCACGGTCGGCCCGCCGCTTGCGCGTCGCCGAGGGCTGATGGCAAAGCCGGCGGCGCCAGGATTGCGCGTACGTAAGTGGTCTGCCGGTCAGTGGACGGATTCGCCCGATGCCGTTGTCACCGAAGAACCACTCCAGGTCATGCTGCACGGCGAGCCGCTCTCCGTTGTCATGCGCACCCCTGGGCAGGACATCGAGCTCTGCCTCGGCCTGATGTTCGCCGAGGGCATCGTGCGCGGGCTGGACGAGCTGCGGTTCGTCCGCATCAGCGCCGAGGCGGGGGAAACCGAGAGTCGGATACGAGTCCAGTCGGACCTCCTCGAGTCGAACCAGATCGACGTGCACCCGGTGGGCGCGCCGCGACGCAAGCCAGAGCGATCGATGCTGTCGAGCTCGGCATGCGGGGTGTGCGGCACCGTCTTGATCGAAGACCTGAGGCGTGATCTCGCCACGCTGCCCGCGGGCCCAAAGGTCGATCCGTCGGTGCTTCCGGGTTTGGTCGAGATACTGCGTGCGGGACAGGGAGTGTTCGATCGCACCGGAGGCCTCCACGCCGCGGGCCTGTTCAACGCGGATGGAAAGCTCGAGCACCTTCGCGAGGACATCGGGCGCCACAACGCGGTCGACAAGGTGGTGGGTAGGGCACTGCTCGACGGAGAGCTGCCTGCCGCGGAGTCGATCCTGGTCGTGAGCGGACGCGCGGGCTACGAGATAGTGCAGAAGTCGATCAGCGCAGGCATACCCGTGCTCGCCGCGGTCGGTGCGCCTTCGAGCCTGGCCGTTTCGCTCGCGCGAGAGTTCAACCAGACGCTCATCGGATTTCTGCGTGGAGAGCGGTTCAACGTTTATGCCGGACCCGAACGCCTGACGCAGTGATCTCGGTTCGCAATCGCGCGCACCCGGCTGTGCGTGCTGTGCTGGTCGGCGCGTACATCCTGTGCGTCGAGTGGGCGCGAGCGTTGATCGCCACCCAGCCGCGCATGGCGATCGCGTCGCTCGTGCTGGGAGGAGCGGCGCTCGGCCTCGTGGCGGTGGGCTGGCCGGCGGACCGCCTGGGCCTCGGCACCTCGAGGATCGGCCTGCGAATCATCGGGGGCCTCGCGCTGGGCGCCGTGCTCCTGCTGCCCGCCGCAGCCCGGTCCGGCGCGGTTCCAATCCTGCCAGCGGGTCTTGCCGCCGCCGCCGTCGCCATCTCGGTTGGAGAGGAGCTGGCGTTCCGCGGGGCACTTTATGCAGCGCTGGATGAGCTTGGCGGCGCGCCGCTCGCGATCGTGGGCAGCACCGTCCTGTGGACGGCGGCGCATTCGCTTTCTCATCCGCCGGAGTTCCTCGGTGCGGTGGCTGCGGCAGGTCTGCTGCTGGCGCTCTGGCGCTGGGCGTGCCGGGACCTGGTGGCGCCGGTCATCGGCCACGTGATCGCGGACCTCGCGCTGTGAGGGGCCCCGCGCTTCTGGCGGCAGCCGTGGTCACGTATGTGGTGGCGGCGTGGATGGTGGCTCCAGGTTTCTACGACGGGTTCGGCCCGCAGCAGCCCTACAACTGGACCTGTCCGCCGCCGCAGGCCGGCGCCAACTTGAAGCCGCTCTCCGGCCACGCGGACATCAAGGTCCCCGGCGGCGTCAGCGACGCGGGCTCCGCGTTCGCCAACGACGGCCAGATCGTGGTCGGGTTCCTGCCCGGCGCTTTCGACGCCACCGGCAAGGCCACGATCGCCGTCGACGTCACGCCGCTGCCGACATGCCCGCAGCCACCTGGAATCCGGTTCGTGACGAACGTCTATCACGTCGTCGCGAGCGCGCCACTCGTCAAGCGGGCCAGCGTGGTGCTCGTCTATTCGAATCTCGAGGCGGCTCCCACCGCCATCTACCAGGCTGACGACCCGGCCGGCCCGTGGAAGTCGATCGGCGCGGCGCGGGACGCGATGCCGTTCACCATCACCACGACGAGCGCGTCACTGGGGTATTTCGCCGGCGGCTATCCACAGACCACGGCGGCGTCGGGAGCGTTGCGGATCGGCGGCGGCAGCCAGGTGCTGCCGATCGTGGTCGCGATCCTCATCGCGATCGTTCTGCTGGCGGGGCTTCCACTGGCGATGCTGCGGAGGCGGCGGGGCCGTGCCGGAGTCGAGGCAGACGAGGACGAGGCTAAGGCAACGTCTAAGAGTTGAGGGTGAGTGGGCCGCCCGTCGCGGTTCGCGCCCGCTCGATCAGCCATTTGGAGGTCGGATAGTCGGACCGCTCCAGCTCAGCCACGTAGCGCCGAACGTTGTAGCCAACTCGTCGAATCTCTGGCCGCCCATCCGTCACGAGCAAATAGGCCGCCCTCCTGTCCCCGTCAAACGGCATACCGACGCTGCCGCTGTTCGCCAGCGTGAAATCACCGACGCTCCGGACGAAAGGGCGGTGGATGTGGCCGTACACCGCCAACCGCGCGTGCAGCGGACCGTAGATCGCCTGGAGCTCAGCGTCGCTCGCCTCAACTGGAACGACCTTCCACGTATCGCCTGGCACAGCGTGGACGAGCGCCACGCGGTCGGCGTCACGCCATGCAAGTGGCAGGGTTTTGAGCCAGGCCACACGCTCGTCTCCGAGCAAGCTCGTAGTCGCGGCGGCAATCACATTGAATGTGCGCGTCGCGTTCTCAGGGAAACTTGCCGGCAGCGTCCAGAGCGCTTCGTCTGTGTTGCCGAGGACGCCGGGCCAACGCAGCTCGCGGATCCGGTCGACGCACTCTGCCGGATGAGGTCCGTTGAACACGAGGTCGCCACCATGCACGACGAGGTCAGGCTTCACCGTGGCAAGATCCTCGATCACCGCTTCGAGGGCAGCGAGATTGCCGTGGACGTCCGAAACGATCGCCAGCTTCATTCGTACTTGATCGCTTCGAAGAGCGTGCCGCACTTGCGACAGCGGTACTGCAGCGTCATCGCCTGCGTGCCGAAGAGCGAGATGACCTCCGTGTCACGCGCGCGGCAGTGAGGGCAGCGAGGATCCCCTCTGGCCTCCCCGCTCAGCGGGGAGGTCGGCCCGGGCCGCGAAGCGGGCCCGGCCGGGAGGGGACCACGCTCAGTTTTCTTTGGCCGTGGCACTGGAGGGCGCGAACTTCTTCTCTTCGAGTCCGCGCAGCATGCCAAATGTTCGCTCATCGATGGCGCCGGGCCGGCTGCGGCGACGGGTGGGATCCCAATGCCCCCAGTCGAGCTTGACGTTCGGCGATTTCGTCTCCAGCTGTTCCTCGAGCCTGGCACGCAGCTCATCCGGCCCCATGCTGAGCTTGCCCTCGCGATGGAGCGCGAAGACCTCGCCATCCGGCGGGCCGAACCACTCGATCGCTTCGACCCACGCACGGTTCAGAGGCTCCTGGCTGATCCCCGACTTGAGCCAGCTGCGTCCGTGGAGGAAGTGGTAGCGCTCCTCCATCAGCATCTTGCGCAGTCGGTGCTGAAGCACTTCGACAGAACCGTTGACGCAGGCTTCGATCATTGCCGTGAAGGCGGTGTCGAGGATTGCATTTGCGGCGACGAACTCCGCCCACTCGGACCACGGCTCATCGAAGTAGGCGAGGGCGCGAAGGCTCGCGGGGTCGGACTCGCGTTCAGGTCCGCGAGGGTCGGCCCCGAGGGGTTCCAGGCAGCCGTAAAGGACGCGGCCGTGTCCAAGGTCGTCGAGCCCCATTGCGGCGGCGGCGATGTCGGCCTCCAGTGACGGAGCCCGAGTCGCCCACTCCGCATAGCGCATCCCGAGCATCTGCTTGTTGTCGGCGAGGCTGAGGACGACGTCGGAGAGGCTCATGGCTCGCCCGGCTGCCAGAGCTCGATGACGTGCTCCTTGCGCACTATCGCCATCTCGCACCAGCGCTCTTCGTCATAGGTCGCGCGCGCGTACGCGACCGCGAGGTCGTCGTCGGGCGCGACCACGCTGCCCACCTGGTGCAGCGGCTCGGCGCGGGTCTTGCGGGCGAACACCTCGTACTCGACTGCGTCGCCGCTGACCCGCTTGTACTGCGTCAAACCGCGAGTCCCCACGCTTCCAACGCGTCGCGGCCGGCCTCGGTCATGCGCGCGACCGTCCAGGGAGGATCCCACACGATGTTGACGCGCACCTCGCTGACGCCGGGTTCTCGCAGCAAGCGCTCGCGGATGTCCTCGAGGATGAACTCAGAAGCCGGGCATCCCATTGCCGTGAAGGTGAGGTCGACTGCGACCACGCCATCTGATTCGCTTATGCCGTAGATGACACCGAGGTCGACGAGGTTCACCGGCATCTCGGGGTCCTGGACCTCAGAGAGCGCGGCCCAAAGCCGCTCCGTCATGACCCGTTCTTGTGATGTGTCTTGCGGAACTTGTGGAACTCCTCCTGGAACATCGCGACCATCTCGGCGTTGCGAGGGCCGCGCGCGCGCCAGCGGACGAGCACGTCGTCCCAGGAGATCGGCTGTTTGAAGTCCCACCGCTTTTCTTCCGCGTCGAACTCGCACGGGAATGGATAGTCGAGCTCCCAGACGTCCTTGCCGTCGCGCACCTCTTTGTGCGCGGGCACCTTGATGCCGATCTGCTCGCAGTACGGGACCACCGTCGAGAGCCACCACTGGCGCAGCTGGTCGTTGGTCAGTCCCTTGAGGCGGTACTCGAGCTGCGTCGAGTGCATCTTGAGGCTGTCCGGCAGTCCGAACCACTC
>DASRWV010000010.1:0-46487 GCA_035687505.1 Nitrosotalea sp.
ACCTCATTCGCCACCTTGTTCGGCCCGCCTCTGCCCCAGAAGATGACGTGATGCGCACTCGTCCAGTTGACCGGCCGGTCGCAGCCGGGGAACCGGCAGCCCTTGTCTCGCGCTCGCAGCGCCCGGCGCCTCGGCGCCGAGGTCACTCGCGTCGCCCGCCCGACGTCCATCACCATCGAGTCAGCCAGCAGGACGCGGGAGACAGTGGAGTCACAGGCGAGGCGCTCCATCGTCTTGCTCGAGATTGGCAATCCAAACTCGAGGTCTGACGGCGGCACTCCGACTTCGCCTTTGAGGGCCTCGAGGGTGGTCGTCACAGTGAGGTGAGGGCGGACGCCGTTGCGCCGCGGCAGCGTGCCCTGGTCCATGGCGTGATGGAGCACTTCGACGAACGCGTCGTGCGTCCGCTGCCCGCCCGAACGGCCGTCTTCCGGCCCTCGAGGCCTGGAGAGCGGATCAAAGGCTGTCTTCGCTGCCGCGCCGCACTCAGGGCTGAGCACGCCGTCAATCGCGTACGTGCCATCCGGCATCACGGTGATGTGCAGGCGGCGCCGCGAGTAGTCAGCCTCCGCCTCTTCGAAGAAGCGGTCGGGGTCGGCGGCATGCTTGGCCGCGTTGCATAGCTTGCGCAGGTTGAAGACCGAATAGTCGCGCGCGTGGCCGAGCATCTCTTCCTCGTCGAAGAGCTCTCGCTTCTCGCCGAGCCAGTCGCGTAGGTGACAGAGCAGGGATGCAGATTGGTAGCCGATCTCACCTGTGCTCAACGCCGCGGCGACCTTGGGCAGCGACTCGAGCTGCTTGCCTACGCGCAGCCGATCCGCGGCAGCGGTAACCGACATGTTGCAAGTCCGGCTGATCCAGGTCGCTGCGGTCGCACTTCCGCTCAGTAAGTGCTCGCCACTCTGCTGCGCTCGTCGCGCCATCGCCGAGAACTCGCTCTCCATCCCGTCGATGCCACTCCGCAAACGTTTGAGGTCGTCATCCATCGGATCGACCTCGCGAGTCTGATATTTGCGAATCGCGGCGAGGACCTCATCGAGGGGTGTTCCCCCCTCCCCCAACATGAGCATAAGTGTACCAAACATCTGTTTGGAGCGCAAGAGTTTACTCGTTAATTTGGGCTCCTCACAAAACAATTTCTGCAGGCGTCCACCCGCACTCCTAACCCCGCCTCCCTTTTCCCCAGCCCCTTTTTTCCTCAGACGTGTCACACCCACCACCCAAGCGCCACCCCGACTCGCTTTTCCCAGTCCCTTTTCGTCGCGCTCCCTTACAAAAGGCTGACCGCTTCGCAATGAGCGTCTGACACCGTCACCCGATCCTTGTCCTCGATTCAACGACGGGATCTATCAATACAGAAATGAGGTGTGTGGGATGACCTGGTTCGCCGGCGCAGCCGTCAAGTTAGTTGGAGCGACCGCTGTGGCCGCCCTGTTGAGCCTGGGCGCGGTTGGCGCCCTGGCCCAGTCAACGCCGTCAGCGACGGCGACGTCGATCGCCACCAAGGCGACCCCCCCCGACAAAGCCGGCCACCGCGCGATCGCCAAGGCGGTCTTCGAGTCCGAGGCGGCCGCGCTTGGCATCACACCCGACGTCCTGCGCGCCGACCTGAAAAACGGTCAGAAGGTTTCCGACCTTGCCAAGGCCAAGGGTTGGGACAAGCCGGCGTTTGGAAACCAGCTTCTCGACAAGCTGACCCCTCGGCTGAAGGCTCTCGTCGACACCCACGTCATCCAGCAGGCGCAGGCCGACAAGACAGTCGACCGGATCAAGAAGGGCCACATCCCGTTCTGGGATGGCAAGCACCACCGCCCGAAGAAATAAGGACTTCCTTCCCACGAAGGGTCTGGCGCGTGAGCCAGGCCCTTCCTTTTGCCTTCAGGTATTTCAGGGCCGCGTCCGCACTTTCGCGATCGTGCTGATCTGCTTCCACTTCTTTCGCTCCTCGATCCGGAGGCGCACATCGCTCTTCGAGGCCACAAAACGCAGCTCGCGCTGCAGCTTGACGTAACTCTGGAAGCGTGCGGCGTCCAGGCTGCCATCGGCCAAGGCAACCTTGATCGCGCATCCAGGCTCGGTGTCGTGCCCGCAATCCGTGAACCTGCACTGAAGCGCCACCAGCTCGATGTCCTCGAAGCTGTTGCGGAGCGCCTCCTCTCCCTCCCACAGCTGTGCCTCGCGCAGGCCGGGCGTGTCGATGATCATTCCGCCTTGAGGCAGCTGCACCAGCTGGCGGTGGCTGGTCATGTGGCGCCCTTCGCCCGAAGCGTGGATTCCTCGCGTCCGCATGAGGTCTGTGCCGACGATCCGATTGATCAACGTCGATTTGCCGGCTCCGGAGGGACCCAGGAGCACGCCGGTCCGCGCGGGCTGTAGCTCGCGCACGATCTCTTCGATACCGGCACCGGTGACTCCACTCGTCACCACAACCGGAGTTCCCATCGAGACGGCCTCGAGCTCGGCCCGAAGCTCGTCCAGCGATTCGGCGATGTCCGCCTTGGTGAGGAGGACGACCGGCACCGCGCCGCTCTGCCACGCGATGGTGAGATAGCGCTCGATCCGCCGGGCATTGACGTCCGTCGCGGCCGCGACGACGAAAGCGACGTCGACGTTGGCGGCCAGGACCTGCTGGCGGGTCTCAACGGAAGCTGCCTTGCGCGAGAAGACTGTGCGCCGCTCGACGACGCCGTGGATCAGGTCAACCGGCTCCCGCTTGAGCACTGAAACCCAGTCGCCGACCGCGGGCATGGTGGAACCGTCGTTGCGAAGGTGGCGCCCGACCGCGGCCCGGCTCGTGCTAACACCGTCGTGCACGAGGTATTCAGAGCCGTAGTCGGCAATCACGCGCGCGGGAATGCCCTCGTCCGAAACAAAGGCTTTGAACTTTTCGTCGAAGTAGGAATCCCAGCCCAGCATCGCGAGCTGAGTACTGAAATAAATTGACACCTGTGGATCCTCCGAGGACAAAACGAGTGGGCGGTATCGGTCCGCCCGGCGGAGGATCGCTTTCTTTAGAAGCGCGCTCCGGAGGCGGCCGACGGCCGGGAAACGGTCATTGCAAGCTCAGCCATTCGAACGCCACCTCCCTTCTTGATTTGTGGGCGAGAGCCTACCACGCCCGGCTTCAATCCGCAGGCGCCCCTAACGGCTCTTGAACTCCGGCTTTCGCTTCTCCTGAAACGCCTTGATGCCTTCCTCCGCGTCGTCGGAGACGAACACGCGGCCGATCGCTTCTCGTTCGATCGCCAGCCCAAGGTCGAGTGGGCCACCGTAACCCTGGGTGATCGCCAGCTTGGCGTGACCGATCGCAACGCCGGGGCCAGCGGCGAGCTTGGCTGCGTACTCGATCGCGCCGGCGCGGCACGCAGCAGCATCGGGGAACACCCTGTCCACGAGCCCTAGCTCCTTGGCCTCGGCTGGGGTCATCGTCGTCGCGTTGGCGATGAGGTCGATCCCTTTCGACAAACCCACCAGCCGCGGGAGGCGCTGCGTTCCGCCAGAACCAGGAAACAGCCCAAGGTTCACTTCAGGCAGCCCGATCTGGTATTTGCCGTCGGCTGCAAAGCGGAGGTCGCACGCCAGCGCGAGCTCGAAGCCTCCGCCCAGGCAGTGACCCGCGATCGCGGCGATGAAGACGAGCGGCGTGTTTTCCATCTTGCGAAACGCCTCGTGCGCCATGAGCGCGGTCATGAAGCGAGACCGCGGGCTGCCTGCGGCGAAGCCGCCCACGTCAGCGCCGGCCGAGAAGAATTTCTCGGAAGCGCTCGTGACCACGATGGCTGACTTGATGCTCAGGTCGACGCGTGCATCGTCGATCGCGCCCGCGAACTCCCGCAGGAACGCGTAGTCGTAAGTGTTCGCCGGCGGCCTGTCGAGGACGATGATTCCGACGCCGCCTTCCTTCTCGAGCCTCACTGACATGGTGCCCTCCCCGAACCCCCGATTCCGCCGACGCCGATAATTGAAGCACTCAACTCCAACCAAGAAATCCAGTCGAAGAGGGGTGCCGTGCCAATGGCAACGATGATCATCGAAGGCGAGAGGACCAAGGCCGCTTCGGGCAAGACCTACGAGGTCCGCAACCCGGCCACGGGCGAAGTAGTCGATGTGGTCCCAGCCGGCGGACCGGCGGACGTCGACAAAGCAGCTCAGGCTGCAGCAAAGACATTCGCTACCTGGTCCAAGCTCCCGGCCAACCAGCGGCGGGAGATCCTGCACAAGGCCGCTCAGCACATGCTCGGCAAAGTCGAAGAGATCGCAGTGCTGCTGACCAAGGAGCAGGGCAAGACGCTGCTCGAGTCGCGGCTCGAAGCCAAGCGATTCGGCGAGAACATCGGATGGTTCGCGGACCTCGCCGACAAGATCCACGGCCAGCACGTGAAGCTGCCCGACACCACGACGTACGGCCTCGTCGTGCGCAAACCGATCGGGGTCTGTGGCGCGATAGTGCCCTGGAACTTTCCCCTGACACTGGCGGCGAACAAGGTGGCACCCGCGATCGCGGCCGGCAACACCGTGGTCCTCAAGCCGGCCAGCAGCACACCGCTTTCGACGCTCGCCTGCATCGAGGCGCTCATCGAGGGCGGCCTGCCCGAAGGCGTCATTAATGTCGTGCTCGGCCAGGCGACCGGGGAGGCGATGGTCGAGCATCCGCTGATCCGGAAGATCGCGCTCACAGGCTCGACCCCGACCGGGAAGAGGGTGATGGCCAAGGCGGCCGAGCAGCTGAAGAAGATCACCCTCGAGCTGGGTGGCAGCGACCCGTGCATCGTGCTCGACGACGCCGACCTGGAGGGCGCCGCGCGGGCGATCGGCGTCGGGCGGTTCTTCAACTGCGGCCAGCAGTGCCTTTCAACCAAGCGGCTCTTCGTGCAGGAAGGCGTGTACGACGCGCTGATGGAGAAGTTGGTCGCGCGCGCCTCGAAGCTCAAACCGGGCAACGGGCTCGACAAGGACACCCGCATGGGACCGATGCACTCGGAGACGCAGCGGGCCGAGGTCGAGGCGCAGATCAAGGACGCCGTCGACCGCGGCGCAAAGGTGGTTTACGGAGGCGGACGGCCGAAGGGCGCCGAGTACGAGAAGGGCTGGTTCATCGAACCGACGATCCTCGAGAACGTCCCCGACGGCGCCAGGATGTGGACGGAGGAGGTCTTCGGCCCCGCTCTGCCCGTGCGCAAGGTCAAGGACCTCGACGAAGCGCTCCGCCTCGCCAACGACACGCCCTTCGGTCTGGGCTCGTCGATCTGGACCGGCAGCATGGCGTCCGCGTATCGGGCAGTGCAGGAGCTGGAGGCGGGCTACACGTGGGTGAACGCTCTGGTGATTGCGCATGACGAGCTGCCATTCGGCGGGACCAAGCAGTCAGGCTTCGGCAAGGAGCACGGGATCGAGGCCTACCTCCAGTACACCGAAGAGAAGTCCGTGGTGTTTGGCGGAGTGGGGTAGCACCGGAGGTTGAGAATCGGTGTCGGCGTCGTCGGCCTGCTGATCCTGCTCATCGGCGCGGTTTTCGCCGGGCAGGGGCTCGGCTACATCCCCGGCAGCGCCATGACCAACGACATCAAGTGGTTCTGGATCGGCCTGGCGATGGTCGTCCTCGGCCTGGTGATGGCGGCATGGAGCTTTCTCAGCCGGCAGCGCTCACATACGTGAGGGTGTGGTGCGTGAGCGTTTTGTCACCGGCCCGGCACTCGGCGTCGCCGTAAATCAGCCGGCGTCCGGCTTTGATGACGCGTGCGTGGCACGTGAACTCGTGCCCGCGCGCGGCGCCGAGGAACGCGGTGGTCATCGAGCTGGTGACGTACTCGTCGGCCACGCCTAGGCGGGTCTTGACTGCGAACCAGAAAGTCACGTCTGCGGCGTGCATGTAGACCTGGCCGCTGACGATCCCGCCGGGCCGGTCGTTTTCGGGGAGGTAGGGGACCAGCAGGTCGCAGGTTCCATCGCCGGCCGCAGTGACGCGGAACCGATACCGCCGGGTGAACTCCTGGCGGTCCAGGATCTGATTCAGGTCCTCAACGCTGACTGCCGGCGGCATATGTGCGCTAAGGATGCCGGAAAAGAAGAGAGGGACCCGCGGGTCCCTCTCTTCCCAACCCTAGCCCAGCCTTGGGAACAAGTTCTAGGCGGTACGTCCGTTGAGACGATCCCATTGGCCCTGACACTCGACGCAACGCGTGGCCGCCGGCTGGAACTGCAGCCTCTCCGACGGGATGCGCCGGCTGCAGCCTTCGCAGACTCCGTACGCGCCCTCGCGCAGGCGCTCGAGCGCACGCTCCACCTGCTCACGGTTCTGGTCGAGCAGGTGCACCAGGATGTCGGTGGTCTCTCGGTCCGACAAGGCCTGGGCCAGGTCGGTATCCTCGGGGATCCCCGTGATCACGCCACCCGTGACGTCATTCAGCGGCCGGTGCAGACCGGCCTCCTCGCCGCACTGAGCGGCCAGGAGCTCGAGCTGCCGCCTGTCGGCCTCGAGCCTTTCCTCCGGAGCATTGTCGGGTCTCTTACGAACAGCCATTGACAAACCCCCCTTCCAAACTGACTTACCGGTCAGGCGACGTTTGGATTCGTCAGACACAACGTTTACTTGGACGCGCGTACCCGGTCGCGCACAATTAGTCGCCTGATGCCGCCCCGGCTGTTGCCATCCCCCGTCAAAACGATTGCCGCCGTCTACGTATTGGTCTTGGCCTTGTTCGTGCTCGCCGGTTGCCAGCCGGGGCCGAATCCGCGACCGGTGCCGAGCGTATCGCAGATCGGGAGCGAACTCAAGTGCCTAAACGGGGACCATGGCTATTCGGACCTCCAGGCCGGGTGGGGGTTCTGCTATCCGGCCACCTGGCAGTACCGAATCCGGGCCCAGAGCTACCAGAGCCCTGACCCCCGGGAGCTGGACGTCACGTTTGACATCACCGACGTCCCGTGCACCACGGCATCCCCCGCCCCGGGGGCGGCATCGGCCAGGCCGGTTTGCTCCTCCGCAGCGGGGTTGTTTGCTTTCATGATCGTCTCGACCTTCGATCGGGGTGGCGTGCCGAGCCTGGCCGCCTGGCAGAGCTCAAACCCGAGGTTTGCGTCGGACGCCAGGCTTGCGTCGGTCGCCGAGACCATCAAGTGGGGCAACGCGGTCGAGGCCGCAAAGCTCCCCGACGGCCGGAGGATCGCGCTGACGCCCCTCCACGTGGTGATCCTGGAGCTGCGCTCAGGGTCGGGAAACGGCTGCGTGACCCCGCAGGGAAGCCCTTGCTACCTGGACCTCGAGGCGTCGATGTCCCCCCGCCTGAGCACCTGGAAGTTCACGATCTAGGGAGTGGCGAGGTCCCTGCCCTCTGCCCTGAAGGGGAGCATTCAGTAGGTCCCATCCTTACCGCCGCCTTGCGCGCAGGGGTGCTCCCCCGGCTAGGTAGGGCGCTTGAAGAGGGACTGGTACTTGATCGCCAGCCCCATGTCGCCCTTGATCTTGAGCTTGCCCTGCATGAAGGCGGCAGTGCCGTCGAGCTTTCCCATCGCGATCTTCACCCAGTCGCCCGCGTCAGCGAGCATGGTGAGGTTTGCGGGTTCGGGCGCTTCGCCCTTCCCTGACTCGGCCACTCCGTCATGGATCTTCATCCACCACTTGCCGCCGCCATCACCAGACAGGTCGAACTGGATGGTCGCCTTGGTGCTGCCCGCCTTCTCGGGGATCAGGTACTTCGGCAGCGCTTCGATGATCTGGTCTGGTGACATCTGCTCTTCAGACATTCGCTCCTCCTGAGCAACCCGACGTAGTGACTCGATAGATAGTAGTCCGCGACAATGCGTGAGATGTTGACCGAGGGCGCTCTGACGGAGGTGGCCGAGGGAGTCTTCGAGCTCCGCCTGCCGATTCCATTCGAAGAAGGGACTGTCAACGTGTTCCTCTTCGCCGACGGAAGCGAGGCTGACCTGGTCGACTGCGGCATGAACTCCGACGAATCGGTCGCGATGATCAAGGATGCGCTGGCCCACATCGGAGCCAAGCGGCTGCGCCGCCTCATCGTGACCCACATTCATCCGGACCACTACGGCGCCGCCGGTGTTTTCGCCGGTCCGGGCCTGGCTGACCTTTACATCCACCGGCTGGAAGTTCCGCTGGTGCATCCGCGCTATGTCGAGCTCGAGCACCTGGTAGGCGAGATGCGCACCTACTTCCTGGTCAACGGACTCCCGGCCGAAGACGCCGAGGAGCTGAGCAACTCTCAGCGCGCGCTGAGCGAGGTGGTCAAGACGGCCGAGCCGTCGGTCCAGCTGGATGGCGCCGAGATGATCGAGGTCGGCCGCCGCCGGCTGCGCGTCGAATGGACGCCTGGGCACTCGCCCGGCCACATCTGCCTTTACGACCGGGAGGAGAAGCTGCTGGTAGCCGGCGACACATTGCTGCCGAACACATCGCCCAACATAGGCCTCCACCCGCAGAGCACGCCGGATCCGCTTCACGAATATCTGGATGGCCTTCGCCGCCTCGCCGCCTACGAGCCGGTGCTGATCTTGCCGGCGCACGGACGTCCATTCCACGATGCCCCCGCTCGCGTCAAAGACCTGCAGGCGCACCACCAGCGCAGGCTCGACCAGATCGTGGAGATCGTCGGCCGCGGGAAGGAGACGGCGTGGGAGATCGCGCTAGAGCTGTGGGGCCCGCGACCGCACTTTTACGAGAGGCGTTTGGCGCTCCAGGAGGCATTGGCGCACTTGCAGGCGCTGGCCGTGGACAACCGGGTGACCAAGTCGGTTACGCCCGAGACCGTGCGCTGGTCGCCGGTTTGATGCCGAGGCGAAAGAACTCCGCCGGGTAGCAGCCGACACCGACCACCCCAGGTCCAGCATGGGCTCCGACGACCGGCCCAAGCGGCTGGATCATCAATGTCTCGGCGATCGGGTCGAGCTCAGCGGCGATCCGCTCCGCATCGGCCTCGGCGTCAGCGTGGCCGACGATCACGCAGACACCCTGGCCGCGATCGACCTCGCGTGTCAGCTCGACGATCCGGTTCAGCGCGCGGTCGAACGTGCGCACCCGCTCCAGTGGCGTGACGAGGCCGTCGCGGATGCAGAGAACTGGCTTCACCTGCAGCACCGAGCCGAGAAGCGCGCTGGCCCGGCCGATCCGGCCTCCCCGCCGCAAGAACTCCAGCGTGGCCACCGAGAAGTACGTCTGGACGTGACGTCGCATCGCGAGCACCTTGGTTTCGATCGCATCAGCACCCGCTCCGCTTGACGCGAGCGCCGCCGCCGCGAGCGTGAGCAGCCCGAGCGACATCGACACGTTTTCCGAGTCGATGACTTTCACGCGTTTCGGATCTGTCATTTCCGCCGCCTGGCGAGCTGACTCGTACGTGCCACTCAACTTTCCCGAGATGTGAATGGACACGACGGCGTCGTGGTCGGCCAACAGCGCAGAGTAGGCCTCCGCGAACCGGCCGGGTGACGGCTGCGAGGTGGTGGGATGGATGGTGGCGGACGGCAGGCGGCGATAGAAGTCGTCGGGCCGGATGTCCACTCCGTCGAGAAGCGCCTTGCCCTCGAAGTTGAGGGTCAGCGGGACCACCGTGATCGACCGCAAAGCGGTTAGCTGTGGTGGAAGGTCGGCAGTCGAGTCCGTGACGACGGCGACTGACAGCTTGCTCAATGTTCGCGCCGGTCGGTGATGGGCGGATCGTCTTTCCGGCGGTTCCAGCGGCTGCGGATGAAGCGCTGCTCGACGGGCCTGAGCGCCACAAGCATCGCGACGACGAGAAGCGTCGTGAACACCGCGACGGCGTAGTAGCCGAATCCGACGGCCATACCCACTGACGCGGCCACCCAGATCGACGCCGCGGTGGTCAGCCCGTGCACATCGTCACCAGTGCGCAGGATCGCTCCAGCTCCGAGGAACCCGACCCCGGTGACGATCTGGGCGGCAATGCGTGTCGGATCGACGGTTTTTCCGAACGAGGGCAGGAGGCCGAGCGCCGTGAACATGCAAGCCCCGATGGAGATCAGGCCTATGGTCTTGATTCCTGCGGGGTGACCTCGAATCTCGCGTTCCGTCCCCAGAATCAGACCGAGGATCAGAGCGACGACGAGGCGGAGACCCAGCTCGGCCTCGCTGTTGAGCGTCAGCTCCTTCAGCCTCGGCCGGGACGGCCGCCGGGCTTGTCCTTGGCGCCCGGCTCATCGGGAAGCTCGGGCAGGTCGAGGCTGTTCACGAAATCTCTGAAGACGGCGAGGCGTTCCTCGTCTACCACCGTCTCGGTCTTGTCTTTGTCGCCGGCGTCTTCGTCCGCTTCGGGGATGATGCCGGCGGTCTCCATGACCTCGGTGGCGACGAAGATCGGACACTCGACCCGCACGGCCAGCGCAATGGCGTCAGACGGGCGGGCGTCGAAGTCCAGGTCGCGTCCGTTCTGCTTGACATAGAGCCGGGCGTAGAACACCTGGTCGGCGAGCCGCGTAACCACTATCCGCTTGACGCTGATGCCCAGGTCGCCGAACGCGGTCGCCATCAGATCGTGGGTGAGAGGGCGCCCGAGTGGGTTGCCCGAGATCTTGCTCGCGATCGCCTGGGCCTCGAAGGAGCCGATCCAGATCGGCAGGTACCGGTCCGCCTCCTTCTCTTTGAGGATCACCAGATGCTGGGCCGTCGGCATGTGAATCCGGATACTGTCGACCGAGACCTCGATCAGGTTTTTCATCCGAGATCACATTACTACTAGCGCCTGCCGAGGCCACCCGCTAAACGGACCCTCCGTAGACTTCAAACGTGGCGAAGGGGAAGCGGGGGCGGGTGGTGCTGATCGACGCACACAGCCTCATCTACAGAGCGTTTTTCGCCCTGCCGCCGATGAGCACGTCCGACGGCCAGGTGACGAACGCCGTCTACGGGTTCACGTCGATGCTGGCGATTGTCCTGGCCTCACGCCCTGAGTACGCCATCGGGACGTTCGACGTCGGCGCGCCCACGTTTCGCTCCAAGGAATACAAGGAGTACAAGGCTGGACGGCGGGCAATGCCCGACGACCTGCGCCCCCAGATCGAAAAGGTGCGCGAGCTGCTGCAGGCTTTTTCGATTCCGATCTACGCGATCGAAGGCTTCGAGGCCGACGACCTGATCGGAACTCTGTCGCGGATCGCAGAAGAGAGGGGACACACGGTCACCATCGTGTCCGGCGACCTCGACTGCCTGCAGCTCGTCACGGATTCCGTCGAGGCGCTGGTGCCAAGGCGAGGAATCACAGACACCTTCGTGTACGGGCCCGATCAGGTGCGCCAGCGCTATGGATTCGAGCCGGCGCAGCTGGTGGATTTCAAGGCGCTGCGCGGCGACACGTCAGACAACATTCCCGGAGTCCCCGGAGTCGGCGACAAGACCGCTGCCAAATTGGTGCAGGACTTCGGCACCATCGAGGCGCTTCTCGAGCGCGTCGACGAGCTGCCGGAAGGGCGGCTGAAAACCTCGCTCAAGGCGAACGCGGATCAAGTGCGGTTGGGAAAGCGGATGGTCACCATCGTGCGCGACGTTCCGATGGAGCTGGATCTCGAGAAGGCGCGCTGGACACGCTACGACTACGACAAGGTCCGAATCGTCTTCGACCGGATGGAGTTCAGGCAGCTCTTGAGCCGCTTCCCTCCGCCAGACCAGGTGCCGGTCCAGCCGAGCCTCACTTTCGAGGCGGCGCCCGAGCCCGCGGGCCTGAAAGTTGTCGAGGACCCGGCCGAGGCGGCGAACCTCCTCGATGGTTCGGCCGACGTCGCCGTGTTCGCTTTCAACGAAGGGGCAGGACGTTCAGCTCGGATCCTGGGCCTCGGTGTCTCGACCGGAAGCGACACCTTTTATGTAGCGAAGCCGGACGCGATGGACGTCGTAGCGAGCACGCTTTCCGGCCGGCCCATCTCAGGCCATGACGCGAAAGAGACCGAGCTCGCGCTCCGCTCGCTTGGCGGCGGAAAGCGGGAATGGGCGTTCAGCACCTTCCTCGCTGCGTACCTGCTAGGCGCCGGCTCGCGCGACCCGCGCCTCGAAGACCTCGCTCGAGAGTTCCTCGATGTCGCGCTGGTCGGAACCGAGCAGCTGCTCGGCACGGGGCGTGCGGCGCGCAAGCCCAGCGACGTCGCGATGGGCGAGGCGGCGGAGTTTGCGGCTAGGCGGGCTGAGGTCATCCTCAACCTTCGTCCTCGGCTGGAAGCGGAGATGACCAATCTCGGCGTCGACTACCTGTTCCACGAGATCGAGCTGCCGCTGGCCGGCGTGCTCGCGGACATGGAGTCGGAGGGCGTCGCGATCGACGTGCCTTACCTGAAGGAGATGCAGGACGAGCTCGGCGCGCAGATGGCGGCGATCGAGTCCGAGGTCGAGCAGGTCGCGGGCCAGAAGTTCAACCTGAACGCTCCGCAGCAGCTCGCGAAGGTGCTGTTTGAGGATTTGCGGCTGCCCGTCGGCAAACGCACGAAGACGGGATACTCGACCGACGCAGACACTCTCGAGGCGCTGCGCGAAAAGCACCCGATCGTCGGATTGATCCTCGAGCACCGGCAGCTGTCCAAGCTCAAGTCGACGTACGTCGACGCCCTGCCGCAGCTGGTCGATCCGCTGAGCGGCCGGGTCCACACGTCATTCGGCCAGGCGAGCACCGCGACGGGCCGGCTCTCATCCTCCAACCCCAACCTGATGAACATCCCCATCAGGAGCGAGCTCGGCCAGCGCATCCGCCGCGCGTTCAAAGCGGGTCGGCCGGATCACGTAATGGTTTCCGCCGACTACTCGCAGATCGAGCTGCGCATCGCAGCGCACCTCAGCGGCGACCCTAAGCTGCTTGGGGCTTTCGCCGCGGGCCAGGACATCCACACCGCAACCGCTGCCGCGGTTTTCAAGATTCCGATCGAGTCGGTTGACCCGAACCAGCGGCGGCTGGCGAAAGTGGCGAACTTCGGCTCCATCTACGGTCAGGGCGAGTACGGCCTGTCGCAGCAGCTGGGCATCACGGGCGATGTGGCGCGAGAGTTCCTCAAGGAGTACTGGGCCACGTACTCGCGCTTGAAGGAGTACCTCGATGAGGTGCGGCGCAAAGCGCGCGAGGAGGGGTTCGTCGTCAGCGCGACGGGACGGCGCCGTGCGATCCCCGACCTTCGCTCGCCGAACTTTCAGCTGCGCAGTGCCGCCGAGCGGATGGCGATCAACTTTCCGATGCAGTCGCTCGCCGCGGACATCATCAAGATCGCGATGGTCCGCCTGCAGCGCGAGATCGAGGCCGATCACATCGAGGGCCGGATGCTGCTGCAGGTGCACGATGAGCTGCTGTTCGAGGTGCCGCGGTCAGAGGTGGATCAGTTCGCCGAGAAGGTGCCGCGGATCATGACGGGTGCGTACGAGCTCGAGACGGGCATCGAGGTCGAGACGAAGTTCGGGCCGAACTGGGCGGATCTGAAGAAGCTCGCGGTCGTACGTGCCTGAGCTGCCAGAGGTGGAGACCATCGTCGCCGACCTGCGGCCGCACCTTGCCGGCCGGACCATCGTGCGCTGCGAGCTGATGTTTCCAGGCATCGTCCGGCATCCCGAGCCTGAGCTGTTCATCGACGCGGTTGCGGGCATGCGGATCGCCGGCCTCAGAAGGCGCGGGAAATACATCTTCATCGATCTCGAGAATGACGTGGTCATGGTGGTTCACCTCGGGATGACGGGGCAGTTGCGATTGGTGGATGCAGATGCGCCGGTCGAGACACATACCCATGCCATCTTCACCCTGGATAGCTCCCCATCCGGCCGGCCTGCGGCCGGCCACCTTCCCCACGAGTGGGGAAGGGACCAACTCCGATACCGAGATCCCCGACGCTTCGGCCGCTTGCTGGCCGGCACGGAAATAGAGCTGCTCGCGTCGAAGACGATGCCGCTTCTGGGGCCCGAACCAATCGACCCGGACTTCGCTCCAGAAGAGCTTTACCAGAGGCTTCGCAAACGCCGGACCTCGTTGAAGGCGATCTTGCTCGACCAGGCGACGATCGCCGGCGTCGGCAACATCTACGCGGACGAATCGCTGCATCGGGCGCGGCTGCGCCCGGATCGCGTGGCGGGCGGCCTCAGCCGCAAGTCCACGCAGCGGCTGCATGAGTCGTTGCGCCACTCACTCGAAACGGCGATCGCCAATCGCGGCAGCTCTGTCGACACCTATCGCGATGCATGGGGCCAGATCGGCGGCCAGCAGGAAAAGCTGTTGGTCTATGGACGCGCCGGAGAGCCGTGCTTCACGTGCGGACGGCCGCTCGCGATGATCCGCATCGCCGGACGCAGCACGGTTTTCTGCCGCCGTTGCCAGCGCTAACCCAACGGTTGGTGGCGATCGTCGCCCTCTCGGTGGCGTTCGTCGCGATGACGATGGCCATCGCGGCGGGAATCTTCACGACACTTGATCACGAGATCGCGCTTGCGATGCGTGACATCTGGCAGGAGCCGCTGCACAAGCTGTTCCAGCTGATCGCCGAGCTCGGTGGGATGGAGCTCACGACAGTTCTGATGGTCGCGCTCTTCATCTACCTCTGGCGCGGAGACTATGGCGCGGATGCTCTGGTCGTCGGTGCCTTCTTCGGCGCTGTCGCGCTCGAGGTGCTGTACAAGACCTTGCTCTTTCATCCGGGGCCGCCTCATTCCCTTTCCCATTCGGATGGTCCGAGCTTCACCAACCTCCTCGAGAGCTCGTCAATACGCAACAGTTTTCCGAGCGGCCACATGGTTCGGACCGTGGTCGCGTACGGGCTGCTCGCGTTCGTCATCAGGCGCCTGTCGCCTTCGCGCACCGTCCGTTTGCTCGCGATCCCTGTCGCAATCGTGATCGTCGTCATCGAAGCCTTCGACCGGATCTATCTCGACGTCCACTGGGAATCGGACGTGATCGGCGGCCTGCTTCTGGGCGCCATCGCACTGCTGGCGGCGACGGTCTGGTTGGACCGGCCGCGAAAGGCCGAGAATTAAGGGGTGGGTGAAAGGGCGGTCTTGATCATGGTCACGACCGGTGGTCGAAATGACGCTGAGCGCCTGGGCGAAGAGCTCGTGGTCGAACACCTCGCCGCGTGCTGCTCGGTCATCCCGACCGTTCACTCCTTCTATTACTGGCAGGGTCAGCTGAAGCGCGAGCACGAAGCCCTGCTGCTGGTCAAGACCGTCGAGTCCAGGGCCGCCGCCTGCCAGGAGTACGTCCGAAGCCACCACGACTACGAGCTGCCCGAGATCCTGCAGATCGCCGTCGAAGGCGGATCTCCCGCTTACTTGAAGTGGCTTGAAGATCAAGTCGTCCACGAAGCGCGCTAAGGCGTTAACTGACCACTTAGACTCAGGCTGATGGCTACCCTCGCCGAGGATCCTGGAGAGGTCAGCAGCACTAAAAAGCGCCGCCGGCGTCGCAAGCGCCGCGAAACCGAGGCTGCCGCCGGCGCGCCTGTGCAGGCCACCAACGGCGAGCATGCCGAGGCGGTTTCGACGCTCGACGCGGAGGGAGAAACGGTCGCGGTCAGCGTGGTGCCAGAGCCGGAGCCCGAAGTGAGCCGCGGGGTGCTGGTTGCCCCGCCGGCTTATGAGAAAGACGATTTCAAAGACCTCCTCGGCCAGGCAGTCGGCCTGCGCCTGGATTCGGTCTCGCGCGAGTTCGGCGGCAACGACGAGATGCACGTGACGGCACTGAGGAACGTTTCGCTGGAGATCGGGCCTTGCGAGTTCGTGTCCGTGGTCGGTCCGTCCGGCTGCGGCAAGACCACTTTGCTGTCGCTGATGGGTGGGCTCGACCGGCCGACGTCCGGGCACGTCTACGGGGCCGGGCTCCCGCTTGGCGAGCTCAGTGAGCGCGACCTCGCCGACTACCGCCTTCAGCGGGTGAGCACGATCTTCCAGGCCTTCAACCTGATCCCGTCGATGACAGTCGAGGACAACGTCGCGTTGCCATTGACGCTGGCCGGGGTCGAGCCGGAGGAGCGGCGAAGGCGGGCGCGCCACCTCCTCGCGCTGGTCGGGCTGGAGCATCGCGCTCGCACTCGTGCGCGCCTGCTCTCGGGTGGCGAACAGCAGAAGGTGGCGGTCGCCCGCGCGCTGGCCAACCGCCCGGGCCTGATCCTTGCCGACGAGCCCACCGGGAGCCTGGACTCCGCGGCCGGCGAGGGCGTGCTGAATCTTCTGGAAGACCTCAATCGACGAGGCGCCACCGTTGTGTTGGTGACCCACGACCCGGAGGTCGCGCGACGTGCGCGCAGGGTGGTGAGGATGATCGACGGCAGGGCGATCGAGGTCGAACCGGGCAACCCGACGGTGCGCAAGCAGGAGCCGGTGGACCCCGCGGCGCGCCTGCACTGGCGCGACACGCTGAAAATGGGCCTGGGCAGTGCAGGTCGGCGACCTCTGCGCACGTCGCTGACGACGACCGGCGTCGCCATCGGCATCGCCGCGATGAGCTTGATCGTGGCGCTGGCGGGAGGCCTGCAGGGCGCGCTCAACTCTCCCGCGCTCACCACGAGCCAGGTGCACCAGGTCGCGGTCTATCCGCCCCCCGACGCTCGGACCGCCGCGTTCGACAGCGGAACGCTGGCCACGCTCGCCGCGCAGCCTCACGTCCGCGCGTCGTGGGGTCAGGTGGCGATGAGCGGAACGTTCAGCAAGGCGACGGTGGTTCCGGCCGGCGCGCCCGCAACAGACAAGCCCGCTCCGCCTCCGTCTGGTGCGCTGGTCTCGCTGCCGCCACTCCGGTCCTCGAGCGGAATGCCCACGCTCAGCGCGGGCCGGCTGCCGAGCTCGGATGCCGCCAAAGAGGTGCTGCTCAGCGACAGCGAGGCGACCACGCTAGGCTTCCTCTCCGCCCGCGGCGCGATTGGCTCGCAGCTCACGTACAGCGCGACGTATGGGGCGCTGCAAGTACTCGGCGTCGCGCGGAATCCGGTCACGCAGCCGATCGACCTGAAGCTCAACGTCGTCGGCATCGTGTCGAGCAACGCGATGCCCGCGGGTGCGCCGGGGGGCATGGCGCCTTACGCCACGGTGCGCGATTACTGGACCCAACTCGCTGCGGCCAATAAGTGGAAGACGGGGCAGTATTCGACCATCACGTTGCTGGCCGATTCGGGCCTCGCGGTCGAGGGACTGCGCAAGCGGGTCGAGGACCTCGGGTTCCAGGCGCAGACCTTCGGCGATCAGTTCCGGAGCTTCGAGGACCTGCTGGGAAAGATGCGCGTTGCCCTGCTCGGGCTTGCACTGGTCGCGCTGCTGCTGGCCTGTCTCGGCATCGCCAACACGATGTACACGGCGGTGCTCGAACGGACGAAGGAGATCGGTGTGTTGAAGGCGCTGGGTGCACGCGCGCGCGACGTGCTGCTGATCTTCGTCGCCGAAGCCGCGGTCATCGGGCTCGCGGGAGGCCTGGTGGGGATTCTTGTCGCGGTGGGGTTGGGCCGGTTGGGCAACGTGGCGGTCGATCGGGTGACGCAGTCGGTGACGAATAGCGGTTTCGATGTTTTCCGAACGGACTTCGGTGTGGTGGGAATCGCGTTGTTGCTGGCGATCGTGCTGAGCACGGTGAGTGGGTTGCTGCCGGCCCTGCGGGCGGCGCGCCAGGACCCTGTCAGGGCGCTCCGCTACGAGTAGTACCGGGGGCCCGTTTTCGGTGGTTTTGGCGTCAAACCGAGGTAATGCGACTCGTGATTAGGTGGGTTCAGCACCAAACCGACGTAATGCGACGCCTGTAACTTTGTTGTCTTGAGGGTTTCCACCTACCCGCTGGTTGAGGTCGATGAGGCCGCCACATTGGTCATGGACCGTGTACAGCTTCTTGGCATCGAGCGAGTGGCGCTCGCGCACTGCGCCGGCCGCGTGCTGGCTGAGGATCTGACCGCGCCGGCGTCGCTGCCGGCATTCGCTGCAAGCGCTGTCGATGGATACGCGGTGCGCGCGGATGATGCGTCTAAGACGCTGCGAATCATCGGTGAGTCCGCCGCGGGCCGTCCCTTTGAAGGCAACGTCTTGGCCGGTTTCGCGGTTCGCATCCTGACCGGCGGCGTGCTGCCGCAGGGCGCCAACTGTGTGGTCATGGTGGAGGACGTAGAAGAAAAGGGAGAGATGGTCACTGTCCCTGCCGCACTGAAAGCGGGACAGAACTTTCATGCGCCAGGCGCAGATCTGCGCGCGGGCGAGCGGGTTCTCATGGCAGGTATGCAGCTTGGCGCTGCGGAGCTGGGGCTGGCGGCGGCGCTCGGCTTTCCACGGTTGCCGGTGCGCCGGCGGCCCCGGGTAGCGCTGATGTCCACTGGCGACGAGCTCGTGGAGGTGGGGGGAAAGCCGGGGCGCGGGCAGATCGTCGACTCGAACCGATGGGCGCTGCTGGCCGCGCTGCGCGAGGCGGGTGCCGAGGTGCGGAGCCTGGGGATCGGTCCTGATGAGCCCGAGCCGTTGCTCAGGCTCGTCACCAACGCTCTTGCGGAGGCTGATGTGCTGGTCACGTCCGGGGGTGTTTCGGTCGGCACCCATGACCTCATCAAGCCGCTGCTCGAGTCGCTCGGCACCGTGCACGTCGGGCGGGTGAAGCTGAAGCCGGGCAAACCATTCACGTTCGCGACCATCGGGGACAAAGTGGCGTTTGGCTTGCCGGGCTTTCCGGTTTCATCGCTCGTGACATTCGAGGTGTTCGTGCGTCCTGCGCTGCGCAAAATGCAGGGCTTCACGCAGCTGCAGCGACCGGCGCTGCCGGTCCGGCTCGGCTACGACGCGCGCGCCACCGCGGATCGCACGGAGTACCAGCGCGTCACGCTGCGCCGCGATGGGCAGGAGCTGGTCGCAGAGACGACCGGCTCCCAGTCCTCATCACGACTGATGTCACTCGCGGGAGCCCACGCGCTGGTGCGCGTCCCGCCGGGTCAGGGGATCAAGTCCGGGTCGATTGTGGAGGCGCTGATCCTGGCTCTACCGTGAGCCCTTCCGGAGGTCGCCCTTGACGTCGCGGACAGCGCTCTTGGCGTCCCCGAGCTTCTGCCTCGCCTGCCCCTTCAGCTTCTCCTTACGGTTGCCGGTGACCTGGCCCTTGATCTCTTCTGCTTTGCCGCGTATCTGGTCTTTCATATTTAGATAACGCCGGGCTAATACGATCTCGTGTTCGAACGTCCGTTCGCCTTAGAATTAGATCTCCCGTGACCTCCACCTTTCGTGTCGACGCACCCTTCAAGCCTGCCGGCGACCAGCCGGAGGCGATCGAGCAGCTGGTCGAAGGCGTGCGCTCCGGGCTGAGCCAGCAGGTGCTGCTCGGTGTCACCGGCAGCGGCAAGACCAACGTCATGGCCTGGGCTGTCGAGCAGCTGCAGCGACCCGTGCTCGTGCTCAGCCCCAACAAGACGCTGGCCGCCCAGCTGTGTGCGGAGTTCCGGCGGCTGCTGCCCGACAACGCCGTCGAATATTTCGTGAGCTACTACGACTACTACCAGCCCGAGGCCTACATCGCGCGCAGCGACACCTATATCGAGAAGGATTCGAGCCGGAACGATGAGATCGATCGGATGCGGCACTCGACGACGCAGACGCTCATGACCAGGCGCGACGTCCTGGTCGTCGCCAGCATCAGCTGCATCTACGGCATCGGTTCGGTCGAGGACTACATGGGCGAGTCCCTTCACATCGAGAAGGGCCAGTCGATTCGCCGCGAAGTTTTCCTGCGCAAGCTCACCGAGATGCTCTACGAGCGCAACGACTACGACCTTGCGCGCCTGCGCTTCAGAGTGCGTGGAGACGTCGTCGACCTGGTGCCCGCCAACGAAGAGAAGGTTTTGCGAATCGAGTTCTTCGGCGATGAGGTCGAGCGGATCCAGGAGCTAGATGCAACGACGGGGGAGATTCTCGGCCCGCGCGACGAGTTCACGGTCTTTCCTGCATCACACTACGTGACGCCCGCGGACAAGCTGCGCCTCGCGATGACCGACATCGAGGCGGAGCTGGATGAGCGCACCAAGTGGTTCGAGGAACACGGCCGGCTGCTCGAGGCACAGCGCCTGAGGCAGCGCACCAACTTCGATCTGGAGATGCTGCGCGAGACCGGAACGTGCGCTGGGATCGAGAACTATTCACGGCACCTGACTCGGCGGCAGCCCGGCGAGGCGCCGTACACGCTGATGGACTTCTTGCCAGACGACACGCTGATCTTCGTCGACGAGTCGCACGTTGCGGTGCCGCAGATCGGCGGCATGCTCGGGGGCGACCGGTCGCGTAAGGCCGCGCTGGTCGAGTACGGCTTCCGCCTGCCGAGCGCGTTCGACAACCGGCCGCTGAGCTTTGACGAATGGGAGGAGCGCGCACGCAACGTCGTCTACGTCTCGGCGACGCCGGGCCCGTATGAGCTGCGCCGGTCGCAGCGCACGGTGGAGATGGTCGTGCGGCCGACCGGCCTGGTCGATCCGACAGTCGAGGTTCGCCCGACCGCAGGTCAGATCGACGACCTCCTCGCCGAGGTGAAGAGGCGCGCGGAGCTCGGTCACCGCTCGTTGGTGACCACGCTGACGAAGCGCTTCGCGGAGGACCTCGCGGACTATCTGCGCGAGTACGGGGTCAAGGTGAAGTACCTGCATTCGGAGCTCGACGCAATGGAGCGCATCGACGTTCTGCGCGCCCTTCGCACGGGCGAGGTCGACGTCGTCGTCGGTATCAACCTACTGCGCGAGGGTCTGGACCTCCCGGAAGTGGCGTTCATCGGCATCCTCGACGCCGACAAGGAGGGATACCTGCGCGCCTTCCGGTCGTTCATCCAGATCATCGGCCGCGCGGCGCGCAACGTCGAAGGGCACGTCGTCATGTATGCGGACAAGATCACCGACTCGATGCGGCAGGCCCTCGACGAGACGGAGCGCAGGCGCAACCGGCAGATCGCCTATAACGCGGAGCGCGGGATCACGCCCGAGACCGTGAAGAAGGCGATCTATGCGATGGAGATCAACGCGAACGACGTGAAGGCCGACGCCGTTGAGCTCATGGCCGGCGCCGGAGTGCCGCGCGAGGACCTGCTTGCGATCGTGCGGGACCTGGAGAAGGAGATGCGCCGTTTGTCGAAAGAGCTGCAGTTCGAGGACGCCGCGCGAGTGCGCGACCGGATCATCCTCCTGCGAAAGCGTCTCTCGGGCGAGGTGACCGGCAAAGAGGATGACGCCGACGTCGCGCTAGCCATCGCCGCCGCGCCGAAGCAGCGGACGATGACGCGCCCGTGGCGAACCGGCCGTAAGGGCCGGTGATCTTACGCAGTGGGGCCACGCGAACCTTCGGCGATGCTCCGGACAAGAGCGAGCACACGCCTGCGCGAACCTCGCAGTATCGGGAGGTTGGCGACACTGAGCAGACGCACGATCAGGTCCGTGGTCTGGTCGATGACCTCGAGCGTGCGGAGCCTGCCGGGCGACTTGTCGAGGACCCAGAAGTAGAGGATCCCCATCTGGTAGAGCCACAGGAGAAGGGGGAGCTCGGCCGCCACGTCGGCGGGGAGCCTGGCGTCGGATCCGCTCATCACTTCCGCGTAAAGACCGATGACCTCGTCGCGAAGCGGTTTCGCCGTCGGACCGAAGGGGTTGAGCGGGCTCGAGGGGTTGGCCACTGTGCTGAAGATCGACCCGGCCACAGCGTGGAAAGGCTCGCAGGTGACGACAAGGGCTCGAATCGTCCCGCGGAGGCGTGTCGCAAGGTCGCGCTCGCGACCGAGGAGGGGGGTGACGACCTCGAGCTGCAGGTCATGTGTGTGGCGGTAGAACTCGAGCACGAGGTGCTCTTTGGACGCGAAGTAGTGATAGGAGCTGCCGAGCGATACGCCGGCCCGCTCGGCGATAGCGCGCATGGTCGTCGCCTCATAACCGCGTTCCTGGAACAGGTCGAGGGCGGCCTTGAAGATGACCGCCCTCGAGTTCTCGCCGCGCTTGGTCCTTTGCGGCTGGATAGCAGTGCTCAAACCGATGACTCAGGCTCCTGCCACGCCCTGGGTGGGCATGTACGGAAGGGGTGGGACCGAGCGCTGCCGAAGCGGCTTGCGGATCATGTGGAAGATGAGCATGTTGAAGAAATGCATCGCGCCGAGGACCAGAAGCACAACCCCGATCCGGGTTATCGTCTCCTGGATCATGTCGCCAATGGTTGCGGGCGACCCACCAGCGTTGATAAGGAGCGCCGCGGCGCCCAGGTTGACGAGGTAAAAACCCACGACGAGGAGACGGTTGACGGAGTCGGCTACGCCCGGCTCCTGAAATACCGAAACGAGGAAGGCCCGGCCGCTCCGGAAGAGCGTGTTCCCGACCCACACCGTCACCAGCACGCTGGCCACGAGGTAGATCAGATAGTCGGTCAGTCGAAGGTTGTCCATTTTGTCACCCCAGTTGAACTCGATTCTGCCATCAATATGAACATGTTCAAGTTGCATCCTAATATGCGGTCGGGCCAATGTCAAGTGAAATCGAACATGTTCAATTGGAGCGAGAATTGAAGAATTTCAGCCGCGCCGAGCGCCTGCTATCGGCGGAGCCGGACGGCTGGATGGCGCTGCTCGGTGTGCGCGTCGTCGAAGCCGAGCCCGGGCGAGTGGTGTTCGAGCTGCCGGTCGGACCGCAGCACCGCCACGGAGGCGGGGTGGTGCAGGGCGGGGTGATCACCCAGATCGCGGATGCCGCTATGGGAGTGTCGCTCGGCACGCTTCAAGAGGACGGGATGTGGAACACGACGATCGAGCTGAAGATCAACTTCCTGAGGCCCGTGGTCGAGGGGCGCCTGCGCGCGATCGGCCGCGTCGTCGAGATGAAGCAGACGCTCTTCTTCAGCGAAGCCGACGTGGTGGACGAGCAGGGGCGGTTGGTGGCACATGCCTCATCGACCTGCATGCCGGTCCCAGGGGGCGAAGGGCGTGAATGACCGTGAGTGACGTGAAGGCGCCATCCAGAGCCTGGGAGTGGCTCGGGCTCCGGACCGTGGAGACCGGCGAGGGGACAGCCACAGTCGAGATGACGACGACCGAAGACATGACCAATCACTCCGGTTTCGTGCACGGCGGGATGATCAGCACCCTCGCCGACTCCGCTATGGGCCGGTCGGTGCGTACGCTTAAGCCAGGCGTGGTTCGCTCCATGAGCTTCGACCTGAAGCTGAGCTTCATCACCGCTGCCAAGGTCGGCGAGACGCTGCGCGCGAAGGCGCACGTGATCCACGCGGGGCGGCGCACGGTGGTGGCGGAATGCCGAGTCGAAGGGCCGGACGGAAGGCTGGTCGCCACCGCGAGCGGAACGTTTGCGGTTACACGAGAGAAGGTATAGGTAGGGGTTGCCAACTGACCACATAACGATCCGCGGGGCGCGAGAGCACAACCTGAAGAACGTCACGCTCTCGATCCCGCGTGACAAGCTCGTCGTGTTCACGGGACTCTCGGGTTCGGGCAAGTCGTCGCTGGCCTTCGACACGATCTACGCGGAGGGGCAGCGCCGCTACGTCGAGTCTCTGAGCGCTTACGCGCGCCAGTTCCTGGGCCAGATGGAAAAGCCCGACGTGGACACTATCGAAGGCCTGTCGCCGGCGATCTCGATCGACCAGAAGGGGACGTCGAAGAACCCCCGGTCGACAGTGGGCACGGTGACCGAGGTGTATGACTACCTGCGGCTTCTATATGCCCGGATCGGGCATCCGCACTGTCCGGTATGCGGGCGCGAGGTCCGCCGGCAGACGGTCGACCAGATGGCCGACCACGTCGAGAAGCTGCCGAAGGGCGCGCGGGTGATGGTCCTCGGCCCGGTGGTCAAGGGCCGCAAGGGCGAGTACCGCTCCCTGATCGAGGACGTGCGGAAGTCCGGGTTCGTGCGCGTACGAGTCGACGGCAGCCTGTACGAGCTCGGCGAGCAGATCCCGCTCGACAAGAACAAGAAGCACGACATCCAGGTCGTGGTGGACCGCATCGTGATGGGCCCTGACCAGCGCACCAGGCTCGTCGAGTCCATCGAGACGGCGGCTCGCCTTGGGGGCGGCTCGGTGATCATCGTTCCGGAAAAGGGCGAAGAGATCCAGATGTCGATGGACTTCGCATGCCCTTACGACGGGACCAGCGTGCCGGAGCCGGAGCCGCGCAACTTCTCCTTCAACAGCCCGCACGGCGCGTGCACGGTGTGCACCGGAATCGGGTTTCAGCTCGTCGTCGACGGCGACCTGATCGTGCCCGACCCTTCGCTCTCGCTGCGTGAGGGTGCGATCGCGGCGTGGAGTCGCTCTCAGTTTTTCTATCCCGAGCTGCTGGAGTCCGTGAGCAAGTTTTTCGGTATCGACATGGACAAGCCATGGTCGAAGCTGCCCAAGAATCAGCAAAACGTGCTGCTGAACGGCACGGGCGAGAAGAAGATCCGCTTCGGCTACAAGAACCAGTACGGGCACGCCCGCTGGTACGAGGCGCCGTTCGAGGGCGTGGTCGCCAACCTCCAGCGCCGCTACCAGGAGACGCAGTCCGACCACCTGAAGGCAGAGCTCGAGAGCCGGTACATGTCTGACAAGCCGTGTCCGGCCTGCAAGGGAAGGCGCCTCAAGCCTGAATCGCTGGCGGTGACGGTGGCTGCGCGCAACATCGCCGAGGTGTCGGCATTGTCGATCAGCGCGGCAATCGCGTTTTTCGACAGCCTGGACCTGACCGAGCGCGAGCAGCTCATCGCTCGCGGCGTGCTCAAGGAGATACGCGAGCGGCTGCAGTTCATGATCGACGTCGGGCTCGAGTACCTGACCGTCGATCGCGCTGCGAACACGCTTTCCGGCGGCGAGTCCCAGCGCATCCGTCTGGCGACGCAGATCGGCTCCAAGCTGATGGGTGTGCTGTACATCCTCGATGAGCCCTCGATCGGACTGCATCAGCGGGACAACCGGCGGCTGATCAACACGCTGCTGCGGCTGCGGGACCTGGGCAACACGCTGATCGTCGTCGAGCACGACGAGGAGACCATTCGCGCGGCTGATTACATGGTCGACATCGGTCCGGCCGCGGGCGAGCACGGCGGCCAAATCATGGCTGCGGGAACTGTCGAGGAGGTCCTGCGCGACCCGAACTCGCTGACGGCGGCGTTCTTGCGGGGTGATCGCCAGATCCCGGTTCCGCCGAAGCGTCGTTCGGGAAACGGCAAGAAGCTGGTGATTCGAGGAGCACGAGCGAACAACCTGAAGGACCTCGACGTGACGTTTCCGCTGGGAACGTTCGTCGCGGTGTCCGGCGTGAGTGGTTCAGGCAAGTCGTCGCTGGTGACCGACATCCTCAGCCGGAAGGTTGCACAGCACTTCTATCGGGCCAAGGAACGGCCGGGGCCGCACGAAGCGGTCGAAGGGCTCGAACATCTCGACAAGGCGATCGACATCGATCAGTCGCCGATCGGCCGCACGCCGCGGTCCAACCCGGCCACGTACACCGGCATGTTCACGTACATGCGCGAGCTGTTCGCGAGCATGCCTGAGGCGAAGATGCGCGGGTACAAGCCGGGCCGGTTCAGCTTCAACGTTCGCGGCGGCCGATGCGAGGCCTGCCAGGGTGACGGGATCATCCAGATCGAGATGCACTTCCTGCCGGACGTCTACGTGCCTTGTGAGGTTTGCCATGGCACGCGCTACTCGCGCGAGGTCCAGGAGGTGAAGTTCCGCGGGCATTCGATCTCCGATGTGCTCGAGCTCACGGTTGATGAAGCGCTGGAAGTCTTCGAGAACGTGCCGCGGATCAAGACCAAGCTGAAGACGCTGCATGACGTAGGCCTTGGCTATATCCGCCTCGGGCAGCCGGCGACGCAGCTCTCGGGCGGCGAGGCGCAACGGGTCAAGCTTTCAACCGAGCTGTCACGCCGCGACACGGGTAGGACGCTTTATCTGCTGGACGAGCCGACCACCGGCCTTCATTACGCGGACGTCGAGAGGCTGCTTGTGGTGCTGCATCGGTTGGTCGACCACGGCAACACGGTGGTCGTCATCGAGCACAACCTCGACGTTCTGAAGACCGCGGACTGGCTGATCGACCTCGGACCGGAGGGCGGTGAGAAGGGCGGCTACGTGATCGCCACGGGAACCCCCGAGCAGCTCGCCGGCACTCCCGAGTCGTCGACCGGGGAGTTTCTGCGTGCGCCGCTGGAGCGGGCCGGACGGCGACCTGCAAAGTCGAACGGGGCGGCGGCCCCGGGCCGGGCGAAGCCTTCGCGTTCGCGGTCGGCACGCGTCAAAGTCGCCTGAAGACGCTGCAGCCGTCGGGATATCGCGCGCTGCTGCGCGTCCCGGGTTTCGCGCGCCTGTACGCCGGCATGCTGCTTGGCCGCGTGGGCGGCTCGATGTGGTTGCTCATCGTCGTCCTGTTCGTGCTCCAGCGCTATCACTCGCCGCAGCTCGCGGGTGTCGCCGCGTTCCTCGCCATCCTGCCGGGCCTGTTGCTGGCGCCAGTAGCGGGCGCGTTGCTGGACCGCTACGGTCGAGCGCCGCTGGTTGTCGCCGACTACTTGATCGCGGCTCTAGCGGCAGGGTCGATAGCGGTTCTCTCGGCACTGCATTCGCTTTCGCCGCGGGTGCTCCTTGGGATCGTCACCGTTGCGTCACTGACCAATCCGCTGAGTAACGCGGGCGCGAGGTCGCTGTTCCCGACGCTGGTGCCGCGACCGATGTGGGAAAGGGCGAATGCCCTCGACAGCAGCGGGCATGTGATCGCGATGCTGTTGGCCGCGCCCCTGGGAGGGGCGTTGGTTGGGCTGGTTGGCGGCGAGTGGGCGCTGGCGGCCGCGGGAACAGTGTTCCTGGTCGCGGCGCTGGTCATGGTGCGTCTGCCCGAACCTGTAAAGGCTGCTCCGTCCAGTGGATCCGTTCTGCTCAACGCGTGGCGCGGGCTGCAGTACGTGATGCGCAACCCGACCTTGCGTGGCCTTGCAGCGACGCTGAGCACTTTGAACCTTGGGAGTGGAGTGTTGACGATTGCTTTGCCTGTGCTGGTGCTCGAGCGTCTGCACAGCGGGCCCGCTACGGTCGGGCTGCTTTGGGGCGCGATGGGCGCCGGAGGGCTGATTGCCGCCCTGGTGGTGGGCCGTTTCTCAAACGTCGGTCGCGAGCGGTCGATGATCATGGTCGCCATCCTGGTCACATGTGTGGCGATGGCGGTGCTGCCATTTGCGGGCAGCGTTGCGGTCGTGGCGTTAGCGGCCGTCTTGATGGGCATTGCGACCGGCCCACTCGACATCGCGCTGTTCACGGTTCGTCAGCGGCGCACTGACCCGGCGTGGTTCGGGCGTGCGTTCGCAGTCTCCATGTCGGTCAATGCAGCGGGAGCCCCGATTGGTTCGGGTTTGGCAGGGCCGTTGGTCGTGTGGTCGCTGGACGGAGCACTGTGGGCGGCCGTGATAGTGACGCTGGTGGCAGCCGGGTTGCTCTGGTTGCTGGTCCCGGCGCGAGACGATGGCGGGGCGGTTGCGGCGGTCTCGTAATTCAGAGGATTTGGCGCCAAAACTACGTATGAATGGCGCGGATTCCGTGGCTTTGGCGCCAAGAGTACGCAACCCGGTGGTGACGCGAGGTGGCTTCTCTTAACAGGCTGGGTTGACCTACCTCGCAACCCGAATCAAGCTCAAAGGCGGTTCGGTGCGTCGGCTTGGGGGAGGGAAGCCAATCGGTAGGGAGGGCCCCGCCAGGGGAATGCCGATTTGGGGTACGGGCGGCTGGAGTTTAGTGCCGGCTGAGGCCGAGTACGGCGATGCCCATGACGAAGATGAAGATCAGCAGCGCAATCACCACGAGGAATATCAGCAGCAGGTGGGCGATGCCGATGATCATTCCGGCGGTGGCCAGGCCCATGCCCTGTTCGCCGGTCTCCTTGATCTGCCTGCGCGCCATGAAACCCGTGATGACGGCGATCATGGCCATCGTGAATCCCCCGATTCCCGGGATGATATGACCGAAAAACGAAAGCGCTCCGGTGGCGAAGCTGACGAGGGCCAGCGTGTTGGTTCTGGTTCCGGCCGGCGAGTAGATCGCGCCGCCTGGGCTGTGAGGGACTGTCGTGGAGGGCTCCACCTGCTGGCCCGTGATCTGAGTCGGGCTGCCGGAAGGCTTAGCGGGCGGCGAACCGGGCAGGTCGCTTGGCTTCGAACTCATGGGAAGCAGTCTACCGGGCCACATGAGACCCGCCCGAGACCGACCTAAAATCGATCTGCGTGGCGGTTTCCCTGGAAGATGCGGTCAGGCGGAGGCTGCGCGCGGTCCCCGACGGGCCTGGCGTTTACCTGTTTCGTGACAACAGGAGCCAGGTCATCTATGTCGGCAAGGCGCTGCGGCTGCGCGACCGCCTGCGTCAGTACTTCAACCCCGGCTACCCGCAGACCGAGCGCATTGCGGAGCTTGTGCGCAAGGCGACCGACTTCGAGTTCATCACGACCGCCAACGAGGTTGAGGCGCTCGTCCTCGAATGCAACCTCATCAAGAACTACCGGCCGCGCTTCAACATCCGGCTCAAGGACGACAAGAACTACCTCTACCTGAAGCTGCCCGTCAACGAGGAGTTTCCTCGCGTCCACTATTCGCGCCGTGTGCAGAACGACGGCGCTCGGTACTTCGGCCCCTACACGTCGGCGCAGTCGCTCCGCGGTACCGTCAAGTCGATCCGCCAGCTGCTCCCGTTCCGGACCTGCTCGGACGAGATCTTCAAGCAGGGCAAGGTTTGCCTCGACTTCCATATCAAGCGTTGCCCTGGGCCTTGCGAGCGCCGGATCAGCTCGGAGGACTACAAGGCGCGGATCAACGAGGTGGGACTCTTCATGGAGGGCCGCTCCGACCTGCTCCTTCACGAGCTTCAAGACCGGATGGAGGTGGCGGCGGACAGACTCGACTTCGAGAACGCGGCGCGCTACCGCGATCAGCTCCAATCGATCGAGCGCATCGCCGACCGCCAGAAAGTCCTGACGCACGGCCGCGACGATCACGATCTCATCGCCTACGCCAGGCACGGCTCGGAGGTGTTCGTCGAAGTTGCCTACGTAAGGCAGGGCAAGATGGTCGGCCACGACGGGCACCCTATCGACGGCGCCGCCGAGGTGGCGGAGGCCGAGCTGCTGCGCGGCTTCGTCCTTCAGTACTACGCAAGCGCAACGCACGTGCCGCGATCCGTAATCCTTCCGGGGCCTGTGGAGGAGCCGGAACTCCTCGCCGGCTGGTTGAGCCAGAAGCGTGGCGGCCCGGTGACCATCGAGGTCCCTCAGCGAGGACGCAAGCGTGCTCTTGTCTCGCAGCTGGCCGAAACAGCCAAACAGGAGCTCGAGCAGCTGCGCATCCAGGCGGACTACGACCGGAGCCGGACCGAGCCGATGCTCGCGGCGCTGGCTGAAGCCCTCGACCTGGAGTCGCCGCCAAAGCGCATCGAGTGCTACGACATCTCCAACATCCAGGGCGACTCAGCGGTTGGAGCGATGGTCGTGTTCGAGGACGGCCGGCCACGGAACGACCACTACCGCCACTTCAAGATCAAATTCGTCCCCGGCCCGAACGACTTCGCGATGCTGCAGGAGGTCCTGCGCCGCAGGCTCGAACGCCTGGAGTCCGCGCAGCGACGCGAAGACGCCGACGCGGTGGGCGACCGGTCGTTCACCAGCCGGCCGGATCTCATCATGATCGACGGCGGCCGCGGCCAGCTCAGCGCTGCGCTCGAGGTGCTGGAGTCTGCCGGTTACGCGGACATCCCGACCTTTGCCCTGGCCAAGGAAAGAGAGGAGATCTTCGCGCCCGGACGGGCTGAGCCGATCGTGCAGGAACGCAACTCGCCGGGGATGTTCCTGGTGCAGCGCATTCGCGACGAAGCGCACCGCTTCGCGATCACGCACCACCGAAAAGTTCGCTCGCGCAAGGCGCTGACATCGCCACTCGACTCGGTCGAGGGCATCGGGCCCGCGCGCAAGCGGATCCTCCTGCGACACTTCGGCTCGGTGCAGGCGATCCGTGAGGCGCCGGTAGAGGACATCGTGAAGCTCGGCGTGCCCGAGCGCCTCGCCAAGCGCCTGAAAGAATCTCTATGACGCTGGTCGATTCATGACGCTGGTCATTTTGGGCGGGTCCGTCGAGCCCGAGCTCGACGAGGCCGTTGGCGTTTTTCTCGACTCGGGTTTCCAGCTCGCGCGCTGGCTTTCGGCGTGGGATGAGGCCGACGCGGTCTTGCCGCTGCGAGGCGACGCGGTGTCGATGCTGAAGGATGCCGATGTGCAGAACATCAGGTACGTGCTGGTTCATGTCGGCGCCGGCGACGGGCGAGCCGGCGGCAGCCACGAGCGCGCGCATCACCGTGTCGACATCCCACAGCTTCGTGAGCTGGCGCAGCAGCTGCGCTCGCGCGAGCGCCTGCTGGTCAGCTGTGTCGCCTTCGGTTACAAGAACGGCATCCCGGACGGCGCGTCGTGGGTCATCGACGTGAGGCTCCTCGAAAACCCGTACTGGGTCGAGGAGCTCCGGCCTCTCGACGGCCGCGACCAACGCGTGCGCGACTACGTGGTGAAGCAGCCGGCGGCGCAGGAGCTGTTGGGCAACCTGGAAATGACGCTGCGGGCCGCGATCCCGCACTACCGCGAGCGCGGGCGGTCGCACCTGGTAGTCGCGTTCGGTTGCACCGGAGGGAGGCACCGCTCGGTGGCGATGGCGGCCGAGATGGCCTCACGCCTAAAGAGCGTGGACGGCATCGACGTCGAGTCTGTCGCTCGCGACGTCTAGACGTGACCCGGGCACTCGTCCTGGGCGGCGCGGGCTTCATTGGCGTCGCCGCCTGCAAGGAGCTGATGCGCCGCGGCGTGGAGACGATCGCCGCCGGCCGGAAAGATCGTCCGTACGGCACGTTCACCAGCTATGTCGCGTTCGACAGAACCGATGAGGAGCAGCTGAAGAGTGCGCTCGAGCAGGTCGAGCCAGACGTCCTTCTCGACCTCGCCTGCTACCAACCCGGCGAGGTGCAGGCCGCCGCGCGTCATTTCAAAGGAGAGCGGTACATCTTCGTTTCGACAGGCGTGTATCCGCACCTGAACGGACGGCCCGCTCGCGAGAAGGACTTCATCCCGCTCGAAGGCGATCCGCCTGAAACGCTCGACTATCTCGAAGGCAAGCGGTGGTGCGAGACCGTCCTCGCACGCTCTCAAGACTTTCCGTGGACGGTGATCCGGCCGCCGGCGGTGTTCGGACCCGCGGATCACACGCTTCGCATCGCCGCCTACATCCAGCGAGTCGAAGATGGAGGTCCGCTGCTGGTGCCCGCCGAGTCGTATGAGCGCCAGGCGGGACTGTCATGGGTGAAGGACATCGGCTTCGCGTGCGCGCTTGCTTGCGACCCGCGCAAAGACACTACACACAAGGCATATAACGCGGCTTTCGAAGGGGTGAGCGTGCGGGACCTGATCGAGGGCATCGCCCGCGCGATAGGAAAACCGATACGCCTACATCCCATGCCGTTCGCGGAGCTGCCCGACGGGGCGAGCCCTTACGGTCCGGACCCGCGGCGGTCCGCGGGATACGTGCTGGACCGGGCCCGCCGCGAGCTCGGCTTCGAGCTCTCGGCGCTAGAGGACGCGTTGGCCGAGACACTTGCCTGGTATCGCGTCGCGCACCCGTCGCATCCCGGCTACGCGAACCGCGCGAAGGAGCTCGACATTGCCGGCGCCGAATGAGGTCGTGTCCGGCTGGCTGAAGCGCCAGGCCGGCTGGTGCGCGAATCTCGGCTCGCCTTTCTACGCCTCTCTGCTGGAATCCGCCTCAACGGATGACTCTGGAGCGATCGCCGGCGTCGTCGCGGGTTTCGAAACTGAGACGGAGTCGGCAGCGCTTCCACTGCGGCTGATGGGGGCCGTTCACCGGCTGGTCCTCGAAGGCCGCCTGCCCGCGCTGGAGCCTCACTATCCATCGGTCGGCGGCGATGGCGATGCGACTGCGGCGTGGATTCCGTTTCACGAAGCGCTCCGCGAGAACAGCGCGGAGATACGCCGATTGATCGCGCACGGATGCCAGACCAACGAGGTGGGTCGCAGCGCCGCCCTGCTGGGCGGGTTCCTCGAGGTCGCCCATCGCACGGGATTGCCGCTGCGCATCCTCGAGATCGGAGCGAGCGCGGGTCTGAACCTCAGGTGGGATCGCTACCGATACGAGTCAGGCAGTTCGGGCGAGCCCGGCGAGGCAGGGTGGGGCGACGAGAACGCGGCGGTTCGGTTCGTCCATGTCTTCGACGTCGCGCCGCCACTCGAGCGCGCCGCGGAAGTCATCGAGCGCAAGGGCTGCGACGTCGCGCCGATCGACCCAACCAGCGACGCCGGCGCGATGACCCTGCGCTCCTTTATCTGGGCGGACCAGCTGGGCCGGCTGTCCCGACTGGACGGCGCGATCACGATCGCGAAAGAGGTGCCGGTCACTGTGGAGCGACTGGACGCCGCGACTTTCCTGGAGCGCGAACTCGCCAAGCCGCGCCCCGGGTTGGCGACCGTCGTGTTCCACTCAGTTTTCATGCAGTACGTCAGCGGCGACCAGCGCACAAGGATCGCGAACGCGATCGCGGAGGCATCCGCCTATCACTTGAGGTTGGAGCCGGACCAGGGCACCTTCGAAATCCGGCTGGGCGACGAGCTTCTGGGCACGAGCACCGCTCACGGGACTGGAGTGCGCTGGTTTTGATGCGCCGCCTGGCGCCGTACGCGATTGCTATTGGCGGCGTGATCGGGATCACCGCGGTCATTTGGCTGGTCAACTTGCGGGCGCCTGTGTCGGGCATGTCGGCCATGTACCTCCTTTTGGTCTTATGGCTGGGAGCGCGATGGGGTCGGTGGCCCGCCGTCGTCGGGAGCGTCGCCGCTTTCGTCCTCTACGACTTCTTCTTCGTCCCTCCGGTCGGCACCCTCTCGGTTAATGGTCCGGCTGAGGTCCTCGAGCTGGTGGTCCTCCTCGCCGTGGCGCTCGTCACGAGCCAGCTCGCGGGGTCTCTCCGGCGAGCACGCGCGAGCGCCGAGGCGCTGACTCGGGAATCCCGCGCGCTGTACGAGGTGGCGACGGAGGCTCTTCGCTCCCAGGAGGTCACGGTCGCGATGGCGATGCTGTGCGAGCGCGGCACCGAGCTGAGATCTGTCGGCCGGTTCGCCCTGGTGGCCGTTGATTCGGGACTGCCGAGCGCACTCGCCGGTGGCGACCTCAGCGCGGCTGAGCTGAAGCAGGCGGCGTGGTCTCACGAGAACGGCCGCCCGATCCGCATCTCGGTCCGTGCTGGTGCGGTCACTTTGGTGCGAACCAACCCGGGCGCGGCCGAGCCGGCCTACCTGCCTCTTGCCAGTGGGGTCGCGGTGCTACAGGTCGATGCGGAGCTCGCCGGGCCGGATGAGCTGCGCATGCTCGCGGCGCTGATCGGGCTGGCCGACCTCCTGTTCGACCGCAGGCGTGCGGCGCTCGAGTCGGAAAGGGCTCGCGGACTCGAGTCTTCGGACCGCCTGAAGACGGCGATCCTCTCCTCCTTGTCTCACGAGCTCAAGAGCCCTATCGCCTCGCTCCGTACGGGTCTCACCGCGTTGGCCTCGCCCCAGGCAGGCCTTCAGGCGGATCAGCGGGAGCTGCTGGTCGACCTGGACCGGCAGGCGACGCGGCTCGACCGCATGGTCGGCGACCTCCTGGCCCTGTCGCGTCTCGAGGCTGGTCTGGAACTCGACAAGGAAGCCCAGAGCTTCGCCGACCTGGTCGCGGGAGCGACCCGACAGCTCCGCGGCGAGCTCGCCGGCAACCGGCTGGTGGTCGAGCTGCCTGACGACCTGCCGCCGGTGGAGGTCGATGAGGTGCAGGCAGGGCGCGTGCTCGCCAACCTGCTCGAGAACGCACATGAGTGGGCGCCGCTCAACGGTGTGATCGAGGTCGGTGCGGTGCCGCGAAGCGGAATGCTTGAAGCGTGGGTAGAGAACGAGGGGCCGCCGATCGCGACGGCTGACCTCGATCGTGTCTTCGACACGTTCTGGACCCGCCGGGCTCGCGGCAGCGGTCTTGGCCTGGCGATCTGCAAGCGAGTCGTCGAGGCGCACGGCGGACGAATCAGCGCGGAGAATCGCCGCCGGGGCCCGCGCTTCACTTTCACGTTCCCGCTGGCCCCGGTTCCCGCTGTGCCCGGCTCATGAGCGGGCGTGTTCTGGTGGTCGACGACGAAGTCGAGATGCAGCGCGCCCTGCGGGCAGGCCTCGGCTACCACGACTTCGACGTGCGCGCGGTGGGGAGCGGGGAGGAGGCGGTGACTGAGGCTGCGGCCTGGCGGCCGGATGTGATCCTCCTCGACCTCGGGTTGCCCGGCATGGACGGGTTTGCAACATTGAAGGCGTTGAGGCCGGCCACGCGCGCCGCCGTGATCATCGTCAGCGTCATGCCCGACGAGAAGGACAAGGTGCGTGCGCTGGATGCCGGGGCCGATGACTACCTGGTCAAACCTTTTGGCACGGAAGAGCTGGTGGCGCGGATTCGTGCGGTGCTGCGCAGGCAGGCCGACGTGACTGCCGGTGAGCCCGTGATCAGGTCGGGTGACCTTGCGATCGACATCGGCCGGCGCTCGGTCACGGTGAATGGGAAGAGCGTCCGGTTGACACCGACGGAGTACGAGCTGCTGCGATTCCTCGCGCTCCACGCCGGCAAGCCGGTGACGCACACAACACTGCTGCGGCAGGTGTGGGGCGATTACGCGATCGGCGACACGTACAACACGCGATATGTGGTCGCGCAGATTCGCAAGAAGCTCGGTGACGATCCCGCGAATCCGCGGTACATAGTCAACGAACCGGGGGTGGGCTACCGGCTGGAGGGCTAGGGGCTATTGCTCGGAGTGGCTCCTGTTGAGCAGGTAAGCGGCGATCAACGCGACGAGCACGATGCCAGGTGACCAGCCGAGGCCGGGACCGAATGGATCGTAATTCGAGAGATCCACGCCGACGGCGAGACCGCTGACGGCAGCAAACACGAGGACGATCAGGATGCCGCGCGCGGCTCCGTGGCGGGCGAAGAAGAGCTCGAACTCCAGCTGCCAGCCGGGACGTGTTCGGCGCCGATGCGCGGGCTCCGCGGCGGCGTGCGCGGCGACGCGCTCGCGGCGGCCCAGCCGGTAGCGGGCTTCACTCGGCCGAGGTTCCGGCGCCAGCCGTTCGATCTCCCGGTCCGGCGGAGGCGGCACCTCGAGCGGCTCCCAGAGAGGTTGCTTTCGATAGCGGCGATAGATCACGAACGTGATGCCGCCCAGCACGAGCCACCCAAGATAGATGTAAGTCGAGTTGGAGATGTTCTGCGACATCAGCTGCGTGAACACAGTGCCGATGGCGAGGGCGCCCAGCAGCGAAATGACAGGGATGCTGTCGCGCCCGAACCTGATGTTCCACGGCATGCGGTAAGGCCGGTAGAGGTTGGGCTCGATGAATCTCAGCCGCATGACTGAGAGGTGCGCCGAGCAGAACGCAAACGTCGCGGCGAGCGCGTACACCGCGCCCAAGAGGTCGATCTCCCCGCCGCCCACAATGATTCCCGGCAGGACGAGGACCGCGGCCACGATGCCAAAGATCACTATCGAGATGTACGGCGTCCTGTACTTCGTGTGCAGCTTTGCGAACTGGCGAGGCAGCAAGTCCGCTCCCGCCAGCGAGTAGCTCAATCTTGAGATCCCGATCAGGCCGGCGTTGGTGGCGATGACCAGGATGGTGAAGGCGAGGATGCCCACCCAGATCCCTGACCAGAAGGCCAGCGGCTGAGAGAAGCCGGTGACGATGCCGGCCACAGGATCGTTCTTCCAGGTCGTGGCAAGGTCGGTCGTGAAATGGCCGGCGCCGTCGGGGTGGACCGGGAACACGCTCATGCCGATGGTTGGAAGAAAGGCTGAGACAAACAGCACCGCCGCGATCACGGCAAACGTTGCCCGTGGCACGCTCCGGCCGGGGTCCTTTGCCTCCTCGGACATGTTGGAGATGGTCTCGATACCCGTATACGTGACCATCGCGATCGAAATGCTGGCAAGAAAGTTGCCCCACGTCGGCGCGATTCCCCAGTGGATGTTGCTGATGACCGTCTGGATGTTCAGGAGAAGCACCACGCCGAGGATGACCAGCACGAATTGCGTGACCAGGTCGGCCATGGCGAGAACCAGGTTGAGCGCGCTCGACTCCTGGATGCCGACCACGTTGACGACGACAAGGAAGCCGATCAGCACTACTGTCGCGGCGACGTGCCAGCTGTCGTTGTCCTTCAAGACGTGGAACAGCGGCATGTACTTGCCGAACACGCCGAGGTAGCTGATCGCGAAGTAGGCGGAGATGGAGACCGTCGCGGTGTAGTTGAGCAGCTGGACCCAGCCAACCAGAAAGCCGATGGGTCCGTTGAACGCTCGGCGCGCGAAGCTCGAGCTGCCGCCGGCGTGCGGGAGGGCAGCGGTGCCCTCGGCGTAGTTCAGGGCGGTGCTGACGAAGATAAGGCCCGCCAGGATCATGGCCAGCGGAGTGAGACCCAGGGCGAACGCGGCAGTGACGCCGAGGGCGTAGTAGATGCTGGAGCCCACGTTGCCGTAGCAGGCGGCGAAGAGCGCCGGCGCTCCGAGGGTGCGGGGCAGCTTGGCGGCGCGGCGCACGACGACCCGCAGGTCGCCGGGGCGACGGCCTCGACGAGCGACGTGGTCGGCAGTCATCGCAGGCGAGGGTAAAGGATCGAGCGGCCATCCATGCGGGATCCATACGGTTCGGGGTTTGGCCCAAACGCCCATCAAACGGTGTATCGCCTAGCTTGGACATATGCGCCAGGTCGTCGCCCGTCGCCGGATCAAGGTCCGCGGAGGAAGTCTCGGGCCTTTCCTGTGCTGGGCCGTCATCTTCGCGGACATCGGCACGTCCGTCTACTACGTGCCGGGCATTCTGTACGGCCCTTTCAAATCGCGCGCCGCCCTCTTCGTGCTCATGACGCTCTTTGTCTTCGTCCTTCTCTGTGTGAAGTACGCCGAAGTGACATGGCGTTATCCAGAAGGCGGCGGCGTGGTCAACGTTTCCTCTCAGGCGCTGCATCCATTTGCAGGGCTGCTGGGAGGCCTGATGATCCTGGTCGACTACTTCCTGACCGCCGCGCTGAGCGCGTTGTCGGGCGCTCTTTACCTCTCGGTCGTGATGCCCTCGCTGATGCCGTGGGTTCTGCACGCCACGGTCGGCGCGCTGATCGCCCTGGGCATCCTGAACTTTCTGGGCATCAAAGAGAGCGCGCGGACAACAGCCATCGTGGCGTGCCTCGCCGGCGCCGGACAGCTCGCCGTCGTGATCGCGACCGCAATCTATCTCGGTCCGGCGGGTGTGCTGCACAGCTTCACCGCGATCACGCACGGGCCGCCCCTGACCCCGGTCCTGCTGCTAACCGGCTTCGGCGCGGCCTTCCTCGCCTTCTCCGGGCTGGAGAGTGTTGCGCAGCTCGCCCCGGCGATGCGGGAACCGCGTAAGCGAACCGCCTTTCGTGCCATGACCGCCGTCGTGCTGACGATGGCGATCACCAGCCCACTGCTCACGCTGTGGTCGACCACCCTTCTCGCCGACAACGCGGATCCCAACCAGTTCATCTCGCTGCTCGGAGCGCACTCCGCCGGTCGATTGCTCGGAGATTACGTTGCCATCTCCGGGTCGCTGCTCCTCGTCTTCGCGAGCAACACGGCGATCATCGGCGCGTACCACGTCTTCATCGCTCTGGCGCGAATGGGCTTCCTGCCCCGAGTGCTCGAGCGCCGAAACCGGTGGCGCGTCACGCCGCAGTGGTCGATCCTGGCCGCAGTCGTCATGCCCGTCATCATCACTGTCGCGGCGAACGCGCAGGTCAACCTGCTCGGTGACCTCTACGCATTCGGCTTGCTTGGCACATTCGTGCTGACGTGCATCAGCCTCGACCTGGTGCGCTGGCGTGAACGCCCCGCATGGAATGCGGGAGCTGCCGCGATCTTTGTCCTGGGCATTGTGACCACCGTCCTGGTCGTGCTCGCGTGGGTGATCAACCTCGTTGCCAAGCCGCTCGCCACCGAGTTCGGGGGCGGGCTGACAATCGTGGGACTGATCCTCGGCCTCATGACGTACCGGTACTACCGCAGCCGCCGGCCGAGCGTGTTCCCGGTTCCGTTCCGGCCTCAGCGGGCGAAGGAATCGATTGCCACCGCGCTTGGCAATCGACCCGCGGCGGGCGAGGTTCTGGTCATCCTTCCGCACGACCAGCAGGCAGCGGAGGCGGTGATTGCAGAAGCGGTCCGCGCTGCCGACGGCCGCGACGCCTTGTTCCTGTACCGGGGCGATCGCTATCCGAACCAGCATCACGAGCTGCTCGAAGTTGCCGACCCCTACCTCAGGGATTACTCGGCTCATGACGCGTTTGCCAGGGCGGAGATGCTCGCCCGCGGCAAGGTGCCGAACCGCCGTTACGTCTACATGCCGGGCAGCCTGCCCCGAGAGATGGTCGGAGAGGTCTGGCGGACGGTGGGTCCGCGGGAGACGCTGGTCACGGTTGAGGACCAGGGCATGCTGCCTCCGATGGCCGTGGATCGCATCCGGCGGCATGTGGCCGACGGCACAACAGTGCTGCACATGTACACGAGCAAGGTCCGGCCTGTACCTGAGCCCGTGCCGGCTACGGCCTGAGGCTCGGCCTGAGGCCGAGCCTATCGTTCAATCAAATTACGAGGTCTTTCAGCTCGCGCGGGTAGCTCGTCATGACGCGGCATCCGTCGTCAGTGATGACCACGGTGTCGGAGTGCCGGAATCCGCCGAGCTCCTTGATATAGACGCCTGGCTCGACAGTGAACACCATGCCGGATTCCAGCACCGCCTCGTCGCCCCGATCGAGGAAAGGTGCTTCATGCCCTTCGAGCCCGATCGAGTGACCGACGTGGTGGCGTAGGTTGTCCGCCACACCCAGCTCTTGAGCAAGGCGCGCGGTGGCCAGCTCGACCTCGGCGACAGGCACCCCAGGCGCCATGACCTCGATCGCGCGGGTCTGCAGCGCGAGCATTGCTTCGAAGCCGCGCTTCTGCTCGGCGGTGGGCGGGCCGACGATCATCGTCCGCTCCAGCTCGCTCAGGTACCCGTCGATGTCCGCGCCCGCGCCACTCACCAGCACGTCACCTTTCTGGATGCCGTGCCCGCGCACGAAACCGTGCGGCATGGCGGTGGATCGCCCGGCGACGAACATCGCGGTGAGGCCGTTGCCCTCAAAACCGCGCGGCCGCCAGCCCGGCATCTCGTGGAGCATCTCCTCCATCGTTTCGGTGACACCTGGCGAGTAGCACTCCATCTCGGTCTTTCCGGTCGTGATCGCGGCCTGCATCCGGTGATGTGCGCGCACGGCCCAGTCGCAGCTGAGCTGGATGCACGCGATCTCGGTAGTCGATTTCACGCGGCGGAGTGACTCGATGATGAGCTCGGCGTCAAAAGGCGCCTGGCCCATCAGCTCGCTCAGCGTCGGGCCGCGATAGCCCCACCGAGGAACGTAGCCGTCGTGGTCGGCGCCCGTGCGTCTTGGTTTCGCGCTGATCTCGGTGAGAATCGCCGCGAGGCGCTCCATCGGGTGCTCGCTTCCGGGGTACTCGAAGTACACGTCGATCCTCTCGAGAGAGGTCGACGCTTCCGCGTGTTCCTTCTCCACCGCCGGCACCAGCAACGCCGAAAAGCCCTTCGGCCCAAGCACCAGCGCGATAGGACGTTCGGTAGGGATGTGGTGGAACCCGGTCAGGTAGGCCACCCGGGCCGGGTAGAAGACGCAGATCGCGTCCAGGCCCGCGGCATCGATGCCCGCCGCGACCGCCTGCCGCCTGATCGCGTACTCGGCATGAGAGATTGAAGGGAAGGCAGGAGACGTGTCACCTCCCCCCATCCGGCGCGCTTTGCGCGCCACCTTCCCCGCAAGCGGGGAAGCAGTGGGGAGCCGTTGCTTTTTAGTAGGCACTGAGTCGCCTCATCGCGTCCGCGATCTTCTGCGGATTGGGCATGAAGAAATCCTCCTGCGGCGAGTTGAACGGCATCGCCGGGATGTCGGGCGCCGCGACGCGCACGACGGGGCCGTCCAGCGAATCGAACGCGTGCTCCGAGATGATGGCGGCGATCTCGGCGCCGAATCCGCCGGTCAAGTTGTCCTCGTAAACCACCATCGCCTTGCCTGTCTTGCGGACCGACGCCAGGATCGTCTCCCGGTCGAGCGGCGTCAGCGAGCGCAGGTCGACGACCTCGACGCTCACTCCTTCGCGCTCCAGCATGGCCGCGGCCTCGAGGCTGTAATGCGTCATCAATCCCCACGCGAAGCAGCTGAGCTTCGTGCCTTCCCGCCGCACCACCGCGGGGCCGATCGGGATGAGGTGATCGCCGTTGGGCACCTCTTCGGTGATGAGGCGGTAGACCTTCTTGTGTTCGAGGAAGAGCACAGGGTTCGGGTCGCGGATGGCTGACTTGAGGAGCCCGTGAGCGTCGGACGGGGTGCTCGGGACGACGACCTTCAGTCCCGGAACGTGTGCGTAGAACGCTTCGATGGACTGCGAGTGGTAGAGGCCGCCGTGAACCCCGCCACCGTACGGAGTCCGGATCACGATGGGGACCGACCAGTCCCCGTTCGAGCGGTAGCGGGTGCGGGCCGCCTCGCTGACGATCTGGTTGAAGGCGGGGTGGATGAAATCCGCGAACTGGATCTCTGCGACGGGGATCAGGCCGTTCAGCGCGGCGCCGATGGCGACGCCGACGATGGCCGACTCGGCCAGCGGAGTGTCGAGCACTCGCGCCTCGCCGAAGCGGTCATAGAGGCCGTCGGTCGCCCCGAACACGCCGCCCTTCCGGCCGACGTCCTCGCCCATGACGAGCACCCGGTCGTCGCGTTCCATCTCTTCGCCGATGGCGGCGCGCACCGCCTCGATCATCCTCATCTCAGTCACTGGAGACATTGTGCTGCGCCGAGGCTCCTTTGGTCGCCCCCATCCGGCGCTGCCAGGCAGCGCCGGCTTCCCCGCCAAGCGAGGAAGCAACTTCTCCCTAGGTCGCCCCCATCCGGCGCTGCCAACGGGCAGCGCCGGCTTCCCCGCCAAGCGGGGAAGCAACTTCTCCCTGGTGCCGCCATCCGCCTAGCGGGGAAGCAACCTCTCCCTGGGTGGAGGTACACTCCGAGAAAGGGCGGGGGAACTTTCAGGTCCAGGAGGTACACCGCATTTCGTTCTCCGCGGACGTCAAGAACGAGATGGCCGGGCTTCTGCCGGCCCGACCGTGCTGCCAGCTGAGCGAGCTGCTAGGAATCTATTTCGGTTCCCGCGCAAGGCTGATCAAACGGCAGGGTGATGGCCAGTCGGCCTACTTCTCGCTGCTGCGAAATGCAGTTGCGCGAAAGGTGGTGCGGCTGGGCCGGGCGATCGCTCATATGGAAGCCAAATACCAGGCCGTGAAGACGCGCAAACGCATGTCTTTCTTCATCGAGCTCGCGCTGCCGCAAGGCGTCGCGCCAGCCTTCACGCAGTCCGCGATGCATGCAGTACCCGACGCGGCGTGCGACAGGAAGGCGATGCTGCGCGGACTGTTCCTCGGCTGCGGGTCCGTCAATGCCCCGAGCACGCGCTACCACATGGAGTTCGTCCTGCCGACTACCACCTGGGCGACCGCAGTCGCGTCAATGGCCGGCTCGGCCGACGCCAAGGTCGGCGTCATGGAGCGCGGGGGACAGCATGTCGTCTACGTCAAGGAGGGCGACGCGATAGTCCGGCTCCTCTCGCTGATGGGCGCGAGTCGCGCGGTCATGGAGTTCGAGAACGTGAGGGTGGTGCGCGCCGTCAGTGGAGAGGTGAACCGCCGCCTCAACTTCGAGACCGCAAACATCGGCAAGACAATCGGCTCCGGGCTGCGGCAAGCTGCGGCGATCGAGCGGCTCGAGGCGAACGGCAAGCTCGACCTGTTGCCGCCGGCACTTCGCGAGATGGCTCGCTGGCGGACCGCCAACCCGCAGCTCAACCTGGGCGAGCTGGCGGACGGCATGAAGCTCTCGAAGTCCGCGGTCAACCACCGGTTGCGCCGGCTCCAGCGGCTGGCCGACTCTCAGGACGAGCCCGTGGTCTCGAAGGGATCGCCCCGCTCCGCCTAACATTTGCGTCGTGACATTGAAAGTAGGCATTAACGGATTCGGACGGATCGGCCGGAACATCTACCGCGCGGCCCACGAGCTCAAGGCGGATTTCGAGATCGTCGCGGTCAACGACATCGGCGACGCCAAGACGTTCGCGCACCTGCTCAAGCACGACACCGCGCTAGGCACTTTTGGCCCCGCGGTTTCAGCGAGCGACGACAGCATCAAAGTGGACGGCAAGACCGTCAAGTTCATGAGCCACAAGGACCCGGCGGAGCTGCCCTGGAAGGACCTGGGCGTAGAGGTGGTGATCGAGTCGACCGGCCTCTTCACCGACGGCACCAAAGCCCGCGTTCATATCGACAAGGGCGGCGCCAGGAAGGTCATCATCTCAGCGCCTGCGACCAACCAGGACTACACCGTCGTGATGGGCGTCAACCACAAGGGTTACGACTCGAAGAAGCACAACATCGTCTCGAACGCCAGCTGCACGACCAACTGCTTCGTACCGCTGGCGAAAGTGTTGAACGAGTCGTTCGGCATCGAGCGCGGCATGATGACGACAATCCACGCGTACACGGCGGACCAGAAATTGCAGGACCTGCCGCACAAGGATCTGCGGCGCGCGCGGGCTGCCGCCGACAACATCATCCCCACGTCCACCGGCGCCAACCGTGCCGTGGCCGAGGTTCTGCCCGAGCTCGCAGGCAAGTTCGCCGGCATGGCCTTTCGCGTCCCGATCCTCGACGTGTCGGTGGTCGACCTCACGGTGGAGCTCAAGAAGACTGCGACGGCTGCGGACATAAACGCTGCTTTCGAGGAGGCCGCGAGTGGCGAGCTGCGTGGCATCCTTGCGGTCAGTCACGAGGAGCTCGTGTCTTCGGATATGAAGAACAACCCGCATTCTTCGATCGTCGACGCGCCGCTGACGCTGGAGCTGGGTGGCGGATGGGCCAAGGTGGTCAGCTGGTACGACAACGAGTGGGGCTTCAGCTGCCGCATGGTTGACCTGATCGCCTACATGGCTAAGTCCCTCTGAAAGCATCGATCACCTCCGTCGACGTCGCCGGGCAGCGTGTCCTGGTGCGCGAGGACTTCAATGTGCCGATGTCAAAGGGTCATATCACCGACGACGCGCGGATCCGCGCCGCGATGCCGACGCTCGTACACCTGGCTCAGCGTGGCGCGATGGTCATCGTGATGTCGCACCTCGGTCGCCCAAAGGGCGTCGAGCCGGAGCTCTCGCTGCGACCGATCGCGATTCACCTCGAGCACCTTCTCGACCGCGAGGTGCATTTCGCAGAAGACTGTGTGGGCGAACCTGCTCGGACAGCGGTCGGCAAGCTGCAGAACGGCCAGGTGCTGCTGCTCGAGAATGTGCGGTTTCATCCCGAAGAAGAGGCGAACGACCCCGACTTCGCGCACAGGCTGGCGTCCCTTGGAGAGCTCTACGTGAACGATGCTTTCGCGTGCTCGCACCGCGCGCACGCATCGGTGGTCGGTGTCGCCGCTTACTTGCCCGCGTTCGCGGGCGAGCTGATGGAGGCGGAGCTGACTGCGCTGCACCAGGCGCTCGATAACCCGAAGCGGCCGATGCTGTCAGTGGTGGGCGGCGCCAAAGTCTCGACCAAGGTCGGAGTGCTTCGCAACCTGCTGAAGAAGGTCGACGCGCTGGTGATCGGTGGCGCGATGGCCAACACGTTCTTCAAGGCGCGCGGCTATCCGACGGGGAACAGCCTGGTCGAGGACACGGCGCTCGACACCGCCAGAGAGGTCGCTGAAGCAGGCGGCCGCAAGCTGCTGCTTCCTGTCGATCTCGTCTGCGCGCGCCGGATGGAGGCCGGTCAGCCGTTGCGCATCATGGAAGCGTCAGCGGTGGAGGCAGGTTGGATGGCACTCGACATCGGTCCCAAGTCGGTCGGGCTGTTCACGCAGCGATTGCGTGGCGCAGGTGCTGTCGTGTGGAACGGGCCGATGGGGGTCTTCGAGATCCCAGATTTCAGCGACGGGACGAAGGCCATCGGAGAGGCGATCGCAAACTCGGGTGGTTACACGCTGGTCGGCGGCGGCGATACTGTCGCGGCCATCGATTCACTTGGACTGACCGGGCGCTTCTCGCATGTTTCGACAGGTGGCGGCGCGACGCTCGAGTATCTGGAAGGCAGGGAGCTGCCAGGCATCGCGATCCTCAAGGAAGCCTGAAGTGTCCAGCCGAGAAGCGCCGATTCCTCTGGTGGCGGGCAACTGGAAGATGAATCCAAACACCGCTGACGAGGCGCTCGACCTAGTGCGCGGGGTCCTTTCGGTGGCCAGGGGGCATGCCAACCGCGTCGAGGTCGCCGTCTTCCCGCCGTTTCCTTGGCTGATGCCGGTCTACGAGGTGCTGGCCGAGTCGGGCGTGAAGCTGGGCGCGCAGGATTGCTTCTGGGAGCCGTCAGGCGCCTACACGGGAGAGGTGTCGCCCGCGATGCTGAAGGGCTGGTGCGAGTGGGTCATCGTCGGCCACTCGGAGCGCCGCATTTACCTCGGCGAGACTGACGACATGGTGGCCAAGAAGACTGCAGCGGCCCTTGCCTGCGAGCTCAACGTCGTCATGTGCGTCGGCGAGCTGGGGGAGCACTACGACGCCGGCACCTCGGATCAGGTCGTCGAGGCGCAGGTGCGAGCGGGTCTGGCCAACTGCTCGGCCGACGACTCCGCCCGCCTCGTCGTCGCGTATGAGCCCGTGTGGGCGATCGGCTCGGGGAAGAGCGCGGACCCCGAGCACGCGTACAAGACGATGAGGCTGATTCGCAACGTGGTCGGGCTGGTGATCGGCGCCGGAGCCGCCAAGAAGGTCCGGATCGTCTACGGCGGAAGCGTCAACTCGAAAAACGTGGAGTCCTATGTCGAGCTGCCTCTGTGTGACGGGTGCCTTGTCGGCGGCGCGAGCCTGGACGCCGCAGAGTTCGCGCAGATCGTGAAAATCACAGCAGAGGTTTATGGGCAGCACCGCTGACAGAAGGCAGCCTGGGACTCTGGTTCTGCTCAGGCACGGGCAGAGCACCTGGAACCTCGAGAACCTCTTCACCGGCTGGCACGACGTCCCGCTCAGCGAGCACGGAGACACCGAAGCGATCGAGTCCGGCCGCCTGATGAAGGAGGCGGGGCTGCTACCAGAAGTGGTGCACACCTCCTTGCTTTTGCGGGCGATTGAAACCGCCGATCTCGCTCTATTCGAGCTCGGTCGTAGCTGGATCCCCGTGCGGCGCAGCTGGCGTCTGAACGAGCGGCACTATGGCGCCCTGCAGGGACTGAACAAGGCTCAGACGGCGGCGCGCTACGGAGAGGAGCAGGTGAAGGTATGGCGCCGGAGCTACGACGTCAGGCCGCCCGCTCTCGAGCCGTCGGATGAGCGACATCCCTCACACGACCGGCGCTACGCGGACCTCCCGCCCGAGGTGCTGCCGAGCGCCGAATGCCTGAAGGACGTGGTCGACCGGATGCTCCCGTACTGGTATGACGCCATCGTGCCCGACCTTCTCCGTTACACCTGCGTGCTGGTCGCGGCGCACGGCAACAGCCTCCGAGCGCTGGTCAAGCATCTCGATGGGCTTTCCGAGCAAGAGGTCGTCGATCTCGACATCCCAACGGGGGTGCCTCGCGTTTACGAGCTGGAAGCGGACTTCAAGCCGGCGTCGTGGCGGTATCTCGGCGACCCGGAGGAGATCAGGCAGCGTGCGGAGGCAGTTCGGGCGCAGGCTTCCGGGTCGGAAGACACAACCTCTTAGACTGGTTCTCTAGAGCAAAGAAACAGCTTCAGATAAACGGAGGGTTCCACATGCCACTTGTACTTCCACCGCTTCCCTACGGGTTCGACGCGCTCGAGCCGCACATCGACGCGAAAACGATGGAGATTCATCACGACAAGCATCACGCAACCTATGTGACCAACGCGAACGCAGCGCTCGAGAAGCACCCCGAGTGGGCGGGTAAGACTGTCGAAGACCTTCTCTGGAGCATCAACGAGGTGCCCGAGGACATCCGGACCGCCATCCGGAACAATGCCGGCGGCCATTCGAACCACTCGATCTTCTGGACCATCATGGGCCCAGGTGGCGGCGGCAACCCACCCGGTCGGGTCGGCGACGGCATCAAGAGCACGTTCGGCAGCTACGACGCGTTCAAAGAGCAGCTCCAGAAGGCGGGGCTGGGCCAGTTCGGCAGTGGCTGGGCGTGGCTGCTCGTCGACAAGAACGGCAAGCTGTCGATCAAGTCGTATCCCAACCAGGACAGCCCCTACATGGAAGGACTGACCCCGATCCTTGGCGTCGACGTGTGGGAGCACGCCTACTACCTGAAGTATCAGAACAAGCGCGCCGACTACGTGGCAGCCTGGTTCAACACCCTCAACTGGGAGGCGATCGAGGCGCGCTTCGCATCGGTCTGGGTCAGCTAG
>DASRWV010000011.1:0-58431 GCA_035687505.1 Nitrosotalea sp.
TGCTGTCGCTGTGCGATGTCAGACGTTTCGGACACGGTCAACTCCCATCAGCCCTGGCCGCCGCAGCGCGCTGCCTGTCATCACGATCGCGAGCAAGTTGTGGGTCACGATGATCGATGAGATCAGGCTGATCACGACACCGAGGCCCAGGGTGAGGGCAAAGCCCTTGACCTGCGAAGGCCCGATGAAGCCGAGGATCAAGCAGGTGATGAAAGTCGCACTGTTCGAGTCGCGGATGGCAGGCCACGCACGTCTGACCGCTGCATCGACCGCGGCCGGGATGGTGCGGCCCGCCCGCACCTCTTCTTTGAAGCGTTCGAAGATCAGGACGTTGGCGTCGACTGCCATGCCCACGGAGAGGATGAATCCGGTGATTCCGGCCAGCGTCACTGTGACCGGTATCGTCTTGAACAGGGCCAGAACTACAGCCGCGTAAAAGATGAGTGCAATGCTCGCGAGAAATCCAGGGACCCGGTAGTACAGGATCATGAAGAGCACCACTATCGACAGGCCGAGCAGCCCGGCCGCGATGCTGAGCTTGACCGACTCGGCGCCCAGCGTCGAACCAACCTGGATCACGTCGAGCACCTGGAGGTCCACCGGCAGCGAGCCCGCGTTGATGCCGGTAGAGAGGTCCTGCGCGCTCGCCTGGGTGAAGCCGCCGCTGATCACCGCCTGGCCCCCCGCGATCTCGGTGAGGGTGGTCGGGTTAGTCAGCAGCTTGCCGCAGACCGTATCCGGCGACTGGGCGGCCAGGCAGGCGGTGTCATATGGCTGGAACAGCTTGGAGGCGTAAGCCGGGTCTGCCCAGCTGTCGACGTCTTTCTGCGTCAGGTCCAGCCAGATCGCGAGGTGCCGCTCAGGGCAGTCGGTGCCCGCACCAGGGCAGGCGGCGACGTTGGCGCGTGTGAGGTCGGCGAAGATGCCGGCGCCACGGGAGGTGAAGCTGACGTTGACCACCCATCCCACGCCGCTCTGGTCGATGGTGGCCGTGGCGTTCTGGATGTCGTCTCCGGTCAAGCCCACGAAGGCCGGCCTGTAGCCGGGGATAGGCCCGCCGGTCACCGCGGCATCCTTGACCCACTTCGTGTAGACGAGCTTGGAGACCGCGCCGATTGTCTTCTGCGCCTGGTCCGCAGTCACGCCCGCGAGGTCCACCGTGATGCGGTCGTAGTTCGAGCCGGCCCCGCGAATCTCGGGCTCGCTTACGCCCAGCGAGTTGACGCGCTTGTTGATCACGTCGATCGTCCGCTTCTGGACGTCGGCGCGCGACTGGCCGGGCGGAAAGTTGAATAGGCGGTAGTCGATGTGGGTTCCGCCCGCTAGGTCGAGTCCCCGATGGATGTAGAGCTGCCAGCTGCCGAAGTTCGGAGGCAGGCCGGGGACGTTACCCGTGAGCGGGTAATGGTTGGCGATGCGGTAGACATAGCCCGCCCCGTCGACGAAGATGGAAAAAACCAGCACGACAACGATGAACAGGCGGACTGGCCAGCTGAGGACTAACTGCACGGCAGCCGATCAGTCTACGGAAGGCCCGGTTATCGCTGCCGGAAGAACAGGTTTAGGACGACTGTGAGGACTATCGACAGGATGATGCTGGTGGCGATCGGGACGTAGACGGTCACGTTTCCGCTGCGAAATGTGAAGTCGCCCGGCAGGTGGAACCGGCCGAAGAGCATCAGACCCCCGCCAATCACGGCCAGCAGCACGCCAAAGACCAGCAGCAAGCGCCCTATGTCTTGCATTGCTTCAACAGTACGGCGAGACGACCAACTTGGCCGGCTTGGCGCTATCCGGCCAGGCGCCGTTTACAGCAGGCGGGTCTGCTGCGGTCCTGGGTCGGGCGGGGTGATGCCCAGGTGCCGGTACGCGAGCTCTGTCGCCACCCGGCCGCGAGAGGTTCGGGCCAGGAACCCGATCTGGATGAGGTAGGGCTCGTGCACGTCCTCGATGGTCTCGGGCTCCTCCGACAGCGAAGTTGCGATGGTGTCCAGCCCGACCGGGCCGCCCTTGAACTTCAGGATCAAGGTCTGCAGCAGCTGCCGGTCCACCGGCTCCAGACCGATCTCGTCGATTTCCAGCATCGCCAGCGCCTGCCTGGTGATCTCGATGGTGCCACGCCCGTCGCCGCGCACCTGAGCGAAGTCGCGCACCCGGCGCAAGAGGCGGTTGGCGATGCGGGGCGTTCCGCGCGCGCGTCGAGCGATCTCCGAGACAGCCTCCGGCGGGACCTCGATGTCGAGGATCCGTGCTGAGCGCGTCACGATCTTCTCGAGCTCGGCCTTGGTGTAGAAGTCCAGTCTGTAGACGGCGCCGAAGCGATCCCGAAGCGGACCGCTGAGGAGTCCCTGGCGGGTGGTGGCGCCAACGCAGGTGAAATGCGGGAGCGGCAGCGTCGCGGCGCTTGCCCCGACCCCCTTGCCGAGCACCGCGTCGAAACGGAAATCCTCGAGCGCGGGATAGAGCGACTCCTCGACGACGGCGTTCAAGCGGTGGATCTCGTCGATGAAGAAGACGTCGCGCGTCGTGAGGTTCAGGAGGATCGAGCCGAGCGCGCCCTGGTGATCGATCGCGGGTCCGGAGCTGACCTTGATCGCCACGCCCAGCTCGTTGGCGATGATGTGGGCGAGAGTGGTCTTGCCGAGTCCGGGAGGACCGCACAGCAGGACGTGCTCGACGGGCTCGCCGCGGCGACGCGCCGCCTCGAGCAGGATGCTCAGGTTCTCTCGCACCTGCTCCTGGCCGACATACTCGGACAGCAGCCGCGGGCGGAGCGTCAGGTCGTACTGTTCGTCGTCGGCGCGGGCGTCAAGGACGATGTCGCCCGTCACTTGCGACCCAAAGCCTTGAGTGCGACCGCCAGCGCTTCCTGCGTGGAAGGCGTCGACTTCCAGTCCACCGACTCGATGCCGGTCCTGGCCTCCTGCGATGAGAAGCCCAGGTTGCGCAGCGCGGACTCCACGGCCTTAGGGACTACACCGTCGCCGGCGATCGCCGCAGCGCGTGGCAACACCTCGAGATCTGCAAGGGCGTCCAGACGCGGCTTGAGCTCGATGATCACCTTCGCCGCCGTGCGCGGCCCCACCCCGCTTGCGCGCCTGATCGGCGATGCATCCTCGGCCACTATGGCGCGTTTCAGGACGTCGAGGCTCGCCGCGCTGAGGATGTTAAGCCCAACTTTTGGGCCGACACCATCGACCTGGATCAGCATCTCGAACATGTCCAGCTCTTCGACGGAGACAAATCCGAACAGCGCGAGCTGGTCCTCTCGGACCTGCGTGTGGATGTGCAGGTCGATCGCGCCACCGGGTGGCGGTAGCTGCTGGCGCGTTCCGCTCGCGACGCTGACCATGTAACCGACGCCGCCGACGTCTACCACCACGAAGTCCGCCCCCGCGCGGCGCACCAGTCCGCTTAGATGAGCGATCACGACACTGCTCTGGTGAAGCGGCGGCTTCGCGCGTGACATACCGCGATCGCGATGGCGTCGCGCGCGTGCTCGTCCAAGCGACCCTCAGGCACCTTCACCTGTGCCGCGAGCATGCGCGCGATCTGTGCCTTGTCCGCGTTGCCGTAGCCGGTGAGGATGACTTTGACCTGGCTTGGCTTGTACTCGAAGACCGGTACGCCACATTCCTCCAGCACCGCGAGGATCGCGCCGCGCGCCTGCGCCACCGCCACCGCGCTCGTCGCGTTGCGCCCCATGAACAGCTCTTCGAGGGACGCCTCGCCCGGCGGATGGTCGTCGAGCAGCTGTCGAAGGTGGCGCGTGATGATGAGCAACCGCTCCCCGTCTCGCCCGGGCCGGGTGACGACGGTGCTGCAGGACAGCACCAGGTTGGGTTCGGACAGCAGCGCGAAACCGGTACTGGCCAGCCCGGGGTCGATCCCCAGGATCAGTCCGTTGCGGCTTCCAGCCATTTGTCCATCAGCTTTTACACCTGTGCCGAGACGCGTTCAAGGACGTTGGTTGGGATGTCGAACAGCGCGGGTGAGGACTGAGGTCCTCCCCCGCGGGCCCCCTCCTGAAGCTCTCCATGCGACGTCTGGGAGGCGCTTGGAAGTTGAACGTCTGGGAGGCGGCCGGAGTGAATCCGGCCTACTTGCGACCCATCAGCCTGATTCATTCATACCTGTGCTGAGACGCGTTCTAGGACGTTGGTTGGGATGTCGAAGTTGGCGTAAACCTGCTGGACGTCGTCGTCCTCCTCGAGGGATTCCATGAGCCTCAGCACCGCGACTGCTTTGTCTTCGCCTACGGCCACGGTCTGCTTCGGCTGCATCGTGATCTCGGCGTTGTCGATAGTGACGCCGAGCTGCTCCAGCGCCGCCTTCACCTTCTCGAAGTTGTTGGGCGGTGTGGTTACCTCGACCGACTTGCCGTCGACCTGCACGTCGTCGGCGCCCGCTTCGATAGCGGCGAGGCCGACTTCTTCGGGATCGTGCTTGCCCGCATTCACGGTGATCACGCCCTTGCGCTCGAACATCCAGCCGACGGAGTTCGACTCGCCGAGGTTGCCGCCGAGCTTGGCGAACCGGTGCCGGATCGAGGCGCCGGTGCGGTTGCGGTTGTCCGTGAAGGCGTCGACCATGACCGCGACACCGGCAGGCCCATAGCCTTCATAGCGAACCTCTTCCACCTTTTCGCCCGCGAGCTCACCCGTCCCTCTCTTGATCGCGTTCTGGATCTTGTCGGTCGGCATGTTGATCTCTCGAGCCTTCTGCATCGCGAGCCGCAGCCGGAAGTTGCCGTCGTGATTCCCGCCGCCCTCTTTCGCGGCGATCGTGATCTCACGGCTGGCGCGAGTGAAAGCCTGGCCGCGCTTGGCGTCGACAATGGCTTTCTTGTGCTTGATGCCGGCCCATTTCGAATGTCCCGACACTTAGATGACCCCTCCGAACATGCTTTCGCTAATTTTAAGTCACTTCAGCCGGATAAACCGCCGCCGAGCGGAGATGACATCGCCCGATGTCGCCTGGGCATTCTCGTCAACTTTCTCGCCATTCTTGCGTACGCCACCTTGTTGAGCGAGCCGGCGCGCCTCATTTCGGCTCTTTGCGATGCCCGTCTCAACCAGCAAGCTGGTGATGTCGGTTGGACCCGAGATCATGTGTTCCTCGACGGTCGCAGGTTCTTCCTTGCGCACGAACTGTCTGTCGAAAGCTTCTTGGGCGCGCGCGGCAGCCTCTTCGCCATGAAGACGTTTCACGAGCTGGCGAGCCAGCGCCGCCTTCGCGTCGCGCGGCTTCACCGCCAGCACCTCGGCCTGTTGCTTCGGATCAAAGCCTGAAATCAGCCGGACGTACTTCTCGATGAGCGCATCAGGGATCGACATCGTCTTGCCGTAGATCTGTTCAGGCGGCTCGCTGATCCCTATGTAATTGCCGAGCGACTTGCTCATCTTTTGCACGCCATCGGTCCCTTCCAGGAGCGGAAATACGGCAATGTCCTGCGGCTCCTGTCCGTATGCCTTCTGGATCTCCCGGCCGAACAGAAGGTTGAACAGCTGGTCGGTCCCGCCGATCTCGACGTCGGCTTTGACCGCGACCGAGTCGTAGGCCTGGTTGAACGGATACAGGATCTCGTGAGCGCCGATCGCGGCGCCTTCCTTCAAGCGGTCGGCAAAGTCCTCGCGTTGCAGCACCTGCTGTAGGGTCGCCTTGCCCAACAGGCGGAGGATGTCCGCGGCGGTCAGAGGGGCAAGCCACTCCGAGTTGTAGTGCACCTCGGTGCGGTCGCGGTCGAGGACCAGGAAGGCCTGGTCGAAGTACGTCTTCGCGTTAGCCTCCACCTGCTCGCGGCTCAACACCGGCCGGGTCTCAGACCGCCCGCTCGGGTCGCCGATCAACGCCGTGTAGTCGCCGATGATCAGGACGACCGTGTGCCCGTCGTCCTGGAATGAGCGAAGCGCATCGAGCACGACGAGGTGACCGACGTGCAGGTCGGGCGCGGTAGGGTCGAGCCCCAGCTTGACCCGGACCTTGTCCCCATGCTCGAGCCGTGCTTTCAGGTGCTCGGCGATATGGATCTCAACCGCCCGCTCTTGCAGGCGCTCGAAGAACCCGCTCAACTAGGCCCCCATGCCCTGATTCCGCGAAATTGGTGCCAAATTCGTCAATGAAAATTCGGATTCCACGATTTTGGCGCCAAAATCGTCGACCCTGGTCGGACTACTGGATGACTGGGTCGCGGCTGAAGTAGATCTGTGGATCCGCGGGCAGCGCCGGCTGGAGCAGGTTGATGAATGGCCTCTGGATCGCTCGCACAACTGGCGCCACGACATGTGATCCCTGATAGGCGTCGCGGATGTGCAACTCGACCTGGCTGAGCGTGGCCCCGCCGAATGGCTGGGATGCATTGCCGAGCTCGTACACGAGCACGACCGAAAGCACGATAGCGGTGATCAGGCCGAACGCCACTCCTAGCGTTCGGTTCAGGACCATGCCCGGGATCTGGATCTGGTTGTGTGCGATCTGTGTCCCAACCTCGACGATCAAGAGGACCGCGAACAGGATCCCGAAGAACCCGTAGATCCGGGAGTCCGGCGTCTCGAAGTTGGAGGTCTGCTGCAGGATGAGGCCCGCCTGCAGTCCCATGTGGGTCGCGGCGAAGAGCCCTGCGTAGAGCGCGACGAACCCGATCAGCCGCCTCAGCACGCCGGTGAAATAGCCTCCTACCCCATAGATGAGCAGGATCACAAAAACAAGAACGTCGAGCCAGGTCACGTTTATCGAAACCTTGCCTGTAGGCGCTTTTCCAGCGCAGATCTGATCTCGTTCATCACTTTGTCCACTTCAGCGTCCGTCAGGGTGCGCTCGGGGCTTCGGAAAGTCAAGGTGAAAGCGATGCTCTTGTGTCCCTCCGGAACCTGGGTGCCATGGTATTCGTCGAAAGCGCGAGCCATCACGAGCAGGTCTCCGGCCGACTCCTGTACGGCCGACAGCAGCGAGCTCGCCGCGACGTGGTCTTCCACCACAACCGCGAGATCTCTGTCGACTGACGGGTAGCGCGGCAGCGGCTGAGCCCGAGGGATGTGCGAGGCCTCGAGCACCGGCTCGATGTCGATCTCGAACGCCACCAAACGGCCTTCGACCTTGAGCGTAGTGCCCACCGTCGGGTGCAGCTCGCCCAGGTAACCGAGCTGCCGCCCGTCCAGCGTTACGGCGGCGCACCGGCCGGGATGAAACAGCTCGGCGGCTCCGCGCTGGTAGGTCAGGGCCGGTGCCGACAACGCCTCGACACAGCCGGCCAGCACGGATTTCAGCCTGTAAAAAGCCTGCCGCCCCGATTCGGCAGTATTACCGGCGGTCGTGACGGCGGCCAGGCGCAGCGGCTCCTCGGGCTGACTGTTCTTCTCCCCCACCTTGGCCAGGTAGGCGGAAGCGATCTCGTAGACGAGCACGTCGTCGCGTCCACGGTCGCGATTCAAAGCGACCACGTCGACCAGCGATGGCAGCAGCCACGTGCGCAGGGTGTCCATGTCATCGCTCAGGGCGTTGGACACGCGCATGGCGTACGCGGCGATCCGCAACGCCTCGAGCTTTCGACCCGACACAAGCGCTGGATTCCACGTCTCGTTGAACCCCGCCCCGGCCAGCACCTCGCGCGCAGCGTCGAGGCGTCGGTCGAGGCTTGGGACAAGGGGAGTCCAGGTGTCGTGGCGCCGGCCCGGCAAGGTCGGCGGGACGCGGTCGTAGCCCCAGACGCGGCCGACCTCCTCGACGAGGTCCTCGGGAATCGTCACGTCCAGGCGGAAGACCGGCGGCAGAACGTCCCACTCACCGTCGCCCTGGACTTTCACGTGGAACCCGAGCCGGACGAGGATGGTTTCCGAGTCCTCGAGCGGGACGTGGATGCCGAGCACCTCGTCCACGAGCCAGGGCTGCAGCCTGATCCGAACCGGTTCCTGTGGGCGCGGATACACGTCAGGCCACTCGCGATGCACCGTGCCGCCCGCAAGCTCGGCGATCAGCGACGCAGCGCGGCGCGCCCCGGCGAGCGCAAGCTCGGGCGGCAGGCCGCGCTCGAAACGCGCGGATGCCTCGGTGCGCAGACCGATGGCTCGGGCGGTCTGGCGAACGCTCGGCCCACTGAAGGTGGCGGCTTCGAGCAGGATGTCAGCCGTCTCCGGACCGACCGCGGTCTCCTCCCCGCCGATGACCCCCGCGATGGCGACCGGCCGCTTTGCATCCGCGATCACGAGCGTGTCGGGAGTCAGCGTTCGTTCGATTCCGTCGAGGCACAACAGCTTCTCGCCCTCGTTTGCACGGCGGACGTGAATCGCAGGGCCCTCTAGCTTGGTGAGGTCAAACGCATGCAGGGGCTGCGCGTACTCGAGGAGCACGTAGTTCGTGATGTCGACGATGTTGTTGATCGGCCGCACGCCGCACGCGCGGAGCCGGCGCTGCAGCCAGTCCGGGCTCCGGCCGACCTTCACTCCTTTGATCACGCAGCCGATGTACCTGCTGCACAGGTCGGAATCGTCGATGGCCACCTTCACCAGCTCGCGGCCTGGCGGATTCGCGGTGCCCGTGAACGAGGGCATGAAGTCGCGCTTCAGAGGACGGTCCAGACCCGCGGCGAGCTCCCTTGCCACGCCCAGATGCCCCATGCAGTCGGGGCGGTTGGAGGTGACTTCGGCTTCCAGGATCGCCTGGTTTGGGATCACCGTCGTGAGCGAGTCGCCGGGTGTGCCGCTGTCCAGGATGAGGATGCCGGAGTGGTCGTCGCCGAGCAGCAGCTCGGACGCGGAGCAGAGCATCCCGGCTGCTTTGTAGCCCGCGATGGTCATGTCCTTGACCAGATTGCCGTTGGGCACCGTGGTCCCTGGCAGCGCGACCGGGACGAGCGAACCCGCTACCGCGTTTGGCGCGCCGGCGATGATCTGCTGCACGCGGCCGCCACCCAGGTCGACCTGATGCACCCACAAAGGCTTGTTCGATTTCGGATGCGGGACCTGCTCGAGGATCTTGCCGATCAGGATCTGCGAGAGATCGACGAGCGTCAGCGATTCGACCTCGATGCCGAGGCGCGTGAGCACGGCAGCAGCCTCTTTTGGCGCGACGTCGGTGAGATCGACGAAATCGCCGAGCCACTCGTAACTGATTCGCATCGCTTAGTCCCGGCTCCCTATCCGGCCGGCCGCTTCGCACCCCATCCGGCGCTTACGCGCCACCTTCCCCGCAAGCGGGGAAGCGATGACTTTTCCCATCAGAACTGCTCCAGGAACCGCACGTCGGATTCGTAGAAAAGGCGGATGTCGTCGACGTCGTGCTTCAACATCGCCATGCGCTCGATGCCGAATCCCCACGCGTAGCCGGTCCACTTCGTGGGGTCGATGCCGCCATTGCGCAGCACCTGCGGGTGGACCATGCCGCAGCCGCCGACCTCGAGCCAGCCCTTGTGCCGGCAGCTCTTGCAGCCCATCCCGTTGCAGATGCCGCACGTGACGTCGAACTCGAAGCTCGGCTCCGTGAACGGGAAGTAGCTCGGCCGCACGCGCACCTTGCGCTCATTTCCGTACAGCGACTGGATCATGTAGAGGAGCGTGCCCTTCATGTCGCCCACGGTCAGGGCTTTGTCGACCGCCAGCCCTTCGACCTGGCTGAAGTACGGCAAGCGAGTCGCCTCTGGCGCATCGCGGCGGTAACAGCGACCCGGGGTGATGATGTAGATCGGCGGCTCCTTGATCCGCTGCATCGCGCGAATCTGCACCGGCGACGTGTGTGCGCGCAGGAGCAGCTCGGGGGTGAAGTAAAAGGAGTCCCAGTTCTCTCGCGCGGGATGGCCGGCGGAGATGTTGAGCGCTTCGAAGTTGTACCACTCGGTCTCGACCTCGGGACCAAGCTCGACCTGGTAGCCAAGGCTTTCGAGCACGGTCTCGATCTGCCTGCGTACCTGCGTGAGCACGTGGATGTGCCCGCGGCCCAGCGGGGGTCCGGGGAACGTGATGTCGATCGCCTCGGTCTCGGCGATATCGGCCAGGCTTGCCGCCTTGAGCTCGGCCTTGCGCGCCGCCAGCGCGGCTTCGATCGCATTCTTCGCCTCATTTGCCGTCTGGCCGAGTCTTGCCCTCTCCGCCGGTTCGAGCTTTCCGATGCCGGACAGGAGGCTGCTGATCCGCCCGCTCTTGCGACCCAGGTACTCCAACGCGATCGCGTTGAGCTCGGCCTCGGTCTGCGCCTTACCGATGGCCGGCAGCGCTTCGCTGCTCAGCGCGGAAGGGTCGCTCATGCCGCCAACCTTCGTTTGACTTCGAAGAGGATCAACGCTGCCGCGGCGGCGACGTTCAGCGACTCGACCCCTTCACTGAGGTGAACGGTGACGAGCTTGAGGTCGGATCGAGAAAGCCCATGTGCCTCACTGCCGAGCACGATCATGCCCGCTTTATCTACTCGCGCATCGGCAAGGGGTTCGCCGCCGGAGGCTGCGGCACCGTAGCCGTCGAGTCCCGCCAGGTCTTTCCACGTGGCACGCGCGACGGTGAGCCGGAACACGTTTCCCGCCGACGCGCGGATTGCTTTCGCGCCATATGGATCCGCGGAGCCTTCGAGCACCGCGACCGCGGGCGCGCCGGCGGCCGCAGCCGTGCGGCAGATCGCGCCGACGTTGCCGGGGTCCTGCACGCCGTCCAGCACCACCAGCGGCCACTCGCGGCGTCGCGCTGCCGCGACAGCGGCTTTGGCATCGGGCTCGTCGACTCTCGCGATTGCGATTACGCCCTGAGGCGTGACGGTCTGGCTCACTGCGCGAAAGACGCCGCGGCTGAGAGTCACGTGCCGGCCGGATCTGGCGGTGAACCTCTCACCCTCGCGCACGGCGACGACGTCGAACTCAAGGCCGGCGGCCTCGGCTTCGGCGAGCACGCGCGGACCCTCCAGGAGGACGAAGCCTGGCTCGCGCCGTTGGGCGAGATGCCGTAAGCGGCGGACTATCTCGTTTTCCGGGCTTGAGATCAGTTGGTCGTCAGAGAGCTTTTTTGGCAACCTCGACCAGCCGGGCAAAGGAACCGCTGTCGCGCACGGCCAGGTCAGCCAGCATCTTGCGGTCGATCTCTACTCCAGCCACCCGAAGGCCGTGCATCAGCTTGTTGTATGGCAGCCCCGACTGTCGCGAAGCGGCGTTGATGCGTGCGATCCAGAGCACACGCATCTCGCGCTTGCGCCGCCTCCGGTCGCGGAAGGCGTAGGCGAGAGCGTGCAGGACCGCCTCGTTGGCGGGGCGAAACAGAAGCTTTTTGGAGAGGCGGAACCCTTTGGCGCGATCGAGGATCGCCTTGTGGCGGCGGTGGGCGGGTACGCCTCGCTTGACTCGCGCCACTTCTTAGAGTCCCAGCGCCCGGCGGACAGTCTTGCGGTCCGCCTTGGACACCGACTGCATGTTCTCCTGGTTCCGCTTGCGCTTTGCCGACTTGTGCTCGAGCAGGTGGCTCTTGAACGCGCTGGCCCGCATGAGCTTGCCGGTTCCGGTCACGCGGATCCTCTTGGCGATGCCCTTCTGAGTCTTGAGCTTAGGCACTGGCGGCAGTCTCCTTGACGGCGCCCTGGCGACTAGGAGCAAGGATCATGAACAGGTTCTTGCCTTCGAGCAAAGGCGCTCTCTCGACGACCGCGAACGGCTTGGCGTCATCCGCGACACGGTCGAGGATCCTTCGCCCGATGTCCTGGTGGACCATCTCGCGGCCCCTGAACATGATTGTCACTTTTACCTTTTCTCCTGCTTCGAGGAACTGCTTCAAACCCTTGAACTTCGTCTGGAAATCGTGTTCCGCGACCTTTGGCCGCAGCTTCATCTCCTTCAGCTTGGTGACGTTTTGCTTGCGGCGCTGGTCTTTTTCCTTCTTGATGGTCTCGAACTTGTAGCGTCCGTAATCCATCAGACGGCAGACCGGCGGGCTCGCTTGCGGCGCCACCTCTACGAGGTCGAGTCCTTTCTCGCTTGCGATGCGCAGAGCGGCGTCCAGAGAGAGCACTCCCAACTGGTTGTTCTGGTCATCGATCAGCCGAACTTCGGAGCTCCGGATCTGATCGTTGATCCTTAGCTCTTTAAACGAGATGAGACGCTACCTCGAGCAAATTCAGGGTTCTGCTGTTCCTCCAATTCGACTAAATAAAACAAAAACGGATAGCCTGAAGCCATCCGCCTTAACCGTGACCCCTTCGAGCATAGCCCTGGGGGTGAGGGTCGGTGCCCTGCTTCAGTTGCAGGATCGTACCGGAAACGTAACCCGCTTCGCAAAGTAGCGTTGCCTTTGCTGATGAGAACGCCAGGGCGTTATGGAGCACTCGGCCTGGTGGCGGCGATGCTGACCGGAGCCTGCACCGTGCCGGGTATCGGCGCCTCGCCGTCGCGATCTCCGGCGACCGCCACGTCAGCTCCGGCGACCGCTCCTTCGGGCACACCCTCGCCAGTGGCTTCGGCGAACCCACTTGGAGTCCTGTTCGTCAGCCCGTTGAGCGGCATCTACACGGTGAGCCTGGTTGGCATCGACGGCAGGGTCGTGGCGAGCGCGCAGGCCAACCGTCCTGTTGACGTTTCGTGCGCCAGTGCAGCCGGCGCTGTTGTTCCGATGCCGCTCAGCACCAGCAACACACGGGTCTACTTCATGGACGACCAGGGGGTCGTGAGGTTCCTCACCTCCAACGGTGACCTGGGCCGAGCCACCACAGTTCCGGTCGGAACCGCGACCCGACGCAGCACGTTCTCGGTCAGCCCAGACGACCGGCGCATCGCGGTGATCGTGAGCGACTTCAGCGCGTCAGGAGTCTCGATCAGGCTCTACGTCGAAGACGTCAACGGCGGCACCAACCACGTGGACATCTTCAGCTCGTCTGGTGCATATGGCCTGTGGCCCATCGGCTGGCACGGGACCGACAATCTCGTCGTCGCCGTGGTCCCCTCATGCACGCAAGGCGGAGGTCCGTTCTGTTGCGGAATCCAGGAACTTCACGTAGTGGACCCTCGCACCGCAGTCCGTCGCTTCACGATTGGCGGCGTCACCGCGTGTCCGATCGTCGGGCCGGCCTCGCCGGCCGGCGCCATCTGCTGGGACGGCACCACGTCCAAGGTTCTCAACTGGAATGCCGGCACCGTCCGCACATACCCGGTCCAGGCGGCGGAGTTCCAATACCTGTCGCCTGACGGAAGCCGGATCGCAATGGTCGACAGCACGGGTACGTCTTTGCAAGGCACCAGCGTTTCGATGGGCGGCCTGTTCGCCTGCACGTGGATCGATGACACGCACGTCCTCGCCGGTGGCGACAACCAGCAGCAGCCACGCGTCGGCGACGTCACGAGCGGAAAGCTCGTCGCGGTCCCGGCTCAAGGCGACTGCTTCGGCCGGATCCCGGGCGGCCTTTAGTTCGCCGGCCCAGGTATTCGACCAAGTCGGTCGAAATTGCGGTATCTGCGCGCGGGTTGCGACCTAGTCGGTCGACATGGCTGACTCTCCCGCGAGGCTTAGCGGCGCTTTTCGGCGACCTCGGTCGCGACCATGCTCGCGAATGACTCCAGCGACGAATCGACCTGGGTCCCCGACCGGTCGCGGATGTTGACGTGATCGGTTTCCGCCTCGCGCGCGCCGACGATCGCCATGTAAGGAACCTTGCGTGCTTGGCCGTCGCGGATCTTTCGCTGCATGCGCTCGGGTCGCGCATCGACCTCAACCCTCAAACGGAGTGAGCGCAGCTTGTCGGCCACCTTGCGCGCGTAATCGATCTGCACGTCGGTGATCGGGATCACGATCACCTGCATCGGGTGGAGCCAGACCGGGAACGCACCGGCGTAGCGCTCAATCAGGTAGCTGAACAGCCGCTCCATCGAGCCCGCCGCGCCGCGGTGCACCATGATCGGCCTCTGGCGAGAGCCGTCTTCCGCGACATATTCGAGCTCGAATCGCTGCGGCAGCTGAAAGTCGACCTGCACCGTCGAGTTGGTGAACTCCCTGCGGTGTGCGTCCTTCACCTGGAAATCGATCTTCGGCCCGTAGAAGGCAGCCTCGCCCGCTCCGATCCTGTACGGCTGGCCCATCGACTCGAGCGCTTCGATGAGGGCCGCCTGCGCTTCCTGCCACTGTTCCTCCGAGCCAAGCCATTTGTCTTTCACGTCGTCGCGCGTGGAGACCTGGTACGAGAAATCCTCGATGCCCAGCACATTTGAAAAGTACAGAGCAAGCTCGATCGCGCCCTTGACCTCACCCATCAGCTGATCAGGGGTGCAGAAGATGTGGGCGTCGTTGAGCGCGAAGGCGCGCACGCGGTTGAGTCCAAGCAACGTGCCAGAACGCTCGTATCTCCAGTTGTTGCCGATCTCCGCGATCCGCATCGGCAGCTCGCGATAGCTGCGCAGGTCCGACTGGTAGATGACGATGTGGTGCGGACAGTTCACGGGGCGCAGCTCGAGCTCTTCGCCGTCCTCGAACTTCATCGGCGGATACATGTACTCCGCGTACAGCTGTGCGTGGCCGCTCTGCCGGTAGAGGTCGAGGCGCGCGACATCAGGGGTGCGCACGTGCAGATACCCGCGGGCCAGCTCTTCGTCGACGATGAATCGCTCGAGCTCGCGCCGGATGGTCGCACCGTCTGGCAGCCACAGGGGTAGGCCGGGGCCCACCCTGTCGTCGACCATGAAGAGCTTGAGATCCTTGCCGAGCTTCTTGTGGTCGCGCTTCTCTGCCTCTTCCAGGAACTTCAAATAGTCGTCCAGCTGCTTCTGGCTTTCCCAGGCGGTGCCGTAGATGCGGGTCAGCTGCGGTCTTTTTTCGTCGCCGCGCCAGTAGGCGCCGGCGACGCGCAGCAGCTTGAAAGCCTTCAGGTCGCGCGTCGACTTCACGTGCGGACCCCGGCACAGGTCTAGGAAGTCGCCGGTCCGGTAGACGCTGACCTCGTCGCCCTCCACCTTGTCGGCGATCAGCTCGAGCTTGTAATCCTGGCCACGCTTGCGAAACTCCTCAATCGCTTGCGCGCGGGTCAATGTCTCTTGGACGAACGGCCTGTCTTCCTGCGCCAGGCGACGCATACGCGACTCGATAGCACCCAGCTCGGATTCCGAGACGGGCTTGCTGAATTCGAAGTCGTAGTAGAAACCGTCCTGCACGGGGGGGCCGATTCCGTACTTCGCGTCGGGGTAGAGCTCGGTGACCGCGGCGGCGAGCAGGTGCGCGGTCGAGTGCCGCAGCACGTGCAGTGGGTCGTCGTTTGACTCGTGATCGCCGTACTCGCCCATAGGGTCGTCCAGTATATGGACGCTCATTTGATGAATTGGACTGACCTCGTCGATGCGCTCGCCATTCCCGTTGCAGGTCTGGGCGTCCTCATCGAGGGCATCGGCGTCCCGGTTCCGGGAGCTGCGTTGCTGTTTGGAGCCGCGGCTTGGGCCGCCGCGCGGCACCACTCGGTCTCCGTTGTCATCCTCATCGGCTTCCTCACCACCACGGTCGGCGCCGATATCGGGTACTACCTCGGCTTCAAAGGTGGCAGGCCGTTCGTCGAGCGGTTCGGCGGCATTTTCCGTATCCGCCCGGACCACATCGCGCTGTCCGAGCTGCTCTTCGCGCGGCACGGTGACAAGGCCATCCTGGCGGCACGATTCATTCCTGGCCTGCGGACCTGGGGCTCGATGCTTGCCGGCATGTCCCGCATGCCGTTCTGGCGGTTCCAGCTGTTCAGCGCGGCCGGCGGCCTGGCGTGGGCCGCTGTGGCGGGCGTGGCGGGCTACTTCGTGGGCAGCAACCTGGGCGAGCTCGAGTCTATCTTCCGGGGATTCGGCATCGGAGGCCTCGTCTTTCTCATGATGCTGGCGGTCCTACTGGCCCTGGCCCTGCAACGCGCCTCCCGGCTGCCATGATCGCCACCCCGCCCCCGATCAATAGGACCCCCAGGCCCGCGATCACGCGAGCGATGCCGACGGTGTCGGCGAGGGCCGCGGCGACGAGGACTGGCACGGCGGTCACGCCGTTGATCACCATGTAGAGCAGCGCGAAGATCCGGCCGCGGATTTCGTCGCTCGTCGACTCCATGAGGTAGGTGATCGCCGGGATCATGATCGCCCCGAACTCAACGCCCAGGAGAAAGCTGAACGCGGCCGCCGTGATGCGGTTCTGCGCCTGCAGGTTGGGGAAATGAGCCATCGCCGACGGTACGGCCGCCAGTGCCAGCAAGGTAAATCCGTTTGCCAAGAGCGATCCGGCGAGAAGTCTCGAGCGGTCGATGTTGCGCACGAACTGCCCGAGCAGCACAGCGCTGAGGATCGCCCCTCCGGTGGCCGGACCCAGGATGAGGTAGCTGTCCTGGGCGGCTATGCCGATGACCCTGCTCACGAACGCAGGCGCAAGAGCGAAGAGCATGAACAGCACCAGCACGGCGATGCTCACCTGGCCGAAGGCAAGCATCAGCCCGCGCGACGCGCGCAGCGCGTCGACGCCTTCTTTGAGCTCGACCCACATTTGATGGAATCGATTGCGGCTCTCGGCCACGGGAGGCTCGGTCGCCCGCTGCAGGTGGGGAATCTCCGAAGCGAAGATCAGCGTTCCTCCGATGATCAGGAGCACCACCGCGCACCAGTACGGCGCGTAAAGGTCGATCCTCGAAACGATCGGCGCCAGCGCGCCACCAACGACGAGCGTCAGGACCATGGTCAGGAGCGCCATCGAGTTGGCGGTGATCAACGCCGACCGCGGGAGGATCGTCGGGATGACGGCCGCCTCGGCAGGGCCGAAGAGCTGGCCCACGGCGGAAAAAATGAGCGTGATCAAAAGCAGGTGGCCGAACTCGCCGCGCAGGCTGGGCACGAGTGCAGCGAGTGGTATCAGGGCCACAACGACGGCCCTGCTGAAGTTGCACCACATCATGATTTGCTTGCGGTTGTAGCGATCCGCGATGACGCCCGCGATCGGGGCGAACAGGACTGCCGGGACCGTATAGGTGAGCAGCGTGATGGCCACCGGCGTGCTGCCCCCTGAGATGTTGTACGCGAGGATGATCAGGGAGAAGAGGAGGAACTTGTCCGCAAGCTGCGCGGCAAGCTGCGCGAACCAGATGTTCCTGAAGGCGGTGTGTCGCAGAACGGCTCGAAAGCCTCCGGGGCCTTCGAGCGGGAAACGGATGGGTTCTTCCACTTGGTGGCGCTAGAGCTTAGCCGCCGACGCTCTGAAACCCCTTATAAAGGGTCTCCCACTCGCCCAGGCTGAGTGTCTGCGGTCGCCGCTCCGGTTCGATCCCCAGATCGCGAAGGCGCGTCCGCGCTTCGGTGCTGCCAGTCCCACTGATGCGGCCCAACGTTCCGCCGAGCTGCTTCCGGCGGCCTTGAAAGACCGCCTCGACAAAGCGGAAGAAGGATTGAAGGTCATCGACCTCGACCGCGGGACGATCGCGCACCTCGAGCCGTACCAGCGCCGAATCCACGCGGGGCGGCGGCGTGAAGGCCGCCGCGGGGATCGTGAACTGCATCTTTGCCTCAGCGAATACCTGTACCGCAACAGTCGACAGGCTCGCGCCGCTCGACGCCGTCCAGCGCTCGGCGACTTCCTTCTGCACCACCAGCGAAAGGCGCCGCGGTCGCGGTGGTTCATCCAGCAGCTTGCGGATCAATGCGCCAGTGAGGTTGTAAGGGATGTTGCCCGCGACGATCTCGTTTCCGTTGGGAAATGCGGAGCGGATGTTGAATCGCAGAATGTCGGTCCGCACCACCTCGACGTTCTCGTGACCAATCAGTGATTCGCGAAGCGCTGGTATCAGCCGGCCGTCCAGCTCGACCGCGACCAGCCGGCGGGCTCGAGGCGCCAACGCAACCGTGAGCGTTCCAACGCCGGCGCCGACTTCGAGCACCTCGTCGTCGGGCGTGAGTCCCGCGGCCTCGGCGACAGCGTCGCGCACTGCCGCGTCGGTCAGGAAGTTCTGACCGAGGCCGTGTTTGAGCTCGATGCGATGGCGGCGCAGCAGGTTGTCGAGCTGATGCGAATCCGCCGGATCGACCACCTTCGCGTTCACCGCATACGCCCGAATAGGGCGAGTGCGTTCGCGGTCTCCTGGGCCGCCAGTTCCTCAATGCCGACGCCGCGCAGCTCCGCGACAAGCTCCGCGGTGTCGATCAGGTACGCGGGCCGGTTGGGCACGTCCATGCGCTTGTGAGCGTTGCCGTAGGGAGAATCCGTTTCGAGCAGCAGGCGGTGCGCGGGACACTTCTTCACGACTTCGCGCAACGCATTCCTGCTTGGTCGGGTGACGAGCCCGGCGAAAGATAGGTAGAAGCCGGCCTCCAGGAATCGCTCAGCCCAGTCCCATTCGAGCGCGAAATAGTGCATGACGCCGCGCAGTGCGTGGTGTTCGGCAATCGCCGCCGCCAGCTCTGCGGCCGCGCCGCGGTTGTGGATCGAGACCGGCAGGTCGAGCTCAACCGCCAGCGCGAAGAGTTCGTCAAGACGAGCGATCTGAACCTCGCGGGGAGGGCTGCCCGCCTCCTCGAAGTCGAGCCCCACTTCGCCGATGGCCACCACCCGCTCGTCCAGCGCGAGTGTTCGAAACGCGTTCATGTCTGGGGTGAACGGATCGGTTGGATGATGTCCGACCCCGGCCCATACGGGTGCGAACCGATGTGACAGCGACACTGCGGTGCGGCTGCGTTCGAGGTCGACGCCCATCGCGATCATGCGCGTGACACCGGCGCTGACCGCCGCCTCCACCACCTCGCCGGGAGGACCCAGCTCCTCGAGGTGGAGATGGGTATCTACGAAGATTCCGGATCCTCCTCTTCGACCACCGGATCAAGCCGCTTGAAGAGCGCCTCCGGTTGCGGAAGAGCGCGGCCGGCCGTGAGCTCGGAGGGGCGCCAGCGATCGTCGCTTGCGTAGTCGCCGGTGATGACGAGGTGAGACGAACCGTCCTCCGCGAATTCCCGTACCTCAGGCTGCGGCGCGATCACGTCGTCGTAGCCGAGCATGCGGTGCAGCTTTTGCGAGGAGAACGGGAGGAACGGGGTGAACATCGTCTTCAGGTTGTCGACGCAGCGGAGCGCGACGTAGAGCACCGTGCCGGCGCGAGCGCGATCTGTCTTGATGACATGCCACGGCTGTTCGGTCCCCAGGTACACGTTGACCTTCGCCGCCATCGTCATCGCGTATCTCAATGCCACCTGAAAGCGTGCCTGGCCCAGCTGTAAGGCCACGTAGTCCAACGCATCCTCGACCTCTTTGATCAGCGCTTTGTCGCCGTCATTGAGCTGCTGTGGTTCGGGCACCGCTCCGAAGTTGCGGTGCGCGTTGACGAGGGTGCGGTGCACCAGGTTGCCCCACGTCGCGACAAGCTCGTCGTTGTTGCGCCGGATGAACTCCGGCCACGTGAAGTCGGTGTCCTGGTTCTCCGGCCCGGCGATCATCAGGTAATAGCGCAGGGCGTCGGCATCGTACTGAGCGAGGAAGTCGCGTACGAGAATCACCTGGCCGCGACTCGTCGAGAACTTCTTGCCGCGCACGTTCAGGTACTCGCTCGCGACGATGTCATCAGGCAGCTCGAGGTCGCCGACCCCCATCAGGATCGAGGGCCACATCACCGTGTGGAATGTGATGTTGTCCTTGCCCATCACGTAGTAGTGCCAGGCATCCGCGTTCTGCCACCAGTCTTTCCAGGAGTCAGGCTCGCCACGCTGCGCCGCCCATTCGATGGAGGCGGACAGGTAACCGATGACCGCGTCGAACCAAACGTAGATCTTCTTATGCGGGTTGTCCTCCCAGCCGGGAAGAGGCACGGGGACGCCCCAGTCCAGGTCACGCGTGATCGCTCGCGGCTTGAGGTTGCGGACGAATTCGAGCGAGTACTTGCGCACGTTGGGCCGCCAGTTGTCGTGTTGCTCGATCCACTGCTTGAGCTGGTCACCAAACTGCGGCAGGTCGAAGAAGAGGTGCTCCGTCTCGCGAAACTCGACAGGTGCGCTGCTGCCGCGCTGATGCGGATTGATCAGGTCGATTGGGTCGAGCTGATTGCCGCAGTTGTCGCACTGATCGCCACGGGCGTCCGCAAATCCGCAGATCGGACACTGGCCCTCGATGTATCGATCCGGGAGCGTGCGTCCGCTCGCGGGGTCGAAAGCGCCCATCTGGGTCTTCTTGACGAGATAGCCCTTCTCGTAAAGCTTGAGAAAGAGGTCCTGCGTGACGCGGTAGTGATTTTTCGTGATGGTTCGAGTGAAGATGTCGTACGTCATCCCCAGACGGCGAAGGTCCTCAACGATGAGGGCGTTGTTGCGGTCGACGAACTCGCGAGGCGGCACGCCCTCTTTGTCGGCTTCGTACGTGATTGGTGTCCCGTGTTCGTCGGTGCCACTCGCCATCAGGACGCGTGAGCCGCGCAGCCGTTCGAAGCGCGCGATCACATCGGCGGGCACGGCAAAGCCCGCCACGTGACCGATGTGGCGAGGGCCGTTGGCGTATGGCCATGCCGGCGCGACCAGGACAGTTCTTCTTTTTTCAGGCACTGGGTGGACAGTATCGGCCAGCGCGGCACCTGATCTCATCGGCTCGGGACGCCGATGCGTGCGTTAGGGGGCCCGGCGCTTGTCGTCGCGCATCTGTACGATGCGCTCCTCCTCACGCCACCCCTGCCTTCGCCTCGACGCCCCGACCGGCGACCTGCGGTCGCCTGCCGCGAGCTCAGGCGCCAGGTGGCCGATCCTGCCCACTGATCACAAGGGTAAACTCGCCGCGTGGCGGGTCGCCCAACGCGGCCAGCACCTCGGTCGCGGTGCCGCGCAGCAGCTGCTCATGGAGCTTCGTGAGCTCGCGCGCAACAGTCAGCTCGCGATCGGGCAAAACCTCCGCGATGATCGCGAGCGATTTCCTCACTCGGTAAGGCGACTCGAAAGCGACGGCCGGACGCGGATCTGCAGCCAGCGTTGCGAGCAGGCGGCGCATTTCACCTGGCTTGCGCGGCAGGTAGCCGAGGAATGTGAAGCCTGGTCCGCCATACCCCGCGATCGAGAGCGCCGCGGTGACCGAGCTGGGCCCCGGTATCGGCACCACAGTGTGTCCCGCCGCCCACGCGGCAGTGACAAGTGCCTGGCCTGGATCTGAGACGGTCGGCGTGCCGGCGTCGCTGACGAGTGCGACGTCGTGCCGGTCGAGCTCCGCCATCACACGTGGCAGTCCGCGTCGCTCCACGGGCGCGCGATAGCTGATGAGGGGCTTGCGAATGCCATGACGGGCGAGAAGCCTCGCGGTGATGCGCGTGTCCTCCGCCGCGATCGCCCCCACCTCGCCGAGCACGCGAACCGCGCGCGCGGTCACGTCCTCGAGATTTCCGATTGGTGTGGCGACGACGTAAAGCTTGCTCACCGAGGAGTGGCGACTTCTAACCAATCACCTACTTTGCCGGCGATCTCGGCACCCGGCCCGACGAACCGTGAAGCGGGCGGCAGGACCTCCAGGAACGCCTTTCCGTAGTCGCGCCCGAGGATCCGGTTGTCGAGGATGACCACAGCGCCGCGATCGGTAGAGCGCCTGATCAGCCGGCCGAAGCCCTGCTTCAAGCGCAGCGCCGCCTGCGGCAGCGCAAGCTGGGCGAAGCCGTCGCGCACCTGCTCCGCGCGAGCCGCATAGACGGGTTCTGTCGGTACCGGGAACGGAAGGCGGACCATGATCACGCAGCTCAGCTTTTCACCGGGCACGTCGATGCCTTCCCAAAAGGTCGCGGTCCCGAGTAGCAACGGGCGCTCCGCCTCCTCGAACGATTTCAGCAGCTGGCGCCGCTGGCCGTCGATACCCTGGCCGAGGATCAGGACCTCGTCCAGGTCGATGCGATGCTTCAGAGCGGCATGCACGTCGCGCAGCTGCCGGTGCGACGTAAACAGCACGAGCGTCCGGCCTCCGACCCGCCGAGCCACAGAGGCGACGATCTCTTGGACAGCCCGGTCGAACGTCTCGTGCTCAGGCGCGGGAAGGTCGGTGGGCAGGCAGACCAGCGCCTGGTGCAGGAAGTCGAACGGCGAGGGCAGGATGAGCTCCTCGATCCCCGAGCCAAGACCGACACGCGACTTGAAGTAGTCGAAATTTCCGCCGACGGCAAGTGTCGCCGACGTGAAGACGGTCGATCGCCGGTCGGAGTACACGTGGTCCCTGAGCAGCTTGCCGACGTTGATCGGCGCCGCGCGCAGGACCAGATTCTCGGTGCGCGTGAGCAGCGTGAACCAGTAGACGCGGTTGGCGTCCGGCGTGAGCAACGCCTCCTCGAGAACACGTGACGCAGCCTCGAGGCGGCCGCGGATGATCTCCAGCTCGCGGATGCCCTGGTCGGGCTCGGTGCCGCCCAGCCATTCGCGCACACCGGCCACCGCGCGGCGCAGCCCTGCGTCAAGCGCTGAAAGCGCGGTCACCGCGTTCTCTCCCGCCAGGCGCACGGCGGGCCACCCTTCGTCCTCGCGCAACGCCGGCGTGAGGCGGACGGAGTCGTCTCTGCGCTCCGAGTCTCCGAGCCTGGCTGCCACCCATCGCGCGGCCAGTTCGAAAAGCACTCGCACACGCTCTCCCGCGGCCACGCTCATTGGGATCGCCTGTCCGAAGGCCTCGTCAGACGAGCCGAGGTGCGGCTGCCGCCTGAGTTCGGCAAGCAGACCGGATCCCGCCTCCCCATCCCCCGCCTTCGGCGGGGGCTTCCCCACAAGTGGGGAAGCGGCATTAGCCAGGCGCTGTAGAAGGGCAAGCAGGCCGGGCCCGTCGACCTCTTGCCGCAGCCCACGCGTCGCCGCTTCTTCGAGATGGTGCGCCTCGTCGATCACGAGGTGGTCGAAATCCGGGAGCAGCCCACCCCCCACCTCGGCGTCCGCCAGCAAGAGCGCGTGATTGATGACCACGAGATTCGCCGACTCGGCCTCGGCGCGAGCGCGGTGGACGTAGCAATCCTCTTTCGTGCAGTGAATCCCCACGCAGTCGAGGGGGTCCGACGCGATCTGCGCCCACAGGACTTCCTCGCGGCCGTACAGGCGGAGCTCGGAGCGGTCTCCGCTCTCGGTCGTGTGAAGCCAGATCAGGACCTTGAGCTTGAACCTCAGGTCATCGGCGTCCTTGCAAGGCTCCGCGAGGTAGCGTCGCCATCGCCGCAGGGAGACGTAGTTGGACCTGCCCTTGAGGAGGCACGCCTTGAAATCCCACGGCAGCCACTCCCGCAGCCCGGGCAAGTCTTTGCTCATCAGCTGCTCCTGCAGGGTGTGAGTGTTGGTCGAGACGACCACGCGCTCGTCGTGGCGGACAGCGCGAGCGATCGACGGCACGAGGTACGCCAGACTCTTGCCAGTGCCGGTCCCAGCCTCGACGACGAGGGTGCCCCCGCGTGCCTGGATCTGGGCCACGGCGAGCAGCATCTGGAGCTGCGGCTCGCGGTGCTCGTAACCCGGAAGGAGCCCCGCCAGCGGTCCGTCGGGACCAAGCAGGGCGGCCACTATCGCGGGGTCGTCGGGAGGAGGCTCGGCCGACCTGCCTCGGGCTGAGTCGACAACCTCGGTCGACACAGGCCCGGGATCTGGGTTGGGCGCCGTGAGCGCCTCGGCGAAGAATCGGGCGATCGACCACTCGTACGGCGCGACGAGCGCGAGCATCGACTCCTTCAAAGGTTCCGCGAGGCCGGCCGCCTCGTCGCGGAGGCGCAGCAGCAGCTGTCGCGTGGCGTCGGCGTCATCCAGGGCGCGGTGGGGTCTTGGCTGCGTGAAGCCCATCTCCAGCGCGAGCAGCGGGAGGCTGTGGCTCGCCGCCGTCGGCAGGAGGATGCGGGCCACGTCCAGGGTGTCGAGGATCTCGGCCGAGGGGTCCCATAAGCCCGCCGCCGCCAGGAAGTCGACGTCTAGCCGGGCGCCGTGCCCGACTGGCTGGCGGCCGTGCAGGAAGTCGGCCAGCTCGCGCAGGGCGGATTCGGCGCTGGCCGCCCCCCTCAGCTCCTCTTGCTTGATGCCGGTCAGCCGGAGAACGATCTCGGGGACTGAGCGCCCGGGGTCGACCAGACGCTCGAGCGTCGTCGTGACGCGATCTGGGGTGAAGGCGACCGCACCGACCTCGATCACGCGATCGCGGGCCGGATCGAGACCGGTGGTCTCGAGGTCGAGGGCAGCGTATTCCGGCACCGGTACCCGGGATTCTACGTAAGGGTGTCCAAACCGGGCCGTAAGGCTAGCGGCGGTTGCTATATTTGCGCCCGTGCAAACCGGGGCCATCGAAGCACCCAAGCAGCTTGAGGACCTTCACGTCCGCCGCGACCTCGTCGCCAGCCTGCTGCTTCGGACCCTTGCCTTCGCCGACCAGCTGAGCGGAGCGGCGATCGAGCAGCGCCTCGGTCTTCCGTTCGAAACCCTCGAGCCGATCATCAACGAGTTCGAGAAGAACCAGCTCATGGACACCAAGGGTGTCTCCAACGAGGTTGGCCTCGAGGGGCGTCCATACGCGGTCAAGATGAACTATTCGGTATCCGCCGCCGGCCGGCAGCGTGCCGCCGAGATGTCCGCCGTGCAGACGCGATACCTCGGGCCCTGCCCCATCAACTTCGAGGACTACCTCCAGCTCGCCCGCTCGCAGGTTATCGGCAAGGCGAACGTCACCGACGCGCTTTTGAAGAAGGCCCTCGGCACGCTCGAGCTCGAGCAGCACGTGATCGACCAGATCGGCGGCGCCATGGTTTCTCGCGCGTCGCTGTTCATCTTCGGAGCGCCGGGCAACGGCAAGAGCACGATCACCGAGCGCATGGCGCTTTTGATGGGCGCCCCGATCGAGATCCCGCACGCGGTGGCCGTGGGCGACGAGATCATCCGGGTGATCGACCCCGTCTATCACAAGATCGCCGAAGGCGACCAGCCGATCGATCGCCGGCTGGTGAAGGTGGAGCGCCCGGTCGTGGTGGCCGGTGGTGAGCTGAAGCTCCAGCAGCTGGACCTCACCTACGACCCGTCCAACCGCTACTACGAAGCGCCGCTCCAGTGGAAGGCCAACGCGGGTGTCTTCGTCATCGATGACTTCGGCCGCCAGGAAGTGCCGCCGATGCGGCTCCTCAACCGGTTCATCGTGCCGATGGAAAAGAAGATCGACTACCTGGACCTTTCGGCATCGGGTCGCAAGATCGAGCTGCCATTCCTCTGCCAGGTCGTGTTCTCGACCAACCTCTCGCCCACCGAGCTCGTCGACGAAGCCTTCCTACGCCGCATGGCGTACAAGATCGGCGTCGGCAACCCGTCGCCGGAGGCCTTCGGCCGCATCCTTCGATACGAGTGCGACCGCCAGGGCGTGGCATTCGACGAGAAGGCGATCGGATACCTGCTCAACAATCTTTACGGCAAAAAGCCGCTGCGCGGCTCGCACCCTCGCGCGCTGATGGCACGGCTCGTCGACCTTGCCAACTACCGGCAGGAGCCGCCGCGCCTGACGCCGCAGACTTTGAAGGAGGCGTTCGACGCCTGCTTCAACCCCGCGCTGGGCAGCCTCACCGAGGACGACTGGGCCCGACCCGCAATCGGCTAATCGCCTCCCTTAGGTTGGGATGAGTCCCTTCCCCACTTGTGGGGAACGTGGCGCCTCCCCATTTATGGGGGGTGGCGCGAAGCGCCGGTGGGGCGCGAAGCGTCAGGCCAGATGGGGAGGTGGAACTGCTACTTGGCGCCGACAGAAATCGGGACTGTTACCCCGGCGAGGCGCTTGCGGTGTGACTCGAGGTCGCTGAACGCCCCACGCTGGTCGGGCGGCAGCAGCTCGGCGATCGCGACCATGATCGCGTCGGATGCCTCCTCGTGCGAGACACGCGAGCCGTCGGCGCGCTTCTGCAGCACAAGGAATGGCTTGCCGAAGGTGAGAGTCACTCTGACGCGGCGCGGCCACCAGGCGCCCTTAGGGAGGCACTCGCGCGTACCAGTCAAGCCAACCGGAAGGACCGGACACGCTGCTTTCTGAGCGATGAAGCCCGCCCCCGGCTCAGGCTTTGCCAGCCCGCCCGACTCCACTCGCGTTCCCTCCGGATACATGATCAAAGCGTGGCCGGCCTTTAGAAGGTCGAAAGCTCGTCGCAGCGCGGCTCGATCGGCCGAGTGGCGTACCACCGGAAACGCGTTGTAGCTGCGATAGATGACGGCGAGGATCGGGTTCCGGAAGAACTCGGACTTCGCCATGTTCCAGGTGTCGCTGCGCGGAACAAAGGCTGGCACGAGAGGCGGATCGATCGTCCCCTGGTGGTTGGGACAGATGATGAGCGGGCCCGTGCGCGGGACATTCTCCATTCCGCGAAGCTCGAACAGCCCGACGAGATACGTATGGACAATGAAGCGCATCAGTCCGCGCAGGAACGCGTAAATCATTTCGGCTTGGGATGCTCAGCGATGTACTTGAGGATCACGTCGACCACCTCATCGACGTCCAGCCGATCCGTATCGATCACGAACGCGTCAGGCGCAGGCCGCAGCGGCGCGACCGCTCGCTGCGTGTCGACGCGATCCCGCTCTTCGACTTCTTTGCGCATCGCTTCCTGGTCCACCTTCTCGCCTCTCTTCTCGAACTGCGCGGCGCGGCGCCGGACCTTTTCATCAAGGCTTGCCACCAGGAAGACCTTGTAGTCGGCGTCCGGGAAGACAACGGTGCCGATGTCCCGGCCGGCCATCACGACCCCGCTATCCCCCAGCCGCCGCTGCTGTTCGACAAGGGCTTCTCGCACGCCCGGGACGGCGGCGACGAGCGGCAATGCCTCTGAATAGTCGGCGTCGTAGATCCTGTCGGTGAGCTCCACTCCGTCCACCCACACCCTCTCACCGTCGATCTTTACGTCGGTTGAGTTAGCCAATTGAGTGAGCGCTTCAGCGTCGTGCGGATCTATACCTCGCTCGGCGGCGACCCGCGTGATGGCTCGATACATCAAGCCGCTGTCGACGAATGGAAGGCCAAGCGCCTCGGCGACGCGCTTACCGACAGCCGATTTGCCCGAAGCGACGCCGCCGTCGATGGCGACTATCACCTGGCCTCCCCACCGCGTGGGGAGGTCCCGTGCTTCTCGCTCACCGCGCGTTGCAGAGCCGCGATCTCGGCATCGCCCAGCACCCGCCAGCCCCCCGCCTTAAGCCGCCCAAGCTTCAAAGGCCCGAAGCCGACGCGCTTCAATGTCTGGACCTTGTGGCCGACGCCATGCAGCATCCGGCGGACCTGGCGGTGGCGGCCCTCGCGGATGACGATCCGAAGCTCAGCCACCCCTGAGTCACGCGCCCCAGGCGTGATGCGAATCACGTCGACCTCGGCGGGAGCGGTCACGCCGTCGTCGAGCTTGACGCCTTTGCGCAAGCTCTCCACATCTGTCGAGTTCGGATTGCCCGTGACGACGGCCATGTATTCCTTCGCCACCTTGTAGCTCGGATGCGTGAGGCGATACGCGAGATCGCCATCGTCGGTCAGCAGGATCAAGCCCGACGTGTCAGCATCCAGGCGACCGACAGGAAACAGCCGGTGTCCACCCTTGCCCTCGTCGCCCACCACGTCGAGCACTGTCGTCCTCAAGACCTCGTCTTTCGCGGTGGTGATGACGCCGAGCGGTTTGTTCAAGACGATGTAGCGATGCCGCGTGACTGGTTTGACAGCCTGGCCGTCGACAGTGACGCGGTCCCGTTCCGGATCGATGAGCATGCCGGTGGGCGGCGGCTTCTTGCCGTTGACGCGTACGGAACCAGACGCGATGAGCTCGTCAGCGGCGCGCCGGCTGGCCACTCCCGATCGCGCCAGGAAGCGATTCAGTCGTTCTTGGTTTGCCGTGCGCTCGATTCTGCACCAACGTCATTTGGCTCGAGTCGTGGCCTGGGCAGGTGGTCGAGCGACTCGAGTCCGACCACCTGGAGAAACCGCATCGTGGTGCCATACAGCTTCGGTTGACCGGGTCCGGCACCCCGCCCGACCTCGGTGATCAGATCGCGCAGCTCGAGGTTGGTGAGCACGCTGTCGCAGTTGACGCCGCGCACAGCCTCGATACGCGACCGAGCCACCGGCTGCTGGAAGGCCACTATCGCGAGCGTCTCGTAGGCCGCGGCTGAAAGTTTCCCCGACACCTCGGGGCGAAGTGCGCGCCGCACCGCCGCCGCGTACTCGGGGCGCGTCGCGAGGTGGATCTCGTCGTGGTGCCGCATCAGCATCACGCCACGTCCATCCAGCGACTTGCGAAGCTCCTCGAGCGCCTGCTCGACAGCGGTGCGATCCGTGTCAGTGGCCTGCTGCAGCTCGCGAAGCTTCAAAGGCCGGTTGGAGCTGAACAGGATCGCCTCCAGCGCCCCCGAGATCTCACCCACCGGCAGGCTCCCTCGCTTCGACGTGGATCGGGCCGAAGCGCTCCTTCTGCTGGATGCGCACCAGCGATCGCCGCAAAAGCTCCAACACCGCGACGAATGTCACGACGGCTTCGAGGCGGTCCTCCGATTCCAGGATCAGCTCCACCAGCTCGATCGGTCCGTGCCGCAGACGGATCGTGAGCATGTCGAGCTTTTCCTGCAGCGTCCACGTGCGCCCGGTGACGACTAGCGGACGAGGCGGAATGCGAGCGAGCACGCTGTTGAAGGCGACCAGGAGCAGCCCGACCTCGAGCGGCTCCTCCTGCCCTCCAGCTTCGACGGGGCGGGCGGGCGGTGGGAACGAGAACGAATCCTGCTTCGCCCGCTCCATCAGCTCGCCGGCCATCTCCTTGTAGACGCGGTACTCCTCCAGCCGCTGCCTGACCTCTTCCTCCCACCCCAGGAGGTCGGTCTCCTCGTCAGTCGGCACCTCGCCTGGGAGCAGGCGGATGGACTTGAGCAGCAACAGGCGCGCGGCCATCCACAGGAATTCGGCCATCTCCTGAGGGTCCGCGACTTCTCGCGCGGCGATCTCCGCCAGATAAGCGTCGGTCACCTTGGCCAGCGAGACCTGGAAGATGTCCAGCTCTTCGCGCTCGACAAGCGCCAGGAGAAGCTCGAGCGGGCCCTCGAACACCGGAGTCTTGACGTCGAGGCGCGGGGCAGCGACTGGGGGTTCCACGAGGGCTAAGGATAGGGGTCCCGGCAACCTTCGAAAACGTGGCGTGAAGGCCGGATTCACTCCGGCCGTCCCCACGGCATGCATGTAAACGCCATGCGTGATGAGGAGAACCATTTCGAAAATCCCATCCCGGGAAGATGAGCAGCCCCGTCGGCGAAGCCGACCGGGCGATGCATTCAGTAAGTCCCATCCTTCTCGCCGCTTGCGCGCAGAAGGAACAGTCCGGTTCCTTCTCATACTTTCTATCTCAGGTTCACCTGGTGGAACTTCTCGACCCCGGCGGTCGCCCGCCAGCGGCGCATGAGCGTTGCAGGGCTTTTGGTCTGGCTCGCATGTGCAAGGCGGGCTTCGATCTTCTTGCTCAGCACCTCGCTCACGTCGATCTCGAATGTGGGCTGCACGCCTCCAAAGCACCACGCCTCCGCGGTCTCGTGTGGAGCGCCGGCCTTGGGAAAGGTCAGTGGATCCCGTGCGCTGGGCCACGCCGCGTCGAGCGCCACGCGCCCGACGACCCGATGGTCGGGATGAAATCGGTAGGGGACATTGGGATCGAACGTCAGCAGTACATCGGGCTTCGAGGTCCGGATCTCGCGGACGAATTCCTCACGCAGCTCGAGGCTTTCGATGAGCTCGGCATCCGGGTGGCGCAGAAAGGCGACTCGTTTCACGCCCAACACGTCCGCGGCCATCTCCTGCTCGCGCTCGCGGATTCGCGCCACCTTCGCGCGGGACTTGGTCGCGTCACGCGCGCCCTTGTCTCCGGATGTGGCGAGCACGAATTCGACGACCGCGCCATGGCGGGTCATCAGAAGAATGGCGCCGGCACAGTAGTACTCGATGTCGTCAGGGTGCGCGACGATGCACAGCGCGCGCCTGATGCGCCGGTCCTCTGGTCCGCTGAACAGCTTTGGCACTATTTCCTCGACTCCTGCAGCAGCTCGTGAGCTCGTGCCACCGCTTTCGCTGTGACGCCGCCGCTCATCATCCGCGCGAGCTCTCGCGCCCGATCATCGTCCGAGGTCAGCTCGCGCACTGACACTACGTTTCGCCCATCGGCGCCGGGAGATTTCTCCACGAGCAGGTGGTGATCCGCGAAAGCGGCGATCTGCGCGAGATGCGTTACGACCAGCACCTGGTGTCGCGAGCCAAGCGCTTTGAGGCGAAGGCCAACCTGCACCGCGGCTTCACCACCGATGCCCGCATCGACCTCGTCGAAGACCAGCGTCGGCAGCTTGTCGGCGTCGGCGCCGACGGTTTTGATCGCAAGCATCACCCGAGCCAACTCGCCGCCCGACGCGACGCGGGCCAGCGGCTGCAGCGGCTCCCCGGGGTTAGCCGAGAACATCATCTCCGCACCCTCAGCACCGCTCGCGCCGATCTCCGTCGCAGGCCGAAGGGCGACCTCGAAGCGCGCGCCTTCGAGGCGCAGGCCGGTGAGCTCGGCCGCGACCGCCTTCTGCATCCGGTGAGCACCTCCAGCACGTGCGTCGGTGAGCTTCTTGGCGGCAGCCTCGAGGTCCTTACGACGACTGTCGCGTTCGGCCTGCGCGGCTGCAACAGAGCCCTCGAGGTCTTGAGTCGCGCCGAGCTGCACCTCGAGACGGCGGCGTTCCTCGATCGCGGATTCGACTGTGCCTCCGTACTTGCGCTTGATTCCGTCGAGCACTGCCAGGCGTGATTCGATCGTCTCCAGCCTTCCTGGATCGGAGTCCAGCAGCTCGCCGTACCGTCGGAGTTCGAGGATCACGTCAGACGACTCCTCCGCAAGCAGCTCCAGGCGTGACGCCTGCTCGGCGAGCCGCGGATCGAGCTCGGCCGCGGACCGGATGGAGGATGCAGCACGTGCCACGCCGTCCTCGTGAAGCGCTTCGATCGCCTGCTGCCCCAGCTCCGAAAGGCGAGCCGCGTGCCTCGCCGCCGCGCGCTCGGCCGAGAGCTCCTCGTCCTCGCCCGGGCGCGGGTCAGCCGAACGCAGCTCCTCGAGCTGCCAGCGCATGTATTCCTGCTCGCGCTGGCCACGCGACCGCAGCTGCTCGAGGTCGCGCACCTTGTTGCCGGCCTCGATCCAGGCCGCGTGGTGTGCGGCGACAGCAGCTCGCACCTCGAGCGCTCCGGCATACCCATCGAGGAGCTCCGTCTGGGTCTCGCTGTCCAGGAGCGCGTGATGCTCATGCTGCCCATGCAGCGCGACGAGGCTGCGCCCGAGCTCACGCAGCGTTTCGGCCGGCGCCGACCGGCCATCGATCTTTGCGGCGTTGCGTTTGCCCAGCTCGCGCTGCAGCACCAGCGCGGCGCCGCCAGACTCGAAGACCCCCTCCACCGTGGCGCGCTCGGCTCCGTGGCGCACCTGGTCGGCGGCTGCCCTGGCACCGAGCGTCAGGCTGAGCGCGTCGACGATGAGCGACTTGCCGCTGCCGGTCTCTCCGGTGAGAAGGTTGAGCCCAGGGCCGAAGCGCACGCGACACTCCGCGACCAGCGCCAGGTCGCGGACTCGAAGTTCCTTGAGCATTACTTCTTCGGAACGAGTGGACGGCCCCAGCCAAGCTTGTCGCCCAACCGCCGGTAGAACTCCTCGGGAGGGCTGAAGCGAACCACCTTGAGCCGGCGGGGATGCGAACCGCACCGCACCTTATCGCCGCCGGCCACCGCTCGCCCCCGACGGCCGTCGATCCGCATCTCGGCCGGCCCACGAAGGACCTTGAGCGTGATGTCCTGGCCTGGTGGAAACACTATCGGCCGGACTGTGAGGGCGAACGGATTCATGGGCACGAGCACCAGGTCGCGGAGCGTGGGTTCCAGGATCGGCCCGCCGCTGGCAAGCGCGTATGCGGTCGAGCCGGTGGCGGTCGCGACCATGACACCGTCCGCATCGATCACGCCTACGGCCTGGCCGCCGACATCGATCTCGACCCTGAGCATTCGAGCCTCGCCCGAGTGGTCGACCACCACCTCGTTGAGCCCGATCGCGCGGGCCACGGTCTTCTCGCCGCGGCTGAGGACCACCTTCAGGATGGTCCGCTCTTCGATCCGGTACTCGCCATCGACATAGCGCTTGAGCCCCACCTCGAGCTGTTCAGCTTCCACCTCGGTCAAGAAGCCAAGCCGGCCGAGGTTGACTCCGAGGATCGGGATGCCTCGCGGAGCGGCAAACCGCGCTCCGGCGAGAAATGTGCCGTCGCCCCCGAGCGTCACGATCAGCGTGCAACCCTTGAGCCTCTCGGTGACAGCGGTGGCGGGCCCGTCACGGTCGACGTCAAACGCCTCGACACCTCGATCCTTCAAGGTGGCGATGGCGCGGTCGATGACCGACTGCTCCGCGCCCGGACCGCGCAGGATGCAAACGGTCATTTCGCCATCAAGCGAAGAAAGAACTCCTGGTTGCCCTGAGCTCCGGTCACCGCGGATGCGACCTCGCCTGTGACCTCGTAGCCGTTGCCGGAGCACCATTCGCGAAACCTCTGCAGCGCTGCTTCGACCACGACCACGTCGCGGACTATGCCGCCTTTGCCCACATCGAGCCGGCCGACCTCGAACTGCGGTTTGAACAGGGTCACGACCTCCGCGTCCGGTGCGGCACGGCGCAGCGCCGGAAGCACCTTCTCCAGGCTGATGAACGAGACATCGACCACGATCAGGCTGACTGGCTCGGCGAAAGCGTCGAGGTCACGTGCATTCACGCGCTCGATCACCACCACTCGCGGGTCCTGTCGAAGGCGCCAGTGGATGAGGCCGCGGCCGACGTCGATCGCGTAGACCTTTGCAGCCCCGCGCCGCAAGAGCACGTCGGTGAACCCACCGGTCGACGCGCCGATGTCCGCGCAGACCCGGCCTTGCGGATCGACACGGAAGTGGTCGAGCGCAGGACCCAGCTTCAGCGCGCCACGGCTCGCAAAGTCCGGCCCCAACTCCACCGAGATCGAGGCGTCGTCGCTGACCGAGCGGTCCGGCCGCCGCTCTGTCTCGCCCGCGACCTTCACCTTGCCGGCGAGGATGAGGGCCTGCGCGCGCTCGCGCGACTCAGCAAGGCCGTTTCTCGTCACCATGACGTCAAGACGAGGCATTGGCGTCAGAGGATCAGCCCAACGACGAAGCCGAGAAGCGCGCCGACCACCACCTCGAACGGCGTGTGGCCGAGCAGCTCGCGAAGCCTCTGTTCCTGCATGCCCCGCATGTGGACGAGGTCCTCGACAAGGCGGTTCAGGATGGCGGCCTGCCGGCCGGCGGCCCGGCGAAGGCCCGCGGCGTCGTACATGACCACGAACGAGAAGATAAGCGCGATCGCGAAGGCAGCGGAGGAGACTTCGGCATATTTCCCGACTGCCGTGGTCAAGCCCATCACGATGGCGGCATGGCTGCTGGGCATCCCTCCGGTCTCGGCCAGCACGCGAAGGTTCAACCTGCGCTGGCGCATCGACGTGAGGATCACCTTGGCTGCTTGAGCGATCGCCCAGGCCACCAGCGGGGCGAGGAGAAATTTCACCCGCCTACCTTAGGGGTCCCGAACTCGCCGGGTCTTTTAGCGTCCGAGCTATCTCGTCAGCACGAGCCCTGAGCCCGTCGAGGCTTGACTGCGCCTCGGCCAGCAGGCTGACGGCTCGTTGGTGGGCGGCGACCAGCTCCTCGAGCGGCGCGGTCCCGCTCGCGAGGTCGGCGATGGTTTTCTCGAGGGCGGTGAGCACCTCCTCGAAGGTCGTCTCGACCGGCCGGCCGGTCAAGCCGAGACGCTTGCGGCGACGCGACCGAGGATGCCGTTCACGAAGCGGCCCGCCTCATCTCCCGAGAATGTCTTGGCGAGCTCGATCGACTCGTTGATCGCAGCCTTGGTCGGCACATGGCGATCGATGGCGATCTCGTAAACCGCGATGCGCAGGATGATGCGGTCGACCTTGGCCATCTGTTCGAGCTTCCAGTGGTCGGATGCTTCGCTGAGGATCGAGTCGAGCTTCTCGCGGTTGGCAATCACTCCGTTGACGAGCTGCAGCGCAAACGTTGCGACGTCGGATGTTGCGGCGCCCTCGAAGGCGTGATAGCGCAGGACCTCTTCCGCATCGTCGTCAGCGGCCTCGAGCTGAAACAGCGTCTTGAGCGCCAGCTCCCTGGCCTGGTGCCTCTTGCCCACTGGGTATCTAGTTGGCGAAGGCGACGCTCGAGACGAAGACGTTGACCTCCCCCACTTCCAGGCCGAGCATCCGCTCGGTCGCTTCGACGACGTTGGCTTGAGCTGAGGCCGCTACGTCTGCAAGCTTGGCATCCGAGTCCACCGTGATGAAGACCTCGAGGTGGATCGACCGATCCGACTCGATGTGCACCCGCACACCGCGGTGCGCGCCCTGGCGGCGCACCCAGTCGCCAAAATGCCGCGCCGCGGCCTCGTCCATGCCCTTCACGCCTTCGACCTCGCACGCGGCGAGTGCTGCGATGCTTGCGATGACCTCGTTGGCCACGCGGACCGCCCCCAATGAGCCGTTCTCACCCATAACGAGCCCACTTTACCGCCTCGACCCGCCGCTCCGCCCCCCACAAAGACGGGGGTCGGCCATGTGGTCTGGGCTTAGGCCCGCTCCATGTAGCTGTTCGTTCGCGTGTCGACCCGGATCAAGTCGCCAGGCTGGATGAAGAGCGGCACCTGGATCGTGGCCCCGGTCTCGAGCTTCGCGGGCTTGGTCCCGCCGGACACCGTGTCGCCCTTGAATCCCGGATCGGTCGACGCCACTTTCAGCTCGACGTTGATGGGCAGCTCGACGCCGATCAAACGGTCCTGGTAACGCAGGAGGTAGGCGGTGCTTCCCTCCTTGAGAAGTGGGAGGACCGACTCCAGCATTTCCTCATCAACGGGCACCTGGTCGTAGGTCTTGGTGTCCATGAAGTAGTGATGAGTGCCGTCGGCATAGAGGTACGTCGCTTCGCTCTTGTCGATGCGGACTGTCTTGAACTTCTCGCCGCCACGGAAGCTGTGCTCGAAGATCGAACCCGTCAGGACGTTGCGCACCTTGGCCTTGATGACTGCGCCCGCCCGCGCCAGCTTGATGTGCTCGACGGTGACGATCTCCAGCAGCTGACCGTCCATCTCGAACATCGTTCCGTTGCGAAAGTCGTTGGTCGAGATCACTGCTCTGCGAGATACTCCATAGCCATTCCATACCCGGCAAAGCCCAGGCCCATAACCACCCCGCGCGCGGCACGAGCCGTCACGCTCTTCGACCGGAACTCTTCGCGTGCGTGAATGTTCGAGAGGTGGACCTCGACGGTGGGGACGTTCACAGCTGTGAGGCAATCGAAGAGAGCGAGCGAGTAGTGGGACAGTGCCCCAGGGTTGATCACGATCCCCAGCGCCCCCGGCGCCTCCTTCTGCAGGAAGTCGATGATCGCCCCCTCGTCGTTGCTCTGAAAGAAGGTCACCGTCACGCCCAGCTGGGTCGCCTTCGCGCGTACATCCTTTTCCAGGTCGGCGAGCGTGCGAGTGCCGTAAATGTGCGGCTCCCGCTTCCCCAGCAGATTCAGGTTCGGCCCGTTGACCACGACGATCCGTTTCGACTTCTTGCTGGGTGTCATCGGTCCAGCGCTCGCGTGACGACTCGGCGCACCAGCGCGGAAGGCACGGCATGCCCGGGCTCGGCGTGACCCAGCCTTCGCGGCATGACCCACGCGACCTTGCCCCGGCGCGCCTTCTTGTCGCGAGGGATCGCCGCCAGCAGGCGCGCCGGGTCGACGTGAGGCACCCTGTCGGGCAACCCATATTCGGTGAGCAGCTCGTCCTGCGATTCGACCAACCGCTTGCTGCACAGCTCCATCGACAGCGCGATCCGCGCCGCGACTCGCATGCCGAACGCGACCGCCCGGCCGTGTGAGATGCGAAAGCCGCTGGCCGCCTCGAGCGCGTGGCCGGCGGTGTGTCCGTAATTGAGGAGCGCACGCGGTCCCTTCTCGCGCTCGTCTTTGGCGACGATCAGCGCCTTCGCCGCGACACAGCGGAAAACAACCCGCTCGAGCATCGCGCGATCCTCGTCGAGAAGGCGCGGCCGTTCCTTTTGCAGCAGTTCGAACAGGCCTCGGTCCATGGCAACGGCGTACTTTACAACCTCGGCGAACGCCTCCCGGTAGTTCGCTGCCGGCAGCGTCTCAATGCAGGCCAGATCGGCGATCACCGCCGACGGCTGCCAGAAGGCGCCGATGGCGTTTTTCGAGCGGGTCCCGTTGATCCCGGTCTTCCCCCCGATGCTCGAGTCGACCATCGCCAGCAGCGTCGTAGGCACACCCACCAGGCGGATTCCTCGTTGCCATACCGCGGCTGCGAATCCTGCGAGGTCCCCCACCGTGCCGCCGCCTACCGCGATGACGCATCCGCCTCGATCGATGCGCTGGCGCTCGAGGAATGCGAGCACCTCGTGGAGCTGGGTGATCGACTTCGAACGCTCGCCTGCCGGGATCACATGAATCGCGGTTTTCAGGCCGGCGCGCTTGATCGACTTGGCGACCTTGACCGCCCACGGCCTGACGTTGGAGTCGGTGATGATCGCAGCGCCGGTCGGGTCGAGCCGCGACACAACGGCGCGCAGCTCGCGATTGAGATTGCTGCCGATGACGACGGGGTAGCTTCCTGTGGACGAGTCGAGGATCAAGCGGACCAAAGTTCGATCACCTCGCCGGGTTGCGTCGTGGAGAGATCAGACGCCGCTCGGGTTGGCCGGCATTGCGGGCGCCGCCGCCGGGCCGCCACCCCTTCGCTTCTCCGACTGCATGAAAACCTGGTCGCGGAAGCTCCCCGGGTCAGGTAGGTGCTCGAGAATCTCGGCGCCCTGCGCGCCGGCGGCGTCGATCTCGACCCGACCGTAGCCGAGCATGCGGCCGAGCAGCGACATCTTCGTCGTGCAGTCCTGGATCCGATCGATCGGGATGATCTTCTCCTGGCGGCCGAACACGCCGGTCTCGATCTTGATTCGCTGGTCGGTCAGCGTGTACGAGGTCGACTGCCAGCGAATCCACACCACGATCAGCCAGAGCCCCGCGAGCGCGATCACGGCGAGAGTCACATAAGTACGGAAGTGGAGTGGCAGGTTCCACGAGTTGTAGTTGTCCCGAAGGAACGTGAAGTCGGCGATCAGGACCAGGACGACCAGGACGATCGGGATCCAGACCGACTTGACCAGCACGATCCAGTGCGGGTGGGCCTTGACCACCAGGTTCTCACCGGGAAGCAGGTTGCTCATCGCGACCTATTCTGGCAGCAGATACAAAACGATCAGAGTGCCCCCGGCCAGGTAGGGTCCATAGGCGATCGTCCCCTTCATCGAGCGGTTGCGGATGATCACCCACACCGAAGCCAAGCCCGCGAGCAACACGCCATAGAAAACCGCCTGAACTATGGAGGGCCATCCCACGAGCAGGCCCATGAACAGGGCGAGCTTCACGTCGCCAAACCCCAGCGCCTCCGCCTTGAAAATCGCCTGGCCCACAAGGCCCAGCAGCAAGAACACCAGCCCAACAGCCAGGCCGCTCGCGATGCCCGCCCACCACGGATGGCCGAAGAGGCTCACGACCAGGGCGAGCGCCATCGCCGGAAATATCACCCGGTCGAGGATCAGGCGATGCTCGAAATCGAAAAAGATCACTTGCACCAGAACGAGCACGAACAGGCTGCGGAGAGCGAGCAGTGGAATCGCGGTCACGTGCGTCGCAAAGATGGCGAACAGCACGGCGGAGAGGATCGGCGGCCCGTAGACCTGCCAGGGCGAATTACCCGGCTCAAGCTCTTCGAGTCGCGCGAGCCGGACCGAGCCCCAGCGCACCAGCCAACCCCCCGCGGCGCCCACGAACGCCCAGAGGACCGGAATCAGAATCGATGTCACGGCTGCAGAGTGTCGCGCATCGCGCCCACCGGCGCGGCGCGACCCGTCCAGGCCTCGAAGGACCTCGTGCCCTGCGCGAGCAGCACCTCCCAGCCGTCGGCGGTGCGCAGGCCGAGCGAACGCGACTTGCGGACGAGCGGCGTTCCGCCAGTGACGTACACCAGGTCGATGACAGCGCCGTGGCTGGGCAGCGCCGCCGGCCGGATCGGCATCTCGTCGCGCCGGCCGAGCGGCGTCGCGTTCACCAGCACATCAGCGGACCTGACGAGCTTGTGGAGGGATGGATCGTCCCAGCCGATTACCGAACCGGGCAGGTCACCGTCTTCGGGGTGTCTCGAGACAAAGGTGAGATGCGCGCCTTCGAGCGCCACAGCGGACGCCCGTGCTGCCCCGCCTGCGCCGAGAATCACGGCTTTGGCGCCCTTGGCCTCGAGGCCCACCGCGGCGATCGCGGCGCGAATCGCAGCGATGTCTGTGTTGGAGCCAACCAGCTTGTCCCTGTCCCTGACGATGGTGTTGACGGCTCGCGCCCGCACGGCTTCGGGATCCACGATGTCCAGGTGCTGCAGCACAGCCTGCTTGTGAGGAATCGTGACGTTGGCGCCTGCCACGTCTGGCTGCCGCAGGCGGCTCATGGCCGCGAGTACGTCGCCAGGCGGCACGTCGAGCAGCTCGTACGTCCAGTCCAGGCCGATCGCTCTAAACGCCGCGTTATGCATGTCGGGGCTTCGCGAATAGGAGATCCCGTGACCGACCAGGTAGACAACGCGTCGCGCGCTCAGCTGCCGCTCAAGCCGTACTTGTCTTTGTCGCGCTCGAAGTCCGCCCCGTTGGTCTCGAAATGCGTGACGCCCACTCGGTCGGTGAAGTAGTAGAGGTACTGCGTCTGCGGAGGGTTGATGCACGCAAGGATCGCGGCCTTGCCGGGGTTGCTGATCGGTCCAGGCGGAAGGCCGCCGTACAGACGGGTGTTGTAGGGACTGTTCAGCCCCAGCTCCGCCGCCGTGGGTTCCGGCTGCAGCCTCTTGAGCGCGTACAGGAGCGTGGCGTCAACGCCGAGGGTCATTTTGACCTTGAGGCGGTTGTAGTAAACACTGCACACATTGCCTCGGTCACTGGCCGTGATGGCGTTGGCCTCGCGATCGACCATCGAGGCCAGGATGACGATTGACTGAATCGTCTGGGCCGGCCGGGCAGGCGTGTCTTTGGCGATCTGAGCGCGCAGGTCGGCCGAGAAGACGACTCCGAACTGGTCGAGCTGCGCTTTGATCAAGCCGCGGACGCCGGCTTTGGGGTCGATCAGGTAAGTGTCCGGGAAGAGGTAGCCCTCGTAGGGCGCATCCGGATTGCCGGCTTTCGCAGGCAAGAAGGTGTATGTCGAGGCCCACGCGGGATCCTTCGCAGCAGCGAGATATTCAGCCGCCGTGCCGATACCCTTCGTCTCCGCTACCTTGGCCTGTTCTCGAAGCGGGAGGCCCTCCTTGAACGTGATGGTCTTCTGGTCGGACTTGCCATGCTGAAGCGCGGAGACGATCTGCGCGAGAGACATGTTGGTGTTCAGCACGAAGGAGCCGGCCTGGAATTTAGGCCCGGCATTGTTGACCCGCGTGTACATGTCGAAGGCGATAGTGCTGCGAATCAGTCCCGCCGTATAGAGGTCAGTACCGATTTGCGTCGGGGTTTCGCCAGGCTCGATCTGGAACGGGACGGCTTTGTCGGTGGAGGAGATCGGTGTGTTGACGTTGGTGTTCCACCAATCGGCGCCACGAGACGTGCCGAAGCCGAGGAGGCCGATCACCAGCACGATGGCCACGATGCCCTTCACTCGACCTTGTCCTCTTCGAGCGCTGTCATCACCTGCTTGAACTCATCTCCATCCACAGTCTCCAGGCCACCGGCTCCCTCCCGAAGCAGGAGCACCTGCGAGGGATCATCGGCCGCCTCGACCAGGTAGTAGTGGACCTCTGCGAGGTCAAACGCGTCGTGAAGTTGAAACCGGCGCTCGATCCCGGACTCGTCGATCAACGTGATCGTCTGAGGCTCGTCACCCATTTCGTTTCGCGTCCAGATGGCCCTGCAGCAAGAGGGTAGCCGCCACCCTGTCCACGGTCGCCCGTCTCTTCTCTCGGCGCATGCCGCCCGCGATCAGCGACTTTTCCGCTTCCGCGGTCGTGAGGCGCTCGTCGACGAGCTCCACCGGAAGTCCCGACGCCTTACGAAGTCGGTCCGCAAGCTCTTGCGCCGCCTTGGCTTCGGGACCATGCCTGCCATCGAGGCGTAACGGAAGGCCGACCACGATCCGGCCCGCCTCCTGTGCCTTCGCGATCTCCGCCAACCGCGACGCGAGCGTGGCGGCGGGCTCCGCCGGCTCCGTCGATAGGGCGGACGCGATGGTCCCGCTGGGGTCGCTCACCGCGAGGCCGACCCGCTTCGACCCCGGATCCACCGCGAGGGTGCGCACCTAGTGGCGCACCACTATGGCGACGGCGACGGCTTGGGCGATGCGCCTGGCGACGGCGATGCTGCCGGGTTCGGGTTGGTCCCTGCCCCCTGCTGAATCACGTAATGAAGTGTGATGCGGCGTGCCAGGAGCGGCATCAGGGGCAGCGCCATCGGCTGTTCCTTGATGGCCACCGACCGGATCGGCAGCCGCTCCAGATAGAACCTCGCCTGGGCCAGCGGCCGTCCGACGATCGCAGCGCGAATCTTCTCCTCGTCCAGCCTCGGGGCGACGAAAGCTGAGGCGTTGCCGAGGAAGGTGATGTTGCCTCCTGAGGTTGCGCTGAGAATGCGGTAGGTGACCACGATCGGGCTCTCGGTGAGCAGCTGCTGATCGTTTGGCACGCGTGTTGCCAGGTTGTCCCGAAACGCCTTCTGCACGTCAGCGTCGTTGTAGTAGTCGCCCTCGCCGCTGATCGTCATCGTGCCGCTGAAGGATGGGACCTTGTCGTTGGGCTGGTGGTCGGTCGTGTATTGCGGCGCTCCGAAGATGACCGTCTCGCTGAGCTTCTCACCGGCCTGGGTTCCACCCACGAGGGTCTGGGCGATGGCCTGGCGCAGCTCTTGCTCGAGCTGTGCGCGACCGGAGTCGAAGTCGGCCACGGTCATTTGAGGCGTGTTGGACGGATCGGTGCCCCCGCCGGTGGCCTGTGGATTCGTAACGGTGAACATGTTGGGGTCATAGCGGCTGTCCTGGATGACGGTGATGGTGTCCGAACCCACGTTGCCGGTCGTACCCGGAACCACCGCCTGGATATTGGCGTTGGCTGTTTGCCCCCATTTGACGAGCACGTCTCCGGAGGTCTGCGCAAATACGAGTCCGTTTGAGTTGACCAAACGTTGACCGGGCTGCATGATCAGACCAGGGGAGCCGCAGGAGGCTCCGGGGCAATGCGGTGGTGCGAACTTGTTGCTGTAGGTGACCGCCCCAATCGCCGGCGCTAGCGGGACCACGATCGAACCAGTTGTTTTGAAGCCCTGCGAGTTGGAGCGTTGGGTGACCACCGACCGCACCTTGATCGGCGCCTTGCCAGGCTGGGCCTGGATCTCGACGTCTTTCTGCGTGAACGGGGCGGCCTGCGCGACCAGCTTGACGTCGGCCGAGGGGACGAAGATCGCCGCACCGAACAGGCCGACCAGCAGCAGCGTTGCCGCGGTGATGTACAGCAAAAAGCGCCCGGGCTTGAGCTCGGTCGCGGTTCTCGTGAGGAGCCTGGTCGGGGCTGCGATGCCCACGTGCGTCGTCGGTGCAGTTCGCGATCTCTGCCACCAGCGCCGTACCGGCGCGACAGCTTCGGCCTCGGAGGGAATGCCTTCCCCCAGCGGACCGACCGCGCCGAAGACCGGAAAGCCGCTTTCCGACGCCATCTTCTGCACCGCCGGGTCGTCGCAGACGACCGTCACGCGCTTGCCCATGCGTGCGGCGTAGTTGCGCAGCAATTGGAAGTTGAAACGGCTCTGCCCGATGCGCGACCGCATCGGAAGGACGATCATGGTGTCCTCTCCGGCGAAACGGCGGAGGCGCTCGACGACCTCCGGAATCTCCTCTTCCGTTTCGACGTAAATCGGGTTCGTTGCCATGACGTTTACAAGTCTCCTCGGGGAATGCTCAGACCTTTATACCGCCTAGGACCCTGCGCATGACGGTATTGACCGTGTCGCGCTCCTCGGCCTCAGTTCGCAAAGCGTGGTTCGCGAGGCCCATCGGAGCGATGTCCTGAGGGGTCGAAAGCTGGCCCGTGGAGTCGGTCAGATTGCGCACGTCCGGCGGTACGAGGTGGCGGATCCGCGGCTCGCGCGGGAACGGTAGGCCGGCTGCCCAGTTGTTCTTCACCATCTCGAGCGTGAGCTCGGGTAGCAGGCTTCCGCCCCCGCACAGGTAGATGCTCGTCGGGAGCCGCTCGCCCCGGGAGAGCTCCTTGATGCTGAGAGCGAGGCCTTGCAGCAGGACCTCGGCGTCGGCGCTCAGAAGGTCCGACACCTGGCGGTGCTGTTCCGCGGAGAGGAGGCCCTCCGAGTGCCTGAGCTTGCGCGCCTCGGCCTCCTCGTAGCTGAGACCGAATGCGAGCGCGAGCCTCCGCGTGAAGGCGCGGCCACCGAGGTTGAACATCCGCGTCCCTTCGACGCCGCCATCGCGGATCAGCGCGACATCTGTGGTGCCGCCACCGATGTCGACGAAGATTCCGCCTTCTGCCCAGGTCTCCTCGCTGGCGCACGCACGCGCGAGCGCATACGGCTGCGCGACGGCAGCCGCAAGCTCGAGGTCGAGCTCGCGAACGACGGTCTCGATTGCGTCGATGTGGGTCATCGGCGCGAACGTGTTGAAGACGGTGACCTCGAGGTTCTTGCCCGTGAACCCGACAGGGTTGGTGACGGGGTAGCCGTCGACGCGGACATTCGTGATGGCGGAGTGGACGAGACGCGCCTCGAGCTGACCGTAGCTTCGCTCCATCTCGAGGAGGTGCTGCGCCTCGCGCAAGGCGCGACGCTGGACCATCTGCAGCATCGTGGAGATCTCACCAGAGCGCACGCGCGCCTTCGAGTTCTCACGCGGGTAGGCGATCGTCGACGAAAAGCCCTTGATGAGCTCGCCGGCGATGCCGACCACGACTTGTCCGGGCACCGTCTTCGCCATGTCCTCGGCAGCTTCGAGCGCACGGTTGCTCGACTGGATCACTGCCTCGAGGTCGGCAATCGCGCCCCCCGACATGGCGGCCGGCTTCTGTGGCTCGCGACCGACGCCGAGCACCTCGCCATCCGGTCCCTCGCGCCGCACGACCAGGACCTTGATCAGATCGGTGCCGATGTCGAGCACGGTGAAGTGGCGGTAGTACTCGCTGCGCTTGCGCAGGAACTTGAACTTGGTTATCGCAAAGCCTCCTCGAGACGCTTGAACGCCTCGCCTGCGGGCACCGTCAGCTTTCCGCGCGCCATGTGCTTCTGGCCGCCGCCGGTGCCGAGCAGGGCGGCCAGGCGGGCAGCGTCGTATTCCTCGATGAGGTCCTTGGACACCTTGATGACAAACATGTCGCCGGCCACAAGGGTTACGACGCCAGACTTCATCACGTCCAGGTAGCGGTCGGCATACGCGGCCAGCTCCGCTGGGCTGGAGGCATCGACAGTCTCGGTCACAAAGGGTACTTTGCCTTGTTTGACTGCTACGCCGTCGGCCCCCTTGACCCTCGCGCCGCGCAATTGCTCCGACAGCTCCTTCAATCGGCGCTCGGATTCTTTGAGCTGTCCGCGCAACGCCTGGAGTCGTTCGGGCAGCTGCTCCGGCACTGCATTGAACGATCGTGCAAGCTCAGTGACCAGCTCGCGATCGCGGAGCACGAGGTCATCGGCGGCCTCGCCGACCACCATGTCGATGCGCCTTAGGCCCGAGCCGATGCTCGACTCCGAGACGATCACCGCGGTGCCGATGTCAGCGCTGTTGCTCACGTGCGTCCCTCCGCACAGCTCGCACGTCCAGTCGCCGAAGCACACGACCCGCACGACGTCGCCGTACTTTTCCTCGAACAGGTGCATGGCACCCTGGGCCACTGCTTCTTTCAACGGCTTGTGGCTTTCGTGGAAAGGCAGTGCCGCTCGCACCTTTTCCATGACGCGGCGATTGATCCGCGCGAGCTCGTCCTTGTTGATGGCGCGGTTCAGCGGCACGTCGAATGTCGTGTGGTCGGGACCGACCCAGGAGCCTTTTTGCACGACGTTTTCGCCGAGCGTCTCCCGAAGCGCTTTGTGCAGCAGGTGGGTGGCGGAGTGGTGACGCGCGATCTGCGCGCGGCGCCTGGAGTCAACAGCCGCTGTCGCGTTTTCGCCGATACGCACCTGGCCGGTGACCACGGTGCCGAGATGCGCGATGGCACCCTCGACAGGCTTTTGCGTGTCCTCGACTCGCACCTGTCCGCTGGGTGTGTTGATCGTGCCGGTGTCGCCGACCTGCCCGCCGGACTCCGCATAGAAAGGAGAGCGCTCGAGGAAGACTTCGACCGACTCGCCCTCAGTCGCGGCCTCGGATGGGCTGCCATCTTTGCGCAGCGCGGTCACCTTGCTCTCGGTCGTCAGCTCGCGATAGCCGGTGAACTCGGACTTCGGGATGTCTTTCGCCAGCGCCCACCCTTGTGGCGTGCCCCGGCGCGACCTCGCGCGCTGCTCATCCATGGCGGCGCGAAAGCCCTCCTCGTCCACTGCGATGCCGCGCTCCGCGGCGAGCTCGCGGGTGAGGTCGATGGGAAAACCAAAAGTGTCGTGCAGCTTGAAAGCGTCGGTTCCGGAGATGACCTTCGGCTGTTGGGCGGCGATTCGCTCGAACTGCTCCATGCCATCGTGAAGAGTGCGCTGGAATCGAGCCGCCTCTTGATCGATCGCAGCGCGGATCACGGCGGCCTGCTGCTCGATTTCGGGGTACGGCGTGCGCATCACAGCGACGACGTCGTCGACAAGCTGGCCGACCGGCGAGCGCATCGCCAACCGCTCAGCGTGAAGAGTGGCCCGGCGAATCAGGCGGCGCAGCACGTAGCCACGTCCCTCGTTGCTCGGCGTGACCCCGTCAGCGATGACAAAGCTTGCGGCGCGCACGTGATCGGCCACGATTCGCTCCGAAAACGTCGACTGCTTTTCCGAGAGGCTTCGAATCCGTTCGATGATCGGCTGGAACAGGTCGGTCTCGAAGACGTTGGTCTTGCCCTGCAGGATGTAGCTCATCCGCTCGAGACCCATGCCGGTGTCGATGGCCGGACGTGCCAGCGGGACTAGGCTGCCATCGGCCACCGCGCGCTTGATCGCCTCGCCCGATGTGCCGGCGATCGGTCCACGCTGGTCGTACTGCGGGAACACCAGGTTCCAGAACTCGGTGAAGCGAGCGCAGTGGTCGGGGACGCAATCGTCTCGGCCGCAGCCGACCTCCTTGCCTCGGTCCCACCAGATTTCAGAGTCAGGGCCGCATGGGCCCGCGCCGAGGCCCCACCAGTTGTCCTCGAGTCGCGTGATGTGTTCGGCGCGCATGCCAGGTTGCACCATCCAGATTCCGTGGGCGTCGTCATCGGTCGGATGGATGGTCACCCGAAGGCGGTGGACCGGCATGCTGAAAACCTTCGTCACCAGCTCCCACGCAAGCGGGATCGCCGTCTCTTTGAAGTAGTCGCCGGTGGGCGCAAAGTTGCCGAGCATCTCGAAGAACGTGTGGTGCCGGTCGGTCTTCCCCACCTCGTCGATGTCGCCGGTTCGCAGGCACTTCTGTGCGCTCGCGAGACGGGGCGCGGGCGGTTGGCTCAAACCCAGGTAATAAGGCTTGAGCGGCTGCATTCCGGCCGAGATGAAGAGCGTGCTCGGGTCCCCGCGCGGCACCAATGGCGCGCTTGGGAGAACCAGATGCTCCCGACTCGCGAAATGCTCTAGAAAACGTTTGCGGATCTCGTTCCCGGTCACGGGGCGGGTCTAGCTTACGGTGCTAGGCGATCGATCCGCCATCCACCGCCCGTCTTGCGCCGGTAGCTGAGCCGATCGTGGAGGCGGTCAGGGCGGCCTTCCCAGAACTCGATCCACTGCGGGCGCAGCGCGTATCCACCCCAGCCGTCGGGCAGCGGAACATCACCGCGATACCTAGCATCGAGCTTCGCGACTGCTCGCTCGAGCACGTCCCGCGAGGGTATGACGCGACTCTGCCTCGAGGCCAGCGCCGACAGCTGGGCACCCCGCGGCCGGCTCCTGAAGTAGGCGAGCGACGCCTTGCGACTCAGGCGGCGGACGGTCCCCGAGACGCGGACCTGGTGATGGGTGACGAACCAGTAGAAGACGATGGCCGCGCGGTTGTCCTGCGCGAGGTCGCGGCCCTTGCGGCTCTCATAGTTCGAGTAGAAGAGAAAGGAACCGTCTTCGATGCCCTTGTACAGGACCATGCGCACCGACGGACCTGAATCACCGCACGTGGCGAGGGCCATCGCGTCGGGCTGCGGTGCGCCGGCGTCCTGGGCCCCGCGATACCATCGCCGGAAGAGTGTCAGCGGGTCGGGCGGCGCGCCGGATTCGCGGAGCGGCACTACGAGGCGGATTCTTGTGGCACGTATTTGCGCAGCTGCTCGAGGGCCGCGCGCTGCAGGCGCGACACGTGCATCTGGCTGATGCCGAGCCGGCGCGCGATCTCCGACTGCGACATCTGCTCGTAGAACCTCATCGCCATGATCGCCCTCTCGCGAGGTGTCAAGTGCTCCATCGCGCGGTCGAGGACGTCGCGCATCTCGACCCGGTCGAGCTCGGGGTCGGGACTGCCGATCTGCTCGGCGATGTTGCGGCTGTCCGAGCCGTCGCCACTGGCCACGGGCTGGTCCAGCGACAAAGGCATGTAGGCAGGGCCCATTTCTATCGCCTCTGTCACATCGTCAGGAGTGACGCCGAGCCGTTCGGCGAGCTCGGCAACGGTGGGCTCGCGCCCGAGCTCGTTCTTCATCTGCTCGTTGACGCGAACCACGGATGAATGGAGCTCCTGGAGGCGGCGAGGGAAACGGATGGCGGTGCCCTTGTCTCGGAAGTGCCGCTTGATCTCGCCGGCGACAGTGAGCGTCGCGAAAGTCGTGAATTCGAATCCAAGGTCGGGGTCGAAGCGCTCGATGGCCTTGATCAATCCGAGGTAGCCGACCTGCACAATGTCGTCGAGCGGCTCGCCGCGGTTCTGGAACTTGCGGGCGAGGAAGTAGACGAAGTCGTGATAGGCATTGACGAGCTGCTCACGGATGCGCTCTTTCTCGGCGGGATCGGTCGTCTCCCGGTAACGGCGATGGAGCGCCCGCAGCTCCTCGCGGGGAATGCGCTGTTGTGCAGCCACTGATATCTAGTGTCTCCCTTCCGAGATCAGAGGGACGCCGAGGCGGTCAGCCTGCCAGGTACTTGACCATGCGGAAGCTGACGTGACCAGTCGTCGGTTCGACCTGAGGCCGGAAGTCGTCCACGAAGCAGCGGATCATCTCGTACGCGAGTCTCTGCAGCTCGGGGTCGACCTCGGTGTGGTGCTTGGGAACCGGGAGGGCGTTGCCGCTCGGCATCAGGTCGACGTCGACCACCAGTGCGCGGTCGGTTGCGAAGTACGTGAGCTTGAGGTCGGCCGGCGAGCCCAGGTCCTCCGCAGCCGCGATTGCGCTGTCGCATGCCTGGGTGAGAGCAATCGTCAGCTCGTCGAGGTCGACAAGGCTGAAACCCATCTGGCCGCCAAGCGTGGTGGCGACCCGTTTGGCCACCGGAATGAAGGCCGAGGTCGCGGGAATCTTGAGTTCCGCCAGGTTGCGCTTAGCCAACTGTCCCCTTCCCTACTCTTCCTTTATTCCTTGCCGTCCGCCTGCTGCATCTTCCGCATGGCGGTGGCTTCCAGCTCTTCTCGCTTGCGCTTGGCCGCGGCGACTCCGTCCTGGATCGCCTTGCCGACCGGGTGTTCCGGATCGGTAACGATCTCTCGTGCGCGCTGCGCGGCGCCCCTGGCCCGCTGCACCGGTTCGCTCCCGCTGAGCTCGATGGTCTTGCTGCGCAGGCTGTCTACCTGCGACCTTCCGGGGCCGGACGCGATGTAAGCGCCGGCAGCCAGGCCGATCAGCCCGCCGAGAATGAACCAACCGAATCCACCACCACCACCGTCTCTTTCGTCAGCCATCTTTACCTCCTGATTACCGTCCGAACAAGGCTCTCTCCCGCCACCGCCACGCCATGCGCCGCGGCTTTGATGCCGCGCCCGACCGCCGCCGCTCCACCGCCCGCCGTCCGGAGACCGACGTTTACGCCGGCCGTGATGTCGTTCACGTTCCCGATCGTCTGCCGGACTTCTGGCAGCGTTTCCTTCAATTCCTCATTGGTCGTATCCAACAGCTCCTCGACGGCGCCGAGCGTCCCCCGCATACGGATCAGGAGAGCGGCCAGGGCCAGCGCGACCACCAGGGCGGCCACCCCGAACGCTATCCACATGAAGCTCTGCGGGTTCATTCAGTCAATACCCCTCGGTCGGAACGTGCAAACACAGACGCAATCTTAAGTTCGCGCGCTCGGCGTGTTCGTTTTGGGAACCGCGCCATTTCGTCCATTGGCACTTTTGGCGCCAAAAACGTGGAATCCCCCGACGGTAAAGACACTTTTGGCGCCAGAAGCGTGGAATCGGCACCTACTGACCACGAGGTTGGCTTGATCCGCCAGGCTTGCTCGAGTTCGGCTCCTTCGGCTCGCGGCTTGGACGCGGCACGAAGCGCGCCAGCGGCTGGAGGAGGAGAGCGAACGGCACGGCGGGCAGCATGTTCGCCTGGCCCAGGCGAAGGGACGGGAGGCCGATGTAGTCCCAGAGCTGGCCGAGGCCGAACCCGATCGCGGTCATCAAGAGGATCGGCAGATAAGCGCGGCGCCGGAACGGCAGGAAGGCGAAGAAGAGCTGGGAGACGATGAGCACCGCCAGCGCCGCAACTATCACCCCGGGAGGGAGGAGTGTCAGCACCAAAACCTTCGAGTTGTGCTGCCCCTGCCCCTCTCCCCACATCCCTCTCCCCTGCGGGGAGAGGGAGCATTACACCTTCCCAAAGGTGCTCCCTCCGGGTCACGGGGGTGGGTTGTCCTGAGCGAGCTCAGGTGGGTCCCCTGCCATGGCTCTCCAAGTCCCGTCCAGCGGGCATTTGGTCGGCTGTCCGGACTCCGGGGTCCCTAATGCTGTCTAGTTGGGCAACGCGCACATCGCCCGCAGCCCTTCGGGAGCCAGCCAATATTACGAGGCCGGCTTCTTCGGAGGAACCACCTTGACATGCAGCTCCTCGAGCTGTTCCGGGTCGACTTCCGACGGCGCTCCGAGCATCAGGTCCGACATCGACTGAGTCTTCGGAAACGCAACGACGTCGCGAATGTTGTCCGTGCCGCCGAGCATCATCACGACGCGGTCGATCCCCTGAGCGATGCCCCCGTGCGGGGGAACGCCGTACGTGAAGGCCTCGAGCAGTGTTCCGAACCTGGCCCGAATAGTCTCGAGAGGCATACCGAGGAGCTGAAACACGCGCTCCTGCATCGCCGGGTCGTAGATTCGAAGGCTTCCACCACCAAGCTCGTAGCCGTTGCAAACCATGTCGTACGCATGGGCACGCACGTCGTATGGCCGTTCCGCGACGAAGGACATGTCTTCCTCGAACGGTCGTGTGAACGGGTGATGCGCATACGTGAGCTTTCCCTGGTCATCCTCGTCGAAAAGGTATGTGGGATTGATCCAAAGGAACTTCCACTCGCCCTCCCTTATGAGCTTCCGCCGGCGCGCGACCTCCTGGCGGATCAGCCCCATCACGGTTTCGGCCTTGCGCCTGCGATCCGCGACCAGCACGACGAGGTCGTCTTCACCCGCATCGGTTGCGTGCCGAATGCCGGCGATCTCGGACTCGGTGAGGAACTTGTCGATCGAGCTGCCCGGCAGCCAAGCCATTCCTTTACCGCCCGCACCCTTGGCCATGGTGACCAGGTCATCCAGATCGCGCCGAGCCATGTCGCGACCGCCCGGCACCCTCATGCCGCGGACCACGCCTCCCGCATCGAGTGCGCCGCGGAAGATTTGCGCCTTCGTGCCGGTGAGCACCTCGCCAAGGTCGACGATTTCCAGGTCGTAGCGGAGGTCCGGCTTGTCCGTGCCGAAACGCAACAGCGACTCCTTGATGTCCAGGCGCGGGAACGGAGTCGAAAGCTCGACGCCAAGCACTTCACTCCACACCTTGGTGAACAGAGCTTCGATCAATGCGAAGACGTCCTCCTCGTCGCAGAAAGACATCTCGATGTCCAGCTGAGTGAACTCTGGTTGGCGATCGGCGCGCAGATTCTCATCGCGAAAGCAGCGCGCGATCTGGTAGTAGCGCTGCACGCCAGACACCATCAGCAGCTGCTTCAACATCTGCGGAGCTTGGGGAAGCGCGTAGAAGTTGCCCGGATGCAGGCGCGACGGAACCAGGAAGTCACGAGCACCTGAGGGTGAGCTGCGCGTGAGGATTGGAGTCTCGACCTCGATGAACTCGTTGCTGTCCATGAAGTCCCTGATGATCTTGTTGACGCGGCTTCTCAGCTCCAGCATCTGCGTCATTCGCGGCCGGCGCAGGTCGAGGTACCGATATTGCAGTCGCGTCTTCTCGTCAGGCTCCTCGGGGTCTTCGATCGGAAAGGGAGTCGTTTCAGATGTATTGATCACCTCGAGCTCGGATGCCGTCACCTCGACGTCGCCTGTCGGCATGCGCGGGTTCTCCGAACCCGCCGGACGGTGGCCGACTATGCCTTTGACGCGCACGACGTATTCGGACCTGAGGTCTGACGCCGCGGTGTGAGCCTGTGAAGCTTTGGTTGGGTTGAAGACGACCTGGACTGCGCCCCAGCGGTCGCGAAGGTCGATGAAGATGAGGCCGCCGTGGTCGCGCCGGCGCGCTACCCACCCGTAGAGCTCGACCTCTCGTCCAACATCCGCCGCGCGAAGCGAGCCGCAATGCGGCGCGGTGAAGCCGCTCATGCGAGCCGTGCCGGGAGGTCAGCCCACGCGACCTCGGCCTGCTCCCCGCTGGCCATCTCCTTGAGCTGCGCGACTCGCCTCTCGGCCTCGCTTGCGGTGAGGAGCACCACCCAACGCGCGCCGAGCTTGTTCGCCGCTTTCATCTTCGCCTTCAGGCTTTTCGCTTCGTAGTCGACGGCGACCGAGCGCATGGTGCGGCAGATGCGCGCGACGTCCGCGGCGGCGACCTCGAGGCCGGCGTCCCCAAGGACCACGACCTCCGCCGCCGGAGCCGCGACCACGTGTGTGCCCGTGGCTTGCACCAATTCGATGACGCGGTCCAATCCGCTGGCGAAGCCAACTCCCGGCGTCGGCGGCCAGCCCTCGGCCTCGGCCAAACCGTCGTACCGTCCCCCGCCTCCCAGTGCGTCCTGCGCCCCGGCGCTATTGGCGGGGAAGAACTCGAAGACCGTCCGCGTGTAGTAGTCGAGGCCGCGCACAAGGTACGGATCCAGTCGATACGCGATGCCCGCGCCATCAAGCATGCCTTTGACCGCGGCCCAAGCTGCCGCGCACTGCTCGCACAGGTGATCGGTAATGCGCGGCGCCTTGGCCTTGAACGGCTGGTCCTGAGGGACCTTGCAGTCAAGCAGCAGAAGCGGGTTGGTCTCGAGCCGGTGCTGGCAGTCAGCGTGGAGCTGATCCTTCAAGGGCCGGTAATACGCCTTCAACAGCTCGAGGTACGCCGGCCGGCACTTCGAGTCCCCGATGGTGTTGAGCTCCAACCTCAGCTCACGCAGGCCGAGCTCGCGCAGCCAGGTGGCGGCGACCTCGATCACCTCCGCGTCCAGGGCAGGGCTCTCGGAGCCGATCGCCTCGACGTCGAACTGAAAGAACTGGCGGTAGCGACCCTTCTGAGGGCGGTTGTACCGAAACATCGGCCCGATGAGGTAAAGGCGTGAGGGCTGGGGATCCTGGTTGAGGTGGCCCTCGAAATACGCGCGGACGATGCCCGCGGTCGCCTCCGGGCGAAGAGCGAGATGCCGGCCTCCGCGGTCCTCGAAGCGGTAGAGCTCCTTGGCGACGGCGTCCGTGTCCTCGCCCACCCGCTCGATGAGCTCCGCGTGCTCGATCACCGGAGTCACGATCTCGGCGTAGCCGAACCTGGCCGCCACGTCGGCCGCCGTCTTCTCGGCGACGCGCCAGATCGCGCGATCACGCGGGAGGATGTCTCGCATCCCGCGGACGGCTTTGATCGGTTCGGAGCGCGGCATAAGAGTGACGATTGTAAGAACCTACAGTTACTATCAGTCGCCGGTGACTACCGCCATCGTCCAGATCGTGTCGATTGCGCTTGCCGCACTCGCCCTGATCATGGGCGCCTACCTTCTGATCATCGGCAAGCGGCCGTGGCGTGGAGGCGCGGACACGGCGGTGGCGCCGCGGGTAAGGCTGCTCGGCCTCAGCTACATCCTCGTCTTCGGCGCCGCGATGATCCAGATCATCGCCCAGCCCCACGGCGACTCGGCCGCGGCGCTCGGCGGGTTGATGGTCCTCGGCGGTGTGATCGTGATCCTTGTCGTGTATCTCGAGGCACGGGCCTCACGGAAGGCAGGGCGCGAAGACCTGCTGGCGAGCCGGCTCAGGGACTAGAGGCCGGCTTTTTCTCGGGTTGTGCGGTAGCCGGCTGCCGCCCGGAACGCCTCGACCAGCTCGTCCAGGTGCACCGGTTTGCTCATGTAGTCGTCAAAACCGGCCTTCAAGCAGCGCTCGCGGTCGCCCGGTCCGGCCATGGCGGTGAGTGCGATCAGCCTGGGCCGGCTGCCCCGGGGCCAGCGACGGCAGATGGCTTCGGCTGCGGTCAGGCCATCCATCTCAGGCATCAGGACGTCCATGAGCACCGCGTCGTACGGCTGCTGCGCCACCGAGGCCACCGCCTCCCGGCCGTTGGAGACGACGTCGACGGTGTGGCCGAGCTTGGCGACCAGCCGCTTCAACAGGTTCTGATTCAGGGCATTGTCGTCCGCGATCAACACTCGCAGGGCCCCAGCCACCTCCTGTGGAGCTTCTGGCGCCGGCGGCGTCTTGTGCACGCCGACCTGGACCATCACGTCGTGCAAGGTGCGGGCTGCCACCGGCTTGGTGAGCGTGGCCTGGATGACGCCACTGTCGGCCGCCTCCGCGACCTCTTCGCCGGGGTTCGCCACTGCGATGAGCACGATCGGCAGCTGGTCCGGCCGCTTCATCGCGCGCAGAGATGTCGACAGGCCGAGGCCATCGATGTCGGGAGGCCGGTGCTCGACCACGGCGATGTCGAAAGGATGGCCCGCCTTCACCGCCCCGAGCGCCTCGTCAGGCGTCGCGGCCGTCGCGGTCGCGCCCCACTGCTCAGATTGCAGGGCGAGCACGCGCCGCTCGGTGGGATCGGCGGTCACGACTAGAACGCGCATAGCCTCGAGCGTGAGCTGCGTTGTGGTCACTGAGGCCGGAAGGACCTCGGCCAGGATCGTAAAGCTGAAGGATGTGCCCGCGTCGGGTCCGGCCTCGACACCGCCCTGTTCGACGCGCAGCTCGCCTTCCATCATCGCCACGAGTTGCTTCGTCGTCGCGAGGCTCAAGACGGCAAGCCTGTCGCCGGGCTGAAGGACGTCACGAGGATTCGTCACACCCTCGAGGCCCCCACGCAGGATTCTCGCGGGGATGCCGCGCCCGGTGTCGCGAATCGTGAAATGCAGAGCGACCAGCCCACCCTTGTCCTCAAAGCCGAGCTCAACCCCGACACCGCCTCGGTAGGTGCGCTCCACACCTCCATGCAGCAGCGACAGCACGATCTGCTCCAGCCGGCGTGAGTCGCCGACGATCACGCTCGGAACGTCAGGCGCAGCCTGGAACGAAAGATCGATGCCCTTCGCGCCGGCGGCCTCAGAGACCACACCTATGCAGCTCTCGACGCTGGCCCGGATATTGAAGGGATGAAGGGCCAGCTCGAACTCGCCGCTCTGAATGGTCGCGGCGTCCAGGACGTCGTCCACCAGCCTCGCGATCTGCTCGGCGCCGATCTCCACGATCGAGGCGAGCTCCCTCTCTTCGTTGGTCGTGGCGCTGGTCGCGAGCAGGCCGGCGGCTCCGACCACCGCGTTCAGTTGGTTGCGAACCTGGTGCCCGAAATCCGCCAGCAGCTCGGCATCGAGCACGCCGGGTTTCTGAGCACCAACCGCGCGAGTGGCTTTGTCCATATCCGCAACATCTCCCATCGTCAGTACAGCTTGTCCGGCGAAGGCTGAGCGGTGGGCGTGAACATCGCGTCCGGCAGCTGCACGCCGTTGGACAAGAAGTGCTGTTTGAAAATGGATTGGACGCCCGTCGCGGTGTGATAGCCGACCGCACGCCCATCGGGGGTGACGCCCACCTGGCGGAAGGCAAAGATCTCCTGGATTGAAATCTCGCCGTCGACCAACCCGATCAGCTCCGCCACGCTGACCACCTTTCGCGCACCGCCGCGCAGCCGCGCGGTCTGCACGATGACGTTGACGGCAGATGTGATCTGGCTGCGGATGGCGCGTGATGGAAGCTCTGTTCCGGCGAGCAGGACCAGCGTCTCGAGACGGTTGAGGCCGTCCTGAGGGTTGTTGGCGTGAAGCGTGCTCATCGACCCGTCGTGGCCGGTGTTCATGGCCTGCAGCATGTCCAGCGCTTCCGGACCGCGGCACTCGCCGACGATGATCCGGTCAGGCCGCATGCGGAGACAGTTGCGCACGAGATCGCGGATTGAGATCGCGCCGCGGCCCTCCACGTTCTGCGGTTTCGACTCGAGGCTGATCACGTGCACCTGTCGCAGCCGGAGCTCGGCCGCATCCTCGCATGTGACGATGCGCTCGGTCGCGGGGATGAAGCCCGACAGCACGTTGAGCAGCGTCGTCTTGCCGGAGCCGGTGCCGCCCGACACGATGATGTTGAGCCGGGTCTTCACAGCCGCGTCGAGGTATTCGATCATCGCCTCGGTTGCCGCTCCTGCCGTGACCAGCTTCTCTGGCGACAGCACCTCACGACCGAACTTCCGGATCGTCAAGCACGGCCCGTAGATCGCGACTGGCGGGATCACTACATTCACCCGCGACCCATCCTTGAGCCTTGCATCACACATAGGTTCCGACTCGTCCACGCGACGGCCGATCGTGGAGACGATTCGGTCGATCACCCGTCGCAGGCTGTCCTCGTCTTCGAACGCGAGGCTCGTGAGCTCGATCCGGCCGCGCCGCTCGACGAAGATCTGCTCCGGCCGGTTGACCATGATCTCGCTGACCTCGGGGTCGCGCAGCAAGGACTCGAGCGGACCGAGGCCTATGACCTCGTCGAAGAGGATCTCCACGAGACGTTCCTTGTCGGCGGCCGTGACCAGAGTGGCTGGTGGCTTGGCTCGGTAGTGGTCTTCGGTCAGCTGCATCAACAGGCGCCTGATGCCCGCCCGGTTGTTGATGTCGATCGCGGCGGCGTGGCGGCTGAGCAGAAGTGCGTGGATCTCGCCCTTGGCGACGGTGAGAGACGGGCTCAGGAGTGCCGATGCCTCGTTGGTGTGGAGCGGCTCCGCCGCCAGTGCCATGCTCGGTCTTGCGCCGTCGGCCGGGATCACCGGAATCTGCGCGGTGTCAGGTTCCAAAGCGGCAGGCGGAGGCGCGACCGCGACGGGCGTCTGCTGATAGCGGCGGTCGAACCGCTCCGACAGCTTCATGCTGATTCAGCCCGTACGGCTCGCTCCAGCCGAACCTTCGCTCGAGTTGCAGCTTTCTTGATGTCGGCGTCCGGGTCTAGCTCCGCCAGCGCGCCCAGGTCAGCAGCGCCCTTGCCGCCGATCATGCCAAGCGACAAGCAAGCCGCAAGCCGAACCGCCTTCGGCCACCGGCTGTTGTGCGCGATGCCCAGGAGCGGCGGGACCCGTAGGTGGTCGCGCCTCAGACCGCAAGCGAGCACGGTGACCACAGCCGCCTTCTCGCTTGCCGGCTGGCGCATGAGAAGCTCGATGTCCAGGTCGGTTGCGGCCTGGGCAAGCGTGATCGCGAGGCGGTGCATGGCGATCCTGTCGATCGCCGTCATAAGCGACTCGACGGCTCGACGTCCTCCCATGCGACCGAGGGCCCTGATGGCAGCGTCGCGGACCTTCGGGTTCTTGTCCCGGATCATGTCCTCGATCCACAAAACCGACTCGGTGAGCCGCAGCGCCCCACAAAGTTGGGCGGCGGCCGCTCGGATCAGCGGGTTCGGGCTGACCAGAGAATTGACCAGCTCCTCGGTTACCTTGGACTGCCGGAACGGCTCGGTGAGCCGCCACTGGCCGGTGAGACCCGGCCCTGCCTCGGCCAGTGCCGTCTCGATGACCTCAGCGACTGGGCCAGGCTCAGAAAGCAACTCGGTTGCGGAGACGTTTAGTTGGACCCTGTTCTCGCCGGCCAGAACAGCGTTAAGGACGCGGTCAATCCGACCGGCGACGCGAGATCGCTGAGCGCGGGAATGGGCGCCCGACCGCTTGGTCAGGCGCTGCAGATCGATCTCGGCCGTGGGCCTCGTGTTCAAAGCTTTTACTGGGATGCGCGGTCGAATCGGGGGGACGTTGGTACATTATCGGCAAATTGCGCCCCCGTGAGGTTCACGAAGCCTGTCGGGTCCGGGAGGAATAACCACACCAGGTGGGTGCCAGCAGCGAGCCCGCCGCCGATCAGACGCCCTCAGCCCTGCACCTGCGGATCCGGATCCTGGAGATGTCCTCCGCGTTCGCGGACCTCGGTGACGGCACGCTTCGGGCTGTGGCTCGACGCATGCGCGCGGTGGGCCTGACCGCCCGGGATACGCTCCGGCTGAACGCGGACGGGGGCGACGTTGTGGTGTTTCTAGCCTCCGGCCAGGTCGAGGAGTCGATCGCGGACGCCGCCGGCAAGGTGCTCTTGACGCGCCGGCCTTCGCCTGGAGACCTGGTCATCCTTCCCGCCCCCCGGACCAAGGATAGGTACGTGACAAGCATCTTCGGGCTGACCGACGCCGTGCTCCTGACCCTCGATCGGGACGGCCTCCTCGAAGGTCTGGGCCCAGACGCCGGGAAGGTGGCGCTGACGCTCGACAGGCTCTGGGACCAGGAGCTGTCGGCCGTCGATGCCGCCGACGTCCAGATCAAATCTCGTACCGCCGCCCCGATCGTGGCCTTCTTCTCGGCCAAGGGCGGTTCGGGCGTCACGACCCTGGCCGTGAACACGACGGCCGCCCTGGCCCGGAAGTTCCCGCGCGCGGTTCTCCTGGCCGACATGTCTGCTCCCTTTGGTCACGCCGCCCTCTTCGCCGACCTCATTGCCACAGGCTCGATGGCGAGCGCAGCCAAGGCGGTCCAGGCCGATTTTGAGATCGCGCTTCGCGGCAGCATCGTCAACCACCGCTCGGGAATGGGCGTCCTCCCCGGGACGCTGCGGCCGGAGGAGGTCGACCTGATGACCGGTGATCTGACCGGCCGGGTGCTCGACGTTGTCGTCAGCTGGCAGCGCATGATCCTCGTCGACCTCGGCACCTCGCTCGGCGAAGCTGCGCTGGCGGTGCTCGAGCGCGCCGAGTGCGTGGTGGTCGTCATCCCGCCCGAGATCGCCGCGATGACCGACGCGCGACGCTCGCTCGCGGTGTTTCGCGACATCCTCAACGTGCCTGACAACCGGATCGAGCTCGTCCTCAACCAACGGGTGCCGCGCCCGCCGCTCGACAGGGCGGCAGTGGAGTCGATCCTCGGCAAGAAGATGTCGGTCACCGTTGGCTACGACGATTCGAGGCCGGAGGAGGCAGCCCTGGCGGGCGGCCTGGTTCTGCTTCGCGACCCGAACTCGCTGGTCTCCCGAGGGGCGACGGAGCTGGCCCGCGTGATTCTCAAGAACCTGAAGATGGATGGCTGACAAATCCAGCCACACGACCCCCTCCCCCGCGAGGATCGCTTCGCGATCCTGGCGGGACCTCCCCACACGGTGGAGAGGCCAGGCGATGGTCGAGTTCGCGATCAGCGTCCCGATCCTTGTCCTGCTCGTGGCCGGCACGATTGAGCTGGGCCGCGGTTACGCCTTCGCCATCGCAACCTCGGATGCGGCGCGCGACGGCGCGCGATACGTGGCGGGCAAGACGTCGACCACGAATGGCCCAGGTCTGACGAACATGTGCAGCCTGATCAAGGCCGATCTGGCCTCGACCACGTCCAACATCAGCTGCGCGACGCAGGTCAACCACGCGCCACCTTTTGTTGCGGGCACCGATTACGCGACGCCGGCGGCGGGCCAGGCGGTGGTCGCTGTGTACTGCGGGTCGAGCGCCAACTGCACAGGCGCAGTGACCACGCAGTACCAATCCAGGGTTGACGTTTATGTGTACTACGGCTTCAGCGACCTCAATCTCCTCGGAGGCGCGATCACCATTTCGGGGTCGAGCCGCGCCACGACGTCCTGGTGAGATCCAGGCACACGACCCCCTCCCCCGCGAGGATCGCTTCGCGATCCTGGCGGGACCTCCCCACACGGTGGGGAGGCCAGGCGATGGTCGAGTTCGCGATCAGCGTCCCGATCCTTGTCCTGCTCGTGGCCGGCACGATTGAGCTGGGCCGCGGTTACGCCTTCGCCAT
>DASRWV010000012.1:0-33082 GCA_035687505.1 Nitrosotalea sp.
CTTGCTCGCGTCTGAGTACGCGAGACGAGCCTGTTCCTCCAGCCGGAGCCGCGTAAGACGCTCACGATCATCACGTTTGCGAGTCTTCGGGCGTTGTGCCTCGGCGCCTGGGGAAGCCTTGGAAGTCTTCTCTACGTTGGACGCTGCGTCGAGTTTCGTGACCGGCGGCCTGCGTCCTGCGCCATCTCTGGGTGCCATCTGTGACCTCCTCAGACCTCGACTTCGGCGGGTCTTCCTCTTGCGCGACCCGACGGCGCTTAAGCCAGCTCCCCTCCAACCGCCAGCCTAAGCCATAGACGCGCTTAGTAACTCGTTGACTTGACAGCCCGAAGCAAGAACCAAGGAAGATCCCTGTAACGAATCCGGTGCCTATCTGCATAGAAGTAGGGTGAGATGGTCGACAGCGACGCTCTGAAGGTTGACGGCCAGGTCGTCGAGCCAGATACATTCACGGACGCACTCGACCCGCTGCTACTACTGGCTCACCGCCTCGCCCGTGCCTTTCTGCGGAACCAAGACGACAGAAGACAACGGTCTGCCAGAGGCAGCAGCGACATTCGTAGCGTCGAGGCGAGGTTAGGTGGGGCGGGTGACGCGTCTGCAGAAATTGTTTTGCGAGGAGCCCAAATTAACGAGTAAACTCTTGCGCTCCAAACATATGTTTGGTACGCTGATACTCATGTTGGGGGAGGGGGGAACACCCCTCGAAAAACTGATCGGAGCGATTCGCGAGTATCAGGCTCGCGAGGTCGATCCGCTCGATGACGATCTCAAGCTTTTGCGTTCCGGGGTGGATGGGCTGGAGAGCGAGTTCTCGGCGATGGCCCGGCGAGCGAAGCAGCGAGGCGACCACTTAGTCAGCGGGACGGCGACGGCAGCGACCTGGATCAGCCGGACTTGCAACATGTCGGTGACCGCTGCCGCGGATCGGCTTCGGGTCGGCGAGCAGCTGGAGTCGCTGCCCAAGGTCGCGGCGGCGTTGAGCACGGGTGAGATCGGCTACCAATCGGCATCCCTTCTCTGTCATCTGCGCGACTGGCTCGGCGAAAAGCAAGAGCTCTTCGACGAAGACGAGATGCTCGGCCACGCGCGCGACTATTCGGTCTTCAACCTGCGCAAGATCTGCAACGCGGCCAAGCATGCCGCCGACCCCGACCGCTTCTTCGAAGAGGCGGAGGCTGACTACGCGCGGCGCCGGCTGCATATCAGCGTGATGCCGGATGGCACGTACGCGATCGACGGCGTGCTCAGCCCTGAGTGCGGCGCGGCAGCGAAGACAGCCTTTGATCCGCTCTCCAGGCCTCGAGGGCCGGAAGACGACCGGTCGGGCGGGCAGCGGACGCACGACGCCTTCGTCGAAGTGCTCCATCACGTGATGGACCAGGGCACGCTGCCCAGGCGCAACGGCGTGCGGCCGCACATCACCGTGACGACCACCCTGGAAGCGCTCAAAGGCGAAGTCGGCGTGCCGCCGTCAGACCTCGAGTTTGGATTGCCGATCTCGAGCAGGACGATGGAGCGCCTCGCCTGTGACTCCACTGTCTCCCGCGTCCTGCTGGCTGACTCGATGGTGATGGACGTCGGCCGGGCGACGCGAGTGACCTCGGCGCCGAGGCGCCGGGCGCTGCGAGCGAGAGACAAGGGTTGCCGGTTCCCCGGCTGCGACCGGCCGGTCAACTGGACGAGTGCCCATCACGTCATCTTTTGGGCGAGAGGCGGTCCCAACAACCTGCCGAATGAGGTCCTTCTCTGCCATTACCACCATCGCCTCGTCCATGAAGGCGGATGGCAGGTGATCAAGGCCGGCCGAGAGTTCCGATTCCTACCGCCTGAGCAGTTCGTCATTAGACGGGCACGCGCACCGGGGATGCGCTGGGCGGCTTAAGTCCCGGAGTATCACCCTGGCCGGAACCGATTGGCTCGCTGAAACTTTTGCCCGGTGTCGAAGCGTATAGGGCCACCTGGGCCGCGAGGGCAATCCTGGTCACGCGAACCAGCCGGGAGACCTCTGTCATGTGGGCGAGATAGGCGCTCGGAACGGGACCAACTGCATTTCTGATGCGTCTAACTTTCAGTGGCGAAAAACTCGCTCAGATAGGCTGCGCTTGGCGAGCACCTGCGTGTAACGATTCGAGCACGGCGCGCATCTAAAAGGGGTGAGATGGTCGACGGCGACGCTCTGATGGTTGACGGCCGGGCCGTCGAGCCCGACACCTTCATGGACGCACTCGACCCGGTGCTGCCAATGGCTTACCGCCTCGCCCGTGGCTTTCTGCGAAACGCAGACGAGGCAGAGGACGTGCTGCAGGAGGCAACCCTCAAAGCATGGAAATATCGAGGGTCTCTTCGGGCCGGCAGCCCACTCCGGCCCTGGTTCCTGGCCATCGTCGCGAACCAGTGCCGGCAGACGATGCGAGCCCGTTGGTGGTCGGTGATCAGGCAGCCCGATATGCCGTCCGCTGCTCAACACCAGAGTGGTGTTGAACCGGATGAGGTCGAGACTCTCAGGCAAGCACTGCTGAGGCTGCCCACTGGCGATCGCCTGATCCTCGTGTTGCGCTACTACCTGGATCAGTCGTTTCAGGACATCGCCGACACCCTTCATATCTCAACTCCGGCGGCACGCGTAAGGACCCATCGAGCGCTGGCACGCCTGAGACCGATCGTGGCGATCCCGGGAGAGCTCACCGATGAATGAATCGAACTTTCGACAACTCCTCCACAAGGCAATCGGCGATTCCGACCTGCCCGCCCACCTGAGCAGCCAGACTCGCGCGGCACTCAAGCAATCCTTTGAAAGGCCACCGGCCCGTCAGCACGAAGGCCTGATCGTCGTTGCTGCTTTGCTCGCGGCATTCGCCGTGCTGGCGGCCTTGCTCGTGCCGCGATTGTTCACCCACATTCAGCAACCAGTCGGGGTTTCCTCTCCCTCCCCATCATCTTTGACGCCTTCACCGACACCGGATGCGAACGCCTGCCGCATACCGGTTGTGGTCAATGACTCGAGCTCACTTAAGACAAGCAAGCTGACCGCAGGATTTGTCCACGCCGGCACCGGAGAGTTCACAGCTGATCAGAACGCTTCGGTTGCGGACCTTCCCTTTGTTGCGGCACAACCGGCGCTGGTCCTTGACCTTGCCTCCTACGATCCTGCGGTCAAGCGCTGGGTACCCAGCACCGTCGTATCTCCTGACCAGCTGTCTTACCTCCACGTCACCTACAACAACGGGCGATCCGAATTGCACACCTACGATTTGATACGGCACCAGGATCGAATTGTCTGGACCATTGGAGCCTTGATCGACTTTCCGTTTTGGAGACCAGACGGAATCTACGTCTCGGCCAACCGTTACTCGCCTGTTGATCAGACGTATTGGAAAGTCGATCCGGCTTCCGGCCAAGCCACCGTGATCGACGAGGCCACCTTCGATCCCTACAAGCCTCTCTTCAACGTCCCAGGGCGCAAGTCGATGTGGGGCGGGCCTGATCCTGAGCGCATGTTCTATATGCTCGGCAGTCCAGACCCAGGGGCTCGTTATACGGTTTACGTGATTGTCGACGGCAAGCGTGCCGACGTCTACTCAGGCGTCATGGGCGATCAGATGGATTTCGATCCCCTCAGTGTCTGGTTCGACGGATCGCGAATCTGGTTCGCGAACCGTGACGCAAAGTACCTGTGGAGCTGGACTACAGCCACTGGCCTTGTTCGCCATTCGGTACAGATCCCTCAAACACCCGGCGCCGCGCCGCATACCCTTACCTATCGCGTTGCGGGGCCCTGCGTTACCTGAGCACCGACCAGTCGTTCCATCGAACATGAAGCGTTGGCCGGGACACATCCACGACGGTGGCCGCACGAATGACTTTGATGTCCGGGAGTCGGGCCACATTTTTGACTTCGAATGGCAGTACCGCTGAATTCGTCCTTACGAATCCAGTTCCTGGCTGTGACTGAGATGAAGCGCTGGGTGATCATCCTGATCGTTCTCGCGATGCTGGCTGCAGCGGCCGCTGTCGGTCCGGATTGGATGCCGGACCATTCGCCGCTCATTCCGGGCGACCAGCTCTAGGGGCCAGATCGCCACCTTCCCGCAGGCGATCAGTACTCCTTCGCCTCGACCGTCTCGATGATCAGCGCGGTCGGGGCCTCGATCTGCGCAAGCGGGTTTCGCCACAAGTTTCGAAGGGCAGCGTGCATGGCCTCGGCCTCCGGCATGCTGGCGAACTCGAGCTCGATCAACACGTAATTCGGGTCGCTCGCGCTCTGTGAGATGCGGTGGCGACGCACTCCGGACTTGGCCCTACCGATGGGATCCGCATCGAAGGCGTTGCGCTTCCAAGTGTCGAAGTCGGCGACCTTATGTTGGATGAGCAGAGTGGGCATTCGATTCTCCTTACGCCGAATCGCGGTTGTGGTTAGGGTTCGTTGAAGAAGCACGACTCCGCGCCGGTGTGACACGCAGGCCCGGCGGCTTTCACCTTCAGCAGCACCGTGTCGAGGTCGCAGTCCAGCTTCACCTCGAGCACCTCCATCGTGTTCCCCGACGTCTCGCCCTTCCGCCACAGCCCTCGCTCTCGCGAGACGAACCACGCTTGCCCCGTCTCGCGGGTTTTCGTCCACGCCTCCTCGTTCATGTACGCGAGCATCAGCACCTTGCCGGACTCCGCGTCCTGAACCACCGCCGGGACGAGCCCTTTCGAAAAGTCCGGTTTCATGGCCTGATCTCCAAACCCCTGCTGGCCAGCTGTTGCTTCACCGCCGAAATGGAAAGCTCACCGAAATGGAAGACGGAGGCCGCGAGCACCGCCTCGGCGCCTCCGTCGGTCAGCGCCTGGTGCATGTGCTCGACAGTTCCGGCGCCGCCAGAGGCGATGACCGGCAGGCGCACCGCCGACGTGATCGCTTTGAGCAAACCGATGTCATACCCCTCGTGGGTCCCGTCCTTGTCCATGGATGTGAGCAATATCTCCCCCGCTCCCAACCGCTCGCCCAGCACCGCCCATTCCACCGCGTCGCGGCCCGCGGGGCGCCGGCCGCCGTGGCTGAACACCTCCCAGCCCGGAATCTCCACCTGGCGGCGCGCGTCGATTGCGAGCACCACGCACTGCGACCCAAACACCTCTGCGCACCGAGTGATGAGCTCCGGGTCCGCGAGGGCCGCGGTGTTGACGGACACCTTGTCCGCGCCGTGCGTCAGGAGCTCGGCCATGTCCTCCACGCTGCGCACGCCGCCGCCGACGGTGAGCGGGATGAAGACCTGGTCGGCGGTGCGCTCCACCGCGTCGAGCAGGATCTTTCGGGCATCCGAGGATGCGGTGATGTCGAGGAAGACGATCTCGTCGGCACCCTCGCGATCGTAGTTCGCCGCCAGCTCCGCGGGATCACCCGCGTCGCGCAGGTCTTTGAACTTCACGCCCTTGACCACGCGTCCCTCGGTGACGTCCAGGCAGGGAATGATTCTTTTCGCGGGCATCAGCTGCAGAAGGCCACGAAGTTCTTGTAGATCCGCAAGCCGTCCGGCCCGCTCTTCTCCGGGTGGAACTGCGTCCCCATCACGTTGCCTCGAACCGCTGCCGCCGCCGGTGAGAATTCGCTCCACGCGATCGCGGAGTCGGAAGACTCCGGCGTGAACGAGTGCACGAAGTAGAAATAGGAACGGTCCTTGATCCCCGACCACAGCACTGCCTCGTCGCTCATCGCGAGGCGGCACCACCCGATCACCGGGAGACGCGGGCTGTCCTTCACCTCGATCACCTTTCCCGGCAAAAGACCGAGTCCCTCATGGCGGCCGTGCTCCATCGATTCCTCGAAGAGCAGTTGATAGCCGAGGCACACGCCTAGCAAAGGCTTGCCGTTCCGAGCGAGCTCGACGATCCGCTTACCCAACCCGTTTTGGGAGAGTTTCTCCAGCGCGGGCGCGAACGCGCCGACACCTGGCAAAACCAGGCCGTCGGCCCGCTCGAGCTCGGCCGGGTCCGCGGTGAGCTTCGGCTCCGCGCCGACGTGCACGAGAGCCCGTTCCACTGACCGCACGTTGCCAACTCCGTAATCGACGATGGCGATCAATCGAGCACGCCTTTGGACGAGGGCACTCCCGCGACGAGGCCAGGCGACATCGCCTGACCCAGCGCAAGGCCGAGCGACTTGAACGTCGCTTCGGCGATGTGGTGCCGGTTGCGTCCGCGGATCACGTCGACGTGGATCGTGGCTCCGAGGTGAATGGACAGCGCCTTCCAGAATTCCTCGATCACCTCGGACTCGAGAGTGCCGATGCGTCCGCGCAGCGCGACGTTGTACGAGAGAAAGGGACGCTTCCCGAGGTCGATCACAACGCGGGCCAGCGATTCGTCGAGCGGCGCGTAGGCCGAGGCGAAGCGTGTGATGCCCGCGCGATCGCCCAGGGCCTGCGAAAGCGCCTGGCCTACGACGATGCCCGCGTCCTCCACCAGGTGGTGCGCGTCGACGTGAACGTCGCCAGATCCGCGCAGCGTGATATCGAAGCCGCCATACCTTGCGACCTGCTCGATCATATGGTCGAGAAAAGCCAAACCGGTGGCAACCTTGATCCGCCCTTTTCCGGCGAGGTCCACCTTCGCCGTCAGACGCGTCTCCTTCGACTTGCGCGCGACCAATCCCTTCCTTATTGCTCTACTCAAGCCTCACCTCCACTGCGTGCGCGTGCGCGGTCAGCCCTTCCATCTGGGCGAGCCGCACTGTCGCTTCCTTCAACATCTCCAGGTCACCGCGATTCAGGCTCAAGACGCTCGTGCGCTTCATGAACGTATGCACGCCGAGCGGCGATGCGAACCTTGCCGCGCCGGCGGTCGGGAGCGTGTGGTTCGGCCCGGCCACGTAGTCACCCAACGGCACCGTGGCGTACGGACCGACGAAAACCGCGCCCGCATTCTCGACCTGCGTGGCGCGCTCACTTGCGTCCTCGGTGACGATCAGCAGGTGCTCGGGCGCGAAGTCGTTGGCCAGGTGCATCGCCTGGTCGAGGTCTTCGGCGACGACGATGCAGCAGTTTGCCTTACGGATGATCTCCTCGCGCTCCAGCCCGCCGACCAGGCTCTCGAGCTCTTCCTCGACGCGGTCCGCAAGGTGAATCGAGTCGGTGACGAGCACCGCCCACGCAAGTGGGTCGTGCTCCAGCTGTGCCGCGAGGTCCGCGGCGACGAAGTCGGGCCGCACGCGCTCGTCGGCGATGACCATCACCTCGGTCGGGCCTGCGATGCCATCGACCCCGACCGCGCCAAACACCTCGCGCTTCGCAAGCGTCACGTAGATGTTGCCGGGGCCTGCCACGACGTCAACGCGAGGGATGGTGGTGGTGCCGTAGGCCAGCGCGGCGATCGCTTGCGCCCCGCCGATCCGGTAGACGGCATCCACGCCGGCGATGTGCGCGGCAGCGAGGATGGACGACGGCACGGTGCCGTCCGCTCGCGGCGGCGTGGCCAGCACGACCTCGGGCACCTTCGCGATCCGTGCTGGGATCACGGTCATCAGCACCGTCGACGGATAGGCGGCGCGACCGCCTGGCGCGTACAGGCCCGCGCGGCGGACCGGCCGGGTGAGCAGCTTGAGTCCCGGCGGGCCGCTCGAAGCCGACTGCAGCTGCTTGGAGTGGAAATCGCGAATGCGCTGGGCCGCGAACTCGAGCGCCGCGCGATCCGCCGGCGCCAGCCGGTCAGCCGCGGCGGCGAGGTCTCCGAAGGGGACTTCGAACGTCTCGTCAAGGCCCGGCGCCCAGCCGTCGAACTTCGTGCCGAGCTCGCGCAGCGCGTGGTCGCCCTCGGCCGCGACCCGGCCGCAGATGTCGACCACGACCGCCCTCTCCTTGCTGAACTGCGACAGGTCGAGGCGGCGCCGGGACATCGGAGAGTCGAGCCACGAGCCGGTGTCGAATCGTTTGACCGTCACTTCTCGACCGCCTCTCGCAGACGACCGACCGCCGCCTGCACCGCCTCGGTGCGGGTCTTGAGGCTCGCCTGATTGGCGATCAGCCTGGCCGTCGACGCGCCCAGCGTGGCCGCTATGCGCAACCGGTTCTCCTTGAGCGTGCGGCCCGTGGCGGTGAGGTCGACGATGGCGTCCACCAGTCCGACCTGCGGCGCGAGCTCGACCGAACCGTGAAGCTGGACGACCTCGACCGCCTGCCCTCGCGCCTCGAACCACGCGACCGCGGTGCGTGGATATTTCGTCGCCACGCGGAGCTGAGGCGGCCACGTCTCCGGTCCGTTGAGCTCCGATGACTCGGGCACGGCCAGCACCATCCGGCAGCCACCGAACCGGAGGTCGACCAGCTCGTAGTGCGCGCCCGGCGTCTCCCACAGGATGTCCTTACCGACGATGCCGAGATCGGCGGCCCCATGGTCCACGTAGGCGGGGACGTCGGCCGGCCGCACCAGGATCACCCGGACGCCGGAGCGTTCCATCATGAGCTGGCGGCCGAGCACCTCCGCGCTCAACTTCACCAGTCCCGAGCGCGACAAGAGGCGCAAGGCGCCCGCATTCAGCGCGCCGGTCGGCACGGCAATAGAGACCTTCGTCATGCGCGACCTCCCGCGAGGCGCCCGGCCACCTGCTCCGGCGGAAGCGTCCGCGTCTTGCGGCCGCGTGCGGTCCAGGAGACCGTCTTTTCGCTCTGGCAGTGGACGAGATTGACTGCACCGACCGCCTGCCACCACGCTTTCGCCTGCGCCTGGTCCCTCGCCTGCGTGTCGACGACCGCGCGCATCCCGAACAGGCGCAGCGTCGCGCCGAGCCTCAATGCCGTCGCCAATCCCGACCCGGTCCACGCCACCGCCGCGTCGATCTGAGGCAGCGCGGGCGGACGGGCAGCCTTCGAGAGCATCTCCCAGATCAGGTCGAGCTGGACGACGAATCCGGTGGCCGGCGCAGCGCGTCCGAAGCGCTCGAGCAGGCGGTCATACCGACCGCCTTGCGCGACCGGACGCCCCACCTCCGGACCGTAGCCCTCGAAGATGATCCCCGTGTAGTAGTCGAAGTCGCGGATGGCGCCGAGGTCGAGGCTCACGACCTCGCCCAGGCCGTGCGCGACCAGGAGCTTCTGGACTTCGGCCAGCTCCGCGAGCGCTCGCTCCGACCTCTTGTTGCGGACGAGGCCGCCTGCCGCCTTGAGAATCTCTGAGCCTCCGCGCAACGCGGGGAATCGCAGCAGGAGCTCGTGCTCGGCCGAGCGCAGGGGCGTTTTGTCGAGCAGCTCTTCGAGGGCGACGAAGTCGCGCGCGGCCAGCGCGGTACGGACATCCGACTTGACCGCGTCCGGCAGCTTGACCGCGTCCATGATCCCCTGGAAGAACTCGGCGTGCCCCACGTCGATCTGGTAGCGCTGCACGCCGCTCGCCTGCAGGCAGCGCGCGGCCAGCGCGATCACCTCGGCGTCGGCCACAGGGCCAGGCGCGCCGACCAGCTCCGCACCGACCTGGTAGGTCTCGCGGCGCTGCTGGAAGCGGCCCTCGTCAGTAGAAGAAAGGACGGGACCCGCGTAGCAAAGGCGCAAGGGCAGCGCGGAGGCGCGGAGCTTGCCGGCGACCAGGCGCGCCACCGGCACCGTGCGTTCGCCGACCAGCGCGAGGACCTCGCCGCGCGCGTCCGCGAACTTGAAAAGGCGGCGGCGCTGCTCGGCGCCGATCCCCAGCTCGAGCACGTCGGTGCTCTCGACCATGGGGGTGATCACGTGCCGGTAGCCCCACCGGCGCATCTCTGACAGGACCGATTCCTGCGCCTCGCGCAAGACCTCGGCTTCTAACGGGAGACGGTCCCGAAACCCGGGCACTCCTCCAAGTTGTGGAATTACTTCCCGCGAACTATCGCCGGTGAAGAGACCTCCGGGCCGCGGCCAGGGGAGTCTTGCTACTTTTCATCTTCGTCATCGTCATCGTCGTCGTCTTTGGTGTCGGCGTCCTCGCTGAAGTCGACAGTCTCGGCGTCGTCGTCGACCGCGTGCATACCCTCTTCCAGCTCGTCGGTGATCGGAGTCTCTCCCGGCGCCTCCTCGTCGTCCTCGGTGAACACCTCGACCCCACTCCCACGTGAGAGCAGGCTCTCTTTTGTATACGGACGGAACTCCACCTCGCGCTTGCGGCGGATCGCGAAGCTTGGCTTGCCGGCGAACTTGGGATCCTGGTAAGTCTCGCGGACGATCAGCTTCACGGTGCTGCCGTCGCAGGCGGTGACACCGCCCTGGTACTTGTTGCCCCCGCGCATGAACTTGATCAGGCGCCGTGCCATCTTGGCTTCGAGCGTGCCCAGCTTGACTCCGCGAGAGGTCTCGGCGACGATGCCGTCACCGTCGATTTTGAGCTCGGCGATGTCGCCGGCCGCGACCTTGGAGCAGATGTCAGGGCTCGAGCCTTCGACCTGGGTGATGACGGTCTTGCCCATCTCCTCGACGAAGAGGTTGAGGTCGACCTTCGTGCCGCCGACCTTCAGGCCTTCCTTCTGGTGGAGCAGCGTGTTGAGGCGAGCCGCGTTCTTTTTCGCGATCGAGTTCATGGGGTTGTGCTTGAGCGCGAGCTCGTAAGCAGCCTTCGCGTCCTTCAACTTGCCGAGCTCCGACAGCGCCTTGCCCAGGCGGTTCTGCGTCTCCTCATCCCCACCGAAGCTCTCGACGATGAACTTGTTGAGCTTCACCGCCTCGTCCCACTTTCCGGCGATCGCAAGCTGGACAGCCTCGTCCGCATACTGCGAGCGCGGCTTCAGGTGCTCACCGGTTTCGATCTTCAAATGGGGGGCTCCTAGGTGACCTGCGCCGGGGCGGCATGGTGCATTGCCCGGCTGGGAAGTAGATGTCGAGTATAAGTAATCACCTGGTGCGACCACATATTCGAATCCTCTCCGGCGTCGTCGCCTGCCTGATCGCCGTCCCGGCGTGCCTTGCTGCGCCCGCGCCGCCGGCGGCCAGGACGATCACGATCGGGGTGGACCTTCCGCTCACCGGCGACGAGGGCCGCGCCGGACAGAGCACGCTCAACGGCATTCGCTATTACGTGCAGCAGCACCCGACGCTGGACGGTTTCACGATCATGCTCGACGTCCGCGACGACGCAAGCAGCGCCCCGCGGGACACAGCGCCAGGCGTGAAGAACCTCAAGGCATTCATCGCCAACCCTCGTGTTGTCGCCATGTTGGGCCCGCTCGATTCGAGCGTCGCCCGCGTCCAGATACCCATCGCCAACGACGCGCACATGGCGATGGTGAGCCCTGCGACCAGCAGCCGCTGCCTCACGAAGGAGCCGTACCTGCCGACCAGGTTGAACCCTCTTCGCACCCCAATCTCATGCAAGGACGCGGGCCTGCCTGCACCAAGCGAGCTCCGGCCGACGGGGGTGAACAACTACTTTCGCCTTTCGGTCACCGACGAGCTCCAGGGTCCGGCGGCAGCCGACTACGCAAGGAAGCAGCTGCACCTGATGCGGGTTGCGCTGGTCAACAATCGCGAGGCTTACGGCCAGCTGCTGGCCAGCAGCTTCACCGCCAGGTTCAACAAGCTCGGCGGCACTGTCGTCGCCCGCCAGGAGCTGGATCCAGCTGCGACGACCTTCGACCTGACTGCCTTCTTTGAGCGCGCCAAGAAGGCCGGCGCGCAGGGGGTTTACTTCGGCGGGGCGGCTACGAACCGCGGCTGCGAGGTGCGCCACCAGATGGCGAGCGTGTTCGAAATCGGCGCCGGGACGCCATTCCTGGGCGGAGACGGCATCGCACTGGACCCCACATGTGTTCGCGATGCCGGCGCCAACGCTCTCGGCATCTACGCCACTGTGCCCGCCCCGGACCCCGAGCAGATCCCCAGCGCTCAGCAGCTCATCCAGAGCTTCAAGACCCAATACGGGCGCGCCGGCGACTTCGGGCCCTACACGATCGCGGCGTACGACGCGGCAGGAGTCCTGTACGACGCGCTCGATCGCGCGATCTGGGTGACCCGGGGAAACGTTCCGTTTCGCGACACCGTCGTCAACCAGCTGGCGGCGACCACCGCCTACAACGGCGCCACGGGGGTTTTCGGCTTCGATCCGGACGGCGACACCACGCTGCGGCTGGTGTCCATCTTCACGCCCGCCGGCATCGACCCCCGTTCGGGTTGGAAGTGGGTCGACACCGTAAGTTACACCGCCGCACTCCCCTATTGATACAGCGGTCCCCTTATCTTCGAGCCAACCTGGCCCAAGTTCGGCAAGCCGATGTTAAAGTTCGCTGCGGAGTAGTGGTTCGGCCACCCATAGTGGCCGCATTCGTCGCCGGCGCACTCTCGCCCCCAATCAGAGGAAAGGCTTAAGCCGAAAGGTTGAAGCGGCAAGAACTGAAGCGGGAAGAGGGCGGCGAATGAGGGGAGTTAGGGCCCGGCTGATTTTGGGCTGCCTCCCATAAACATAAGGGGGAACCACATGGTTCGAGCTAGGGGACTCGCAGTCCTCATCGCGGCGACCTTCGTCGCATTCGCCTGCGGCGGAAGCACAGGCACAACTGCCTCCAAAGGCACGATCAAGATCGGCTCCGATCTTCCGGTCTGTACTGTCGGCGGCCAGGCGACCCAGAACGGCGTTCAGTTCGCGATCGACACGAAGAACAAAGCTGGTGGCGTCGAGGGCTACACGATCCAGTTCCAGGGCTTCGACGACTGCCGCCAGGCGGCCTACTCAGCCGACGCCGGCGTCGAGAACGTCCAGAAGATGCTGGGCGACGCCAAGTTCCTCGGCATGATCGGCCCCTACAACTCAGCCGTTGCCAAGGCCCAGATTCCAGTCGCTGAGCCGCAGCACTTCGTCATGGTCAGCCCGTCCAACACCAACCCCTGCCTGACCAAGGACCTGCCGGACTGCAGCTACCACCCGCAGGACCTCCGCAAGGGCAACGCGAACAGCTACTTCCGCGTCGTGACCACTGACGACTACCAGGGTCCGGCGATGTCGTCCTACGCTTACTCCACGCTGAAGGCGACGAAGGTCGGCATCCTGGACGACAGCACGGTGTTCGGCGTCGGTATCGCCAACGCCTTCGAGGCGAAGGTCAAGGCCCTGGGCGGCTCGACCCTTCGCAAGAGCTACAAGAAGGATCAGACCAGCGACTTCCGTTCGATCCTGCTGGCCTTCAAGACCTTCGGTGCGATGGCCGTGTACGTCGGCGGCACCGACGACCAGAACATCTGCCAGCCACGGGCTCAGATGAAGACAATCGGTTGGGATGTCCCCTTTATGGGCGGTGACGGCATCGAGACCACCGACTGTATCGACCAGGCGACCGGCAACGAGGCGAACATCTACGCGACCTCAGCCGGCGCTGACGCTACCCAGATCCCCGGTGCGGCTGCAACGATCGCGGCGTTCCGCAAGGCCTTCCCGGGACCAAACGACTTCGGCGGCTACACCATGCAGGCATATGACGCCGCCAACGCTTTGATGGCGGCAGTCGGCCGCGCGATCAAGGCCAACAACGGCAACGTGCCCACCCGTGAGCAGGTCCGGACCCAGATGGCCGCGACCAAGGGCTTCGTGGGTGTCATCGGAACGTACGACTTCGACGCCAACGGCGACACCAACCTGAAGGTCGTCTCGATCTACCAGGTCCAGGTTGTTGCGGACCCGACGAAGTCCACCGGCGTGTGCGGTTCCAAGACGGCGAAGACCGCTTGCTTCGTCTGGAAAGACCAGATCGACTACGCAAAGGCTTAACTAGAGCCGCCAACCGTTCAGAATCTACGGAGGAGGCCCGCATGGGCCTCCTCCAACTCGTTTAGGGGAGGGGTTCTCTGGACACGAGCAGAGTGGGAGCGGGGCTCGAGGCACTGAAGAGGGTGCGGTCTGCTCGCCTCGGCGGGATGGGCATCGCCGACCTCGGTTTCTTCACCCTCGCCGGAGTCACCCTGGTGCTTCTCGCCGCCCAGGCGGTCATCAATCCCACTCAGTTCGCGCAGGTCTTCGTCTTCGGTCTGGCCGACGGCGCGATCTACGCCCTTGTCGCGCTCGGCTACACGATGGTCTACGGCATCATCGAGTTGATCAACTTCGCACACGGCGACGTATTCACGCTCTCCGCTTACATCGGAGCCGCGCTGATCGCCTTCTTCTCCACGAGCGAAAATGCCTTTTCGTTTGGCAACGTGATCGCGTTGCTCGTCGTCTTCCCGGTCGTGATGCTCATCATGGGCGTCATCAACGTCGGCATCGAACGCGTCGCCTACCGTCCGCTCCGTAACGCTCCGCGACTCGCGCCGCTCATCACCGCTATCGGCATGTCGTTCACGCTCGAGGGCATCATGTTCGTGTGGCACGGTCCCGCGACCGTCCACGTCCCGAACTTGCTTCCGCACGGTCCCGGTTGGGAGACGTACATCGGCGGAGTTTTCATCGGATTCAAGGACGTGTTCGTGGTCGTGGCGGCGGCGGTCCTGGTCGCGCTGCTCGCTGTCTTCATCAACCGCAGCAAGCTCGGCAAGGCGATGAGAGCGACAGCTCAGGACCGCGACGCCTCCCAGCTGATGGGTATTGACATCAACCGCACCATCGCGGCCACCTTCTTCATCGGCGCGCTCCTGGCCGGCGCGGGCGGCATCATCTGGGGCCTCTACTTCAATACGATCACGTACAACCTCGGATTCCGGACGGGGCTCATCGCCTTCACGTCCGCGGTCTTCGGCGGCATCGGCAACATCCCCGGCGCTGCGCTTGGTGGCCTGGTTATCGGTTTGATCGCCGCCTTCAGCGACAACTACATCGGGCCGAAATGGACACAGGTCGTGGTCTTCGGGATCCTGATCGCGGTGCTTGTCTTCCGCCCGACAGGGCTGCTGGGCATGCGGGTGCCTGAAAAATGATTGCTCGCCTGCGCCTTCGCGAGCGCCTCCGCGACCGGGACAACGCCGTCTACGCAATCCTGCTGATCCTTGCGCTGATCTGGCCGCTGGCGACCATCTACGCGTCGGACAGCACCTTCCTCATCACGCAGGCCGGGCACGCAGGAACTTGGGTGCTGCTGGCGATCGGACTCAACGTGGTGGTCGGCTTTGCGGGCCTGCTCGACCTGGGTTACGCCGCCTTCTTCGCGATCGGGGCTTACACGTACGCCCTCTTCGCCTCCGACCAGCTTGGATCATCGCCTGCCCACCACTCGTTTCACCTGCCGTTCTGGGTGATGATCTTCGCGTCCATGTTCGTGGCTGCGGCCTTCGGCGCCATCCTGGGCTTCCCCACGCTGAGACTCCGAGGCGACTACCTGGCCATCGTCACCCTGGGCTTCGGCGAGATCGTGCCCCAGCTCTTCTACAACATCGACCAGTGGACGGGTGGCATCAACGCCATCGGCAACATCGACCACCCCGCGCTGCCGTTCTGGGTCACAGGGCCGTGGGCTGGGGACTCCAATGTCGCGCTGGTTCGCAATTTCGACTTCGGGTTCGATCCGGTCGCGTATTACGTGTTGATCGTCATCCTCATCATCGTCGCCGTGATCCTGGTGAACAACCTCTACCGATCGCGGCTGGGCCGCGCGTGGATGGCAATCCGGGAGGATGAGGTCGCGGCCGCCGCCATGGGCATCAACACCGTGAGCACCAAGCTGCTGGCCTTCGCCATCGGCGCGTCGTTCAGCGGCTTCGCCGGGGCCTACTATGGCGCCAACATCGGCCTGGTCAGCCCGGACTCCTTCCTTTTCGTTGTCTCGGTCACAGTTCTGGTGATGGTCGTGCTCGGCGGAATGGGCAACATCAGCGGCGTCATCGTGGGGGCGCTGATCATCTACTTTCTGCTCTACAACGTCTTGCCGGCGCTTCCTTCCACCGTCGAATCGTTAGCCAAGGCCGTGGGTCTCGGTGCGCTCAACCAACAGAACGGAGAGTGGCCCGGATTGGCGGGTGCTGCCCAGCGGCTCCAGTTCCTCCTCTACGGTCTGATCCTTGTCCTCATGATGCTGCTGCGCCCTCAGGGCATTTTCCCGAGCAGGGTCCGCGAGCAGGAGCTCAAGCATTCAGGCCCGGTGGAGGACGAAGCCGTCGTCGAGCAGGCGCACGCATGATGAGCGAGCGAGCCGCAACCGAAAACATCCTCGAGCTGACCGAGCTCACAAAGCGCTTCGGCGGCCTGGTCGCGGTGGACGGTGTGAGCCTTTCGATCAAACGCGGCGAAGTGTTTGCGCTGATCGGCCCCAACGGCGCGGGCAAGACCACTCTGTTCAACAGCGTCACCGGCTTGTTCGCGCCGACGAGCGGCAAGGTCGTCTTTGACGGCAAAGAGATCACGGGATCGAAGCCTCACCAGGTGGCGAAACAGGGCATCGCCCGAACCTTTCAGAACATCCGGCTCTTCGACTTCATGACCGCGCTGGACAACGTCCGGGTCGGACACCACGTCCGGATGAAGGCAAGGGTCTGGGACTCGCTTTTCAAATCGCCCCGAGAAAGGAGAGAAGAAGCGCTCACAACTGAGTTCGCCATGGAGCAGCTGAAGTTTGTCGGCATCGAACGTCAGGCACACAACTACGCCCGCAGCCTTCCTTACGGACAGCAGCGCCGCCTGGAGATCGCCCGCGCGCTTGCGACCGAGCCCAAGCTGCTGCTCCTGGACGAACCGGCGGCAGGGTTCACGCCACAGGAGAAAGTCGAGCTCATGGAGCTGGTCAACAAGATCCTCGCCCGAGGAATCACTGTGTTTCTAATCGAACACGACATGAAGGTGGTCATGGGCATCTCCAAGAACATCGTTGTGCTCGACCACGGCGAGAAGATCGCCGAGGGACCGCCCGCCGAGGTGCGGCAGAACCCTCGCGTGATCGAGGCGTACCTGGGCAAGAGCGCCTAGGGTGCGCAAGAGCTCCTACTAGACATGGCGCTGCTCGAGCTCAACGTCGTGGACGCCCACTACGGGCGGATTCAGGCCCTGCGCAAGGTGACCATGAAGGTCGACAAGGGTGAGGTTGTCGCGCTCATCGGCTCCAACGGAGCCGGCAAGACCACGACGCTGCGGACGATCTCCGGCCTCATGCACCCGACGTCCGGCTCTATCACGTTCGACGGCCGCGAGATCACGAACACGGGCCCGGAAAAGATCGTCGGGGTCGGCATCTGCCAGTCGCCCGAGGGCCGCCGCCTGTTCCCGCGCATGTCGGTGCACGACAACCTCTTGATGGGCGCCTACATCCGCAACGACAAACAGGGAATCACCAGCGACATGGAGAGGATCTTCGTCCTCTTTCCCCGCCTGAAGGAGCGTCTCAGCCAGATCGCCGGCACGCTGTCAGGAGGCGAGCAGCAGATGCTTGCGATGGGTCGGGCGCTGATGGCGCGACCGAAGCTGTTGATGCTCGACGAACCGTCGCTCGGCCTTGCACCGATCCTCATCGAGACCATCTTCCAGATCGTTCGCGAGATCAACGCCCAGGGCACGCCGGTGCTGCTGGTCGAGCAGAACGCCACCAAGGCGCTCGAGGTCGCGCATCGCGGCTATGTGTTGGAGACTGGAGTGATCGTGCAGACCGGGACGGGCAAGGAGCTCCTCGCGTCGGAGGAAGTGCAGAAAGCCTACCTGGGGATGTAGCTGTCCTCGGGGCGGGAGGCATCGCCGCCGAAATGCGGGTTTCACAGGCTCTAATCGCCCCCTTGAATGCCGCATCCGAGGTGAATGCGGGTTTGGGGATCTGGTTTAGCGCCCTGGTTGGTAGCTCACGACGACCAGGTAGATCAGCACCACCGCGAAGGCGCCGTACTCGAGGACCACATTCCGGGTGAAGCTGTCCTCGACTGTGTGCCGGACCAGGCCCCGGTTGATGTACCAGGCGAACAGCAGCATGGCCGCGAACGTGCCCTCGTTGACGACGAGGTAGATGGACAGCGCGGTGATCGCCCACGCGAGGAAGGTGACGACCTGCGCGACGAACAGCGCGAAGATGAAGGCGCGACGCGGGACCAGGGCCGACCCGTTGATGCGAAAGCTTCGATAGGAAGCCATGAAGGTGACGACGAAGATCCAGAACAGCTGGAGGATCGGGTTGAAGTGAAGCGACACGGCGGCGATATAGGCGCCGGTGAGCGCCAGGATCAAGATCGTTTCCTGCAGCACGACGTGGCCGCGCTTCTCTTCGTTGCGCAGCCGCAGGTAATCGAGCCGCGCCGCCATGATGAACCCGGTGCCGAACATCGCGGTCAGCACCACGTACCTCCAGAGCTCTGAGGTCAAAAGCGACAGCCCAGCCAGCGCCGCTGCGCCGAGGACCACCGGGACGTAGTGCTCGACGGGTGGGTATTCATCGGTCCCACGCAGATACCCGAGCAGCGCGGGCGCGGCCACGACGATCAGCGCCAGGCCCAGCACCCAGACCTGGCCCTGGCCGAGCAGCTCCGACTTGAAGCCGAGGGCGATCGCGACCAGCACCACTCCCGCGAAAATCAGAAAGCTGCGGTCGCGCTCTGCTGTGGCCGCGCTCGTGGTGGGCGCCAGCCTCTCAGCCGGAATCGGTGGAGTTTTCATTGGACCGGTGGAAGTCTACGTGCCCGCCCGCCCGTAGCGGTCCTCGAGGCGCACTACATCGTCGATCTCAGGGGTGGACACCTCGAAGATATCGGTGTCCTCGACAGCGGTCAGGCGATGCCGCGTGCCAGGCGTGATGTGCAGCGTGTCCCCCGCCTGCATGCGGTGCTTCTTCAAGGCCCCGTCCGGTCCGCCCAGCTCGATGTCCACTGCGCCTTTGACGACGTACTGATATTCGTCCTTGCGGTCGTGGTACTGGAGCGAAAGCGCCTCGCCCTTGTTGATGTGCAGCACCTTGCCCGCGTAGCGGTCGGTGATGCCCCAGCGCAGCTCGTAGCCCCACGGCTTGTCGACTTTGGAGGCGTCGACTCGGCCGAATTCAGGCTTGTGCATGCTGCCCAGGCAGTGTGATGGAGCTAAGCGGCGAGAGATTCGGTGACCAGGTGGCCCAGATGCTAGGCGCGGCCGAGCACCGGAGCGAGCGCATCCGTTGATGCGTGAGCGAGGAGCGGAGGCCGCAACAACGCAGATGGGCCGTATGGGCGCCGAAGATCCGCCGCTTATGCTCCAGCATGCTGCCTAATGCCGACGATGTCCTCCAGCGCCGCCAGGCGCGCCTCCACTGCCTGGCTATCGGAAGCCTCCGCGTAAACCCTGATCAGCGGCTCCGTCCCGCTGGCCCGCAGGAGCACCCAGCTGCCATCCTCGAGGTAGAACTTGAAGCCGTCATCGGCGCGGACCCGCTGGACGCGCACGCCCGCCACCTCCTCCGGCTCGTTGTTCTGGAGCGTCTCGAGGATTCGCTTGCGGTCGGCGTCGTACGTCTCGCGGACGAGGTGGATGTCGTGGCGCGCGTATGCATGCGGCCCGACTCTGCGTTCGAGGTCGGCGAGGATCGCCGACAACGGCTTGCCCGCCTTGACGATCATGTCCGCGAACAAAAGTCCGACCAGGATCCCGTCGCGCTCCGGGATGTGACCGCGAATCCCGAATCCTCCGGACTCCTCGCCGCCGAGGACTGCTTCGGTCTCGATCATCTTCGGGGCGACGTACTTGAACCCGACCGGCACCTCGAACACCCTGCTGTCAAACTCGCCGGCGAGCTTGTCGACCATCGCGGTCATGTTCACCGTCTTGATCACAGGGCCGCGCATGCCGCGCACCTCGAACAGGTAGAGCATCAGCAGGGCGAACACCTGCAGCTGGTTGATGAACTGGCCCGTCTCGTCGATGATCCCGACGCGGTCTGCATCGCCGTCCGTGACGATGCACAGGTCCTGGCTGCCGACCTTCATGAACGCGATGGCCGAATCGATGTTGGGCCGGATGGGCTCGGGGTTTATCCCTCCGAAAAGCGGGTTCCTCTGGTTGTGGAGCTCGGTCACCATCGTCCGGCCGCCACCGATCATCTCGGCGATGTATCCATAACCCGAGCCGTACATGCACTCGTGCACGATCCTCAAACTTGCGCCCTTGATCGCGTCGAGATCGACCATCCGGCCGATCTGCGCGTAGTAGGCCGGGCGCGGGTCGTAGGTCGAAACGAGCTCTCGGGCGGCTCGGTGGTCGCCGGGCGGGACGTCGGTCAGAGCGTTGATCCGGCTTTCGAGGTCCGCGATGACCTCGGTCGGCGCCGAGCTGCCGGTCTCCGGCTTGTACTTGACCCCGTTGAACATGTACGGGTTGTGGCTGGCCGTGATCACGGCCGCGCCGGTCGCCTTGCGGTCGATCACGGTCCACGACGCGACCTGCGTCGGCGAGGGACGGTCGAAGATCAGCGTACGGACGCCGTTGGTCGCGAAGATGTCGGCCACCGCGTTGGCGAAGTCTTCGGAAGCAAAGCGGCAGTCGTAGCCGACGATCGCAAGCGGATCGCTCGAGCGTGACTTCATGTACTCGGCGGTGCCCTGCGCGACGCGACGCACGTTGGCGAACGTGAAATCGTCGGCGATCACGCCACGCCACCCATCCGTGCCGAACTTGATCGGTGGAATCCCAGTCATCCTTTCAAAGGTTAACGTCGGGGTCCCCGCGAAGTCGAAGACTTCGTGGGGTGACTATAGGTAGCGTGTCTTGCGGGCGCGCCGGAGCGCCTCGACCACCTTCCGCACGTCCTGCGCCCGAGATCGCGGAACGACCAGGAGAGCGTCTTCCGTGTCGACGATGATCATGTCCTCGAGGCCGATCGTGGCGATCAGCCGGCGGTCGCCCAGGATGAGGCTGCCCCGGGTGTCGACGAGGACCGATTCGCCCTGCACCGAGTTCCCCTGGTCGTCCGCGTGTACGCGGTCGCCGAGCTCCGACCAGCTGCCGATGTCCGCCCAGTCGAAATCCGCTGGGACGAGCAGCAGCTTGTCAGTCTTCTCCATCACGCTCCGGTCCACCACTTCGACCGGCAATCGGTTGTAAAGCCGTGCCGCGGCTGCCTCGTCGCCGGATTCGCGAGCGGCGACGACCCTGCGCAGACCCGCCAGGTGCTTTGGGGCGTGCAAGGCAAGCTCGTTGATGAACACCTCGACCCGCCACGTAAACCACGCGAGGTTCCAGTAGTACCCGCCGGCGCGGACGTATTTCCGTGCGCTGGCGAGGTCCGGCTTCTCGATGAACCGCCGGACGCGGAGCGTGCCGCCGGCCACACGGCCAGGGGCGTGGATGTAGCCGAGCCCGGTCGATGGAAATGTCGGTTTCAGTCCCACCGTGACCAGACAGTTCGACGCGACCGCGGCCCGGACCGCGGCTCTCACCACTTTGGCGACCTTCGCCGACCCGTGCACAACATGGTCGGCCGGCATGCCAATCATCACCGCCGACCGGTCGCGCGCCATCAGGATCAACGTCGCGAGGCCATACGCATTCGTCGTGCCTCGCGCGGTCGGTTCGAGGATCAGGTGTCCGCTGTCGACCTCGGGAAGGACCGACTCGATGATGGGCTGCTGCCGTTGCTCGGTCAGGATGAAGACCTCGTCGGCCAGGGACTTCGCGCGGTCGTACGTGGCACGCAGAAGCGGCCGGTGATCACCGCCCAGCGGAAGAACGTGTTTTGGAGTGGACGCGCGGGAGCGCGGCCACAGCCGCGTGCCCATGCCTCCCGCGGGGATGACGGCGAACGTTTTCGTCAAGCGCGCTGTGCGCTCAACTCTTCCGCGAGCTCCTTGGCGCGCGCCGTCGACTCCCACGGCGCGTCGATGTCGGTGCGCCCGAAGTGGCCGTACACCGCTGTCTGGCGGAACAAGGGCCGCCTCAGGTTCAGCTCCTTGATGATGCCTAGCGGGCTCAGGTCGAACAGCTTGCCGACCGCGGTCGAGATCGAGCTGTCGGGCACCTTTCCGGTGCCGAAGGTGTCGATGCGGATCGCGACGGGCTTCACCACTCCGATCGCGTAGGACACCTGCACCTCGCATTTCGACGCCAGGCCCGAGGCGACGATGTTCTTCGCTACGTAGCGCGCTCCGTACGCGCCTGAGCGGTCCACCTTTGTCGGGTCTTTGCCCGAGAAGCAGCCGCCGCCGTGTCGCGCATACCCGCCGTACGTGTCGACCATGATCTTGCGTCCGGTCAGACCTGCGTCGGAGACCGGGCCGCCGACCACGAACCGACCCGTCGGGTTGATGAAGGAGCGGATGCCGGCGGCTCGAAGCTCCGCGGGGATCACTGCGTCGATCACGTGCTCGGCGATGTCGGCGCGGAGCTGCTCTGTGGTGACCTCATCGTGGTGCTGTGTGGAGAGGACCACGTTGTCCACTGCTACCGCCTTGGTGCCTTCGTAGCGAATCGTGACCTGGACCTTTCCGTCGGGCCGCAGGTAGTTGAGCGTCTTGTTGCGCCGCACCTCGGCTAGCCTACGGGCGAGCCGGTGGGCGAGCGTGATCGGCAGCGGCATCAGCTCGGGCGTTTCGTCGCAGGCGTAGCCGAACATCATTCCCGAGTCGCCGGCACCGCCGACGTCCACGCCCTGGGCGATGTCCGGGGACTGCTCGTCGATGCTGGTCACCACACCGCACGTCTCCGCGTCGAAGCCGTACTTGGCCCGGGTGTAACCGACCTCGCGCACGGTGTGCCGGATGATGCGAGGGATGTCGACGTAGCAGTCGGTCGTGATCTCACCGACCACCATCACGAGGCCGGTGGTGACTATCGCCTCGCAGGCGACTCGGGCGAGCGGGTCCTTCGCGAGGATCGCGTCGAGGATCGCGTCCGAGATCTGGTCGGCGAGCTTGTCCGGATGGCCTTCGGTGACCGACTCGGACGTGAACAAGGTCGATTCCGCCATGACAAAGTCCTCCACTGAATCTCCCGCGCCGGCAAGCACCAACCACCATGTCGGTTCGCGCCCAAGCGCCAGGTTCATACCTCTGGGACGGGCGAATCCTACCGCAGTTCCAGGTAGTGAATCCCCGAATGTCGAAAGAGCCTGGAACCCCGCTGGGACAGCAGGGCGGCGGTCGCGGTGCGCGAGGATTCCATGACCGCGTCGAGGTGCTCGCGCTTCATCTCCCAGGTCGCCATCGGAGACGTCACCGGGCAAAGCACGACGACGCGGGCCCGCTCGCGAAGCTGCTCGTAGTCGGCGAGCATCTGGTGGTGCAGCGAGAGCTGCAGGGTGCGCGCGATGAGCTCCGGCAGGCTGTTCGGCACCACGTCGTGTTCGCCCCCGCCCATGAGGCTGATGGCGAGGATCTGTTTCGCACCGTCTGCGACGGCGATGTTGAGGGGAGTGTTGTCGACGACTCCGCCGTCCAGGTACTCGCGCTCGGCGATCCGGACCGACGGAAACAGGCCTGGAATTGCGGTGGAGGCGAGAAGCGCGGGAGTCAGCTCACCGGCGCGAAACACCGCGGGCTTGCCGGCGTTGAGGTCCGTGGCCACCACGGCGAGAGGAACCCTAAGGTGCTCGAACGTCTTCACTCCGGTCAACGCCTGTGCGCGCTCGATGAGGCGCCGGATGTTCTCCTGCGGCATCATGCTCATCTGGTCTCGCTTCAGGGCCGAGATGGCCATGCCGAGCGGGTGCGCCCGGAACACCTCCATCGCCTGTCGCGACATCCAGACCTCGCGCAGCATCATCGTGCCCGCCAGCGACGGATAGGCCGCGATCGCGCTGCCGTTCAGGGCGCCAACGCTCGTGCCCACGACCGCGACGGGAGCCTCCACGCCCGACTCGAACAGCGCCTGCAGGACCCCGACTTGCGCGGCGCCTCGCGCGCCGCCTCCGCCCAGCACCCAGGTGCGCCGAGCGGGGCCGAACATTCCTGCTTAGGTGCCTTCTTCCCAGGAAGTGAGGTAGCGGTGCTGCTCTTCGGTCAGGGTGTCGATCTCGATGTCCATCGCCTTGAGCTTCAGCCTCGCGACCTCGGCGTCGATGTCCGCCGGCACGTCGTAAACCTTGCGCTCGAGCGTCTTGTAGTTCTTGGCCATGTACTCGGCGCACAGCGCCTGGTTGGCGAAGCTCATGTCCATGACGGCCGCGGGGTGGCCTTCGGCGGCCGCGAGGTTGATGAGCCGGCCTTCGGCCAGCACGTGCAGCCGGCGCCCGTCGCCCATCTTGTACTCCTGGACTGATGGCCTGACCTGGCGCACACCGGTCGCCAGCTCGTCGAGCACCTTGAGGTTGATCTCGGAGTTGAAGTGGCCGGAGTTCGCAAGGATCACGCCATCCTTCATGGCCTCGAAGTGCTTGCGGTCCAACACGTTCACGTCGCCGGTCACGGTGACGAAGATGTCGCCCTCGCGCGCGGCCTCGCTCATCTTCATGACCCGGAAACCGTCCATGGCCGCCTCGAGCGCCTTGACCGAATCAACTTCGGTGATGACGACGTCAGCGCCATGGCCTTTCGCTCGTGAGGCGAGCCCGCGGCCGACCCAGCCGTAGCCGGCGATGACGAACGTCTTGCCGGCGAGCAGCACGTTGGTGGCGCGGATGATGCCGTCGATAGTCGACTGGCCGGTGCCGTAGCGGTTGTCGAACATGTGCTTCGTGTCGGCCTCGTTGACGGCGACGATGGGGTAGCGCAGCACGCCGCGCTCGGCCATCGCGCGAAGCCTGACCACGCCGGTGGTCGTTTCCTCGGTGCCGCCGATGATCTCAGCCAGCTGGTCCTGGCGCGACTTGTGCAGCACTGAGACCAGGTCGGCCCCGTCGTCCATCGTCATCACCGGATGGTGGTCGAGCGCAGCCTCGATGTGCTGGTAATAGGTGTCGTTGTCCTCGCCGCGAATGGCGTAGGTCTTGATCGCGTGCTGCGCCGCGAGCGCGGCGGCCACCGCGTCGTTGGTCGAAAGGGGGTTGGAGGCGCAGAGGGCAACGTCGGCGCCGCCCGCTTTGAGGGTCAGCATCAGGTTGGCGGTCTCACTCGTCACGTGGAGGCAGGCCGCGAGCTTGAGGCCCTTGAGCGGCTGCTCCTTCGCGAAGCGCGCGCGAATAAGTCTCAAAACGGGCATCTCGCGCTCCGCCCAGTCGATGAGGTCCTGGCCCTGCGCGGCAAGGTTCAGGTCTTTGACGTCACTGCCTTTGGTGCTGACTTTCAAGTCTGTTGTCCTCTCCTAGTACACAATTTCGCTGACCACTTCGACGTCGGGAAGGCGCTTTCGTCCGCCCAGGGCCTCGAGCTCGATCAGGACCTGGACGCCGACGACATCGCCGCCGAGTTTGCGAATCAACCGGACCGCGGCGGCCGCCGTGCCGCCCGTCGCCAGTACATCATCGACGATCAGCACCTTCTGGCCGGGTTTGACTGCATCCGAATGCACCTGGAGCTCGGCGGTTCCGTACTCGAGCTCGTAGGCGTCGCTGATCGTCTCCCATGGCAGCTTGCCGGTCTTGCGGATGGGGACGAAGCCGGCATTGAGCTTGACAGCGATCGCGGCGCCGGGGATGAATCCGCGGGCCTCGATGGCGGCGACCAGGTCGGGCCGGATCTCGACCCACTGCTTCGACATGAGGTCGACGACCTCGCGAAAGAGCTCTTTGCGGGCGAGCAGTGGCGTGATGTCGCGAAAGATGATGCCGGGCTGCGGGAAGTCGGGAACGTCGCGGACGTACTTCTTCAGCGCCTCGGGGGTCGTCATACCACCGAGCGAAAGTATTCCAGGGTGCGGCTCAATCCGTCTTCGAGACCGACTTCGGGCTCCCAGCCGAGCAGCTGCTTCGCGTGAGTGATGTCAGGGCGGCGCTGCTTCGGATCGTCGACGGGCAGCTCTTTGTGGATGATCTTGCTTTTCGAATCCGCCAGCCGGACGATGGTTTGCGCGAGCTGCAGGACCGTCACTTCGTGAGGGTTGCCGAGGTTGACCGGCATCTCGTCGCCCTTGTCGAGCACTCCGAGCACGCCGCGCACGAGGTCGGAGACGTAGCAGAGGCTTCTGGTTTGAGAGCCGTCGCCGTACACGGTGATCGGTTCGCCCCTGATCGCCTGAGCCATGAAGTTGGGCACCGCGCGCCCGTCGGACACCTGCATGCGCGGGCCGTGCGTGTTGAAGATGCGGATGATCCTCGTGTCGACGTCGTGGGCGCGGTGGTAGGCCATCGCGAATGCTTCGGCGGCGCGCTTGGCCTCGTCGTAGCAGCCTCGCGGCCCGATGGTGTTCACGTTGCCCCAGTAGGACTCGGGCTGCGGATGAACGAGCGGGTCGCCGTAGATCTCCGAGGTGGAGGCGAGCAGGAAGGTCGCGTCCTTGGCGCGGGCCAGGCCGAGCATGTTCATCGTTCCGAGCGTGCCCACCTTGAGGGTGTGAATGGGGTTGGCGTCGTATTGGGGCGGTGAGGCGGGCGAGGCGAAGTGGAGGACGTACTTGACGTCTCCGCCGAGGAAGATGCCCTGGTTGACATCCGCTTGCTTGAACTCGAAATCGGGGTGGCCTTCCAGGTGGGTGAGGTTGGTGCGCGAGCCGGTGATGAAGTTGTCGAGCGCGAGCACGCGCATGCCGTGGTTGAGGAGCGCCTCACACAGGTGAGAGCCGATGAAGCCGGCTCCGCCCGAAACTACAGCTCGCGCTTTGGCGTTACTCGCGGCCGATTCCTCGATAGGTGAAGCCGTGGCCGCGCATGACGGGCGGGTCGTAGATGTTGCGGCCGTCGATCACGACCGCCTTTGTCTTCATCGACTTCTTGATTCGGTTCAGGTCCAGGAGGCGGAACTCGTTCCACTCGGTGACGATGACCAGAGCATCCGCGCCGTCTGCGACTTCGTACGCGTCGTCCATGTAGGCGATGTCGGGCAGGAGCTTGCGCGCGCCCTCCATGGCCGCAGGGTCGTAAGCCCTTACCGAGACGCCCGCCGCGAGCAACACCTTTGCGATGTCGAGGCTCGGCGCTTCGCGAAGGTCATCGGTGTTCGGTTTGAACGCGAGGCCGAGTAATCCGATCACTGTGCCGGGAAGCTCCTCGAGGCAATCGCGAAGCTTGTCGATGACGAGCATGCGCTGGTCGCGGTTGATGTCCATGACCGCATGCAGGAGCTCGGGGTGATAGTCGAATCGCTCGGCGAGCGCGGCGAGCGCCTTGACATCCTTGGGAAAGCAGGACCCCCCATATCCAATTCCCGCGTCGAGGAAGCTCGGGCCGATGCGCTTATCGAGGCCCATACCTTCGGCGACGAGCTTGGCGTCGGCATCGACGCGCTCGCAGATTCGCGCGATCTCGTTGATGAAAGAGATGCGCGCGGCGAGGAAGGCGTTCGAGGCGTACTTCACCATCTCCGCGGTGTAGATGTTGGGGGTGATGAGGATCGGCGCTTCGAGCGGTGCGTAGAGGCGGGCCACTTTTTCAGCGGCTTCTCTATCGTGGCTGCCGATCACGACGCGATCGGGGTGCATGAAGTCCTGGATCGCGGATCCCTCTCTCAGGAATTCGGGATTCGACACCACCGCGGCAGTGTGGCCGCGATTGGGCTTTTTGAGCACCTCAGAAACCATGTCGCCGGTGAGAGGCGGAACGGTGGACTTGTTGACGACGACCAGGGGACCGTCCATGCACTCGGCGATGGACGTCGCCGCAGCCTCGACGTAGGAGAGGTCGGCCTCGCCGCCCTCGCCCTCCGGCGTGCTCACGGCGATGATCGCGTACTCGGCGCCGGGCACGGCGTCCTCGTACGCGGTGGTGAATTTGAGCCGGCCGGCCTTGGCGTTGCGCTCGACGAGCTCGCTGAGGCCGGGCTCGTAGAAGGGGACGCGGTGGTGCTTGAGCTGGGCGATCTTCTCGCGATTGATGTCGACGACCATGACGTCGTTGCCGAGGTCGGCGAGACAGGCGGCTGTGGTCAGCCCCACGTACCCGGCACCGATGACAGCGACCTTGCTCAAACCGGGGGGATTATCTCCCAGCGAGCATGTCTCGGACTTGGGCCAGGACGGTGTCCGGGCGGCGCATCACGTCTGAAGCCGTGAAGCGGAGCAGCGTCACACCGGCCATCAGGAGGCGATTCTGGCGACGATTGTCCTCGACCAGGCTGGCGCGATGAGTGTCGCCGTCGTACTCGAGGCCCAGCCGCTGCGCGCTGTAATAGAGGTCAGGGCGTCCGAGGGGGGAACCCTCCTCGTCGTGAATGGTGACCTGCAGCTCGGGACGGGGAAGCCTGTTCAGGACGAGCAACATCCTTAGACGCGACTCCATAGGCGATTCGGCGCCGACTTCGGCAAGCTCGATCACTTGCCGCGCTCTGCGAACCCCTTTACGCCCGGACCGGCTGTTGATCCAGCCCCTCAGCTCGGCGCGTCTGGCCAGACGCAAATGAAGCGCTTGGTCGGCAACCACGACAGCCTCGGTCAGACTGAGCCTGTTGCTGAGGTCGAATATTGTGCGCGGCAAAGACGTGGCCCGAAAGCCACGCCGGACCACCACATCACAATCGTCGATCTCTGGTCGGATTGTTTCGATGGGATCGCAGGGAACGTCGAGGCCATGTAGCCAGGCGGCGGTCTTTCCCGAAAACGCCATGGACGCAGGCCCACGGAGCCGCGCGGCCTCGAGTCTCATGACCGGAGTCTCGGAGAGGCCCGCCCATATGTAGGTGCCGTGTCTGAGTCGTCGCCGGCTCGTGCCCTCCAGATGCCAGCGCTGAAGGCCGGCGCGCCTAGCCTCGACGACGGTGAACGGCCCTCGGGTCAGCTCACGCGGTACCAATGGTGGTCGAGGCATGCGATCAGCATCACGAACATCAATCCGGACGACAACGCAGCCCGTTAAGAACCCATTCGTACGCGTCTGCGGGTTTCACGGGCTCTTTAGGGCGCTCGAATCCCGCATTCGCGGGCATGTGCGGGTTACAGGAGGCTTTCGTAGGCCGCGATCGTGGCTCGGGCCGTTTTGCGCCAGCTAAACGCTTTCGCCCGCTCCAGACCCAGGCGCCGCCACCGCGCCGGCTCCGCGCTCATCCGCGCCGCCGCCCGGCCGAGCGCGTCGGCGTCTCCGTCGTCGACCAGCTCCCCCGCGTCGTCGACCACCTCGGGGATGCTCGAGTTGCGAAACGCCGCGACCGGGCACCCGCACGCCATCGCCTCCAGGCACGGGAGCCCGAAGCCTTCGTACCGGCTCGGGAACATGAAACAACCCGCAGCTGTGTACAGGTCGGCCAGCTCCTCGTCGGTCACGCGACCCAGCATCCGCGCGTCGGGCATCGAGGGCGGGGCTTGACGGCCGGGATCGCCGGCGACCACCAGCTTCAGCTCCGGACGGACCTGTCGCGCCGCGTTCCACGCACGCAGGAGCGAAGCAGGATCTTTGCGCGCGTCGAGAGCGCCGACGAACAGCAGGTAGCCCGCTTCCACGCCCCAGCGCTGCCCCACACGCTCGGTCGCGCCGGCCCGAGGGGCGAACACTTCGTTCGCGGCTTCAGGCACAACCTTCACGCGCCGAGGATCGACACCCCCGAACCGCGCGGCATCCGTTGCAGTGGCCCTGGAAACCGCCAGCACGATGTTCGCTCGCCTCAAGAGCCGCTTGCCGGGCCAGAACCGGAGTCGCTCGCCGCGCATGCGCGGGCCGCCCCACGCCCAGGGGGCAAGGTCGTGCAAGGTAACGACCAGCGGGCACGGCGGCCGGCCCGGCAAGCGCAGATCGATCGCGTGGTAGAGGGCCGGACGGATGCGCGCGAGGTCCGCCCCCAACGCCACCGCTTCCTCGTACGCCGCGAGGTGGCCGTGATACCGGCGCCGCGAGCCCGCAAGCTGGTAGCGCCCCGGTGGCAGCGACGGCTCGTCGAGGCCCGCATCGAGCAGAAGGGTGAGCTTCGAATCGAACCCTTCGGCGATCAGGCCACTGAGCAAGCCCCTCGCGTATGAACCCACACCCCGGCCTGCGCTCGGGCCTTGCAGCGGCCGAATGTCTAACAGCACCGAGGAGGTCACGAGTCGAGCCATCATAATTCGGCCCCTATGGAAGGGCCCCTGGACCTGGTCGTCGTCGGCGGCTGCGGCCACGTCGGCCTGCCGCTCGCGCTGTCCCTTGCGGACTGCGGCTACAAGGTCGGCATCGACGACATCGACGCGGCGAAGGTCGCGCAGGTCAAGTCGGGCAGCGTGCCGTTCCTTGAGAAGGGCTCCGAGGAGCTGCTCAAGAAGCTCCTTCCCACCGGGCGCCTGGAGCTGGCTTCCGACCCCAGCTCGATCGCTCGGACCGACACGATCATCCTCGTCATCGGAACTCCGATCGACGAGTTCATGAACCCTTCGGTGCGCATCTTCGAGCGGGTGATCGACGACCTCCTTCCCCACTTGAAAAAAGGCTCTCTGATCGTTTTGCGCTCGACCGTTTTCCCCGGGACCACCGACTCGGTCGCGCTCAGGCTCCGCGACGCCGGCGCCGACGTGGAGGTTGTCTTTTGCCCCGAGCGCATCGCAGAAGGCCACGCCCTGGAAGAGCTGCGGACCCTTCCTCAGGTGGTGGGCGCGTCATCCGACGCCGCGTTCGCCAAGGCGAGCACGCTCTTCGAACGCCTCGGGGTGAGCGTCGTGCGCACTACTCCGATGGAAGCGGAGCTCGCGAAGCTGCTCACAAACACGTGGCGTTACATGAAGTTTGCGATCGCCAACCAGTTCTTTCAGATCGCGCATCGCTCCGGGCTCGACTACGGCCGGGTCCTCGACGCGGTTCGCCACGACTACCCTCGCGCCGCGGACCTGCCGGGCCCTGGTTTTGCCGCCGGGCCATGCCTGCTCAAGGACACCATGCAGCTCTCGGCCTTCACTCCCGACCACTTCCCGATGGGCCAGGCCGCGATGCAGATCAACGAGGGTCTGCCCAACTACATCGTGGATACGCTCAACTCGCGCAAGTCGCTGCAGGGACGAACGATCGGGATCCTCGGCATGGCCTTTAAAGGCGAGTCCGACGATCCGCGTGCGTCGCTGAGCTACAAGCTGCGCAAGCTGGCCGCGTTCAAGGGCGCCCATGTCATGTGCACCGACCCATACATCCACGACGAGTCGTTCCAGCCGCTGGACAAGGTGCTGCGCGAGTCGGACATCCTGGTCATAGCGGCGCCGCACAAGGCCTACAAGACGCTGGAGCTCGACGGCCGCGAAGTCGTCGACATCTGGGGGATCACAGGGCCAATCAGGCTTTGAAAGTCCTCGTCTCCGGCGCCGCCGGTTTCATCTGCGGCTACCTCGTCGCCGACCTGCTGCAGGCGGGGCACGAAGTCGTCGGTGTCGACAACTTCAGCAAGTACGGGCCCGTCAAGCGCAGCTTCGACGGCGACCCGCGCTACCACCTCGTCCAGGGAGACGCCAAGGACGCGAAGCTTTTGACCGAGCTCGCCGCGGACTGCGACCAGCTGGTCGCGGGCGCCGCGATGATCGGGGGCATCTCCTATTTCCACGAGTTCGCCTACGACCTGCTCGCGGAGAACGAGCGCATCTGTGCCGCCACCTTCGACGCGGCGATCGCCGGGCACAAGCGCGGCCGGCTGCAGAAGATCACGGTCATCTCCAGCAGCATGGTGTTCGAATCGTCGTCCGTCTTCCCCACTCCCGAGGGCGACCAGATCACGAGCCCGCCTCCCAAATCGACATACGGATTTCAGAAGCTCGCGACCGAGTTCTTCGCGCATGGAGCGTACGAGCAGTACGGCCTGCCCTTCACCATCGTTCGTCCGTTCAACTGCGTCGGGATCGGCGAGCGACGCGCACTGCGCGACCATCAGGTCATGAGCGGAAACGTCAAGCTGGCGATGAGCCATGTCGTACCGGACCTCGTCCAGAAGGTCGTAAAGGGACAGGACCCGCTGCACATCCTTGGTGATGGGAGCCAGACCCGGCATTACACGTACGGCGGAGACCTCGCGCGCGGCATCCGCATCGCCATGGAATCCGAAAAAGCGCTCAACGAGGACTTCAACCTGTCGACTGCTCAATCGACGACGGTCCGCGAGCTGGCCGAGGTCATCTGGCGCAAAGTGCACGGGCCGGACCGTCCGCTCAATTTCGTGTCGGACCCGCCGTACGAACACGACGTACAGATGCGCGTGCCCGACGTACGCAAGGCCCGTGAGGTGCTCGGCTTCGAGGCGACGACCTCCCTCGACGAGATGCTCGACGAGGTGATCCCGTGGATTCGCGAAGAGATCAAGGCGGGCCGGATCTGATCCGCAACACGCCGGCTGCGAGCGATACGCCGGCTCTCAGCATCGTCATCCCCGTCTACAACGAAGGCGAGAACGTCGTCGCGACACTGCGCGGGGTGGTCGAGCAAACCCGCACGCGACCGCTCGAGGTGCTGGTGGTGCACGACTTCGACGAGGACACCACGGTGCCCGTGGTCAAACGGCTGCAAGCTGAGCTGCCCGAGCTTCGCCTACACCGCAACACGCTCGGCCGCGGCGTGCTCAACGCCATGAAGTCCGGCCTTCGCGCAGCCCGCGCCAATTACGTGCTGATCACCATGGGCGACGGCTCCGACGATGCGAAGGACATCGACCCCATGTACGAGCTGGCGCGCCAGGGAGCCGACGTCGTGGCCGGGTCGCGCTACATGAAAGGAGGGCGGCAGGTCGGCGGGCCGCTGCTCAAGCGCACCATGTCACGCGGCGCTGGCCTGTCGCTCCACTGGCTCGGCGGCGTGCCAGTCCATGACGCGACGAGCAACTTCCGCCTTTACTCGAAGCGGCTGCTCAACCAGGTGACTATCGAATCCACGGGCGGGTTCGAGCTGGGGATCGAGCTCACCGTGAAGGCATACCGCCTCGGCATGCCGATCGCCGAGGTGCCGACGACCTGGCGCGACCGCACCGCGGGTACGAGCCGGTTTCGCCTCTGGCAGTGGCTCCCGCGCTACCTGAAGTGGTATCGCCTCGGGCTGGCGGGGCGTTTTAGGAAGTAACCCAGTGGAGCCATAGGCCGGATTTACTCCGGCCGTCACTTATGCCCCTTCCAAGCGCCTCCAAACAAAGTGCTACTTGGAGGGGGTTCCATGGGGGAGGCTTGCCTCCCCCGTGCTTTTCAGCGGCTTGTAGTTGCGCTTGTAGTAGTCCCAGTACTCGCCCGACTTGAGCGGCCGCCACCACTCCGGGTGCTCGAGATACCAGTTGACGGTGCGCTCGAGACCCTCGCCAAATGTGACCCTCGGTTCCCAACCAAGCTGCGTGATGCGCCCGATATCCAGGGCGTACCGGTA
>DASRWV010000013.1:0-17221 GCA_035687505.1 Nitrosotalea sp.
CTTCTACCCCGGCCCACCCGCCGTGGAGATGCTCGTCCCAGGGCCAGGCCCACGCAGCAGGAGGCGGCCGGTGTTGATTCACCACGTCCCGGTTAGAGACACTGATGGACGCCCGTCGGGCGTTCTGCACCTATTCGGGCCACAGGGAGAACCAGACCCGAAGGAACCGGTGGCGGTTACATGGTCCGTGGATGTGGGTCCGCCGGGCAACTACCTCGGCTGACCATGCGTTGGGCTCAATCCTTCGCGCCCTCCACCGCAAAGGGTGATGATGTGCGCCTGACCTGTATTCGCTCCCGGGTCTGGGCACAGTCCCGAGCAAAGGGTGCCGAAAGACCCTGAACACGTGCGGCTCGCCCACCTACGCTGATCAAGTCCCGAGGGACTGAGTACGGTAAACCAAGAGATACCGAACGTTGATCCGGGTGAAAAGTCGAAAGACCGGAAGCTCAAAGAAACATTCGGCACTCGAGGGCAAACAGAAAGGAACTTCGGGACAACTTTTCCCACCAGTTCGCGGCCGAGACCATCTACGCAGCCGGAATCTCCAGCAGTGCCATTCGACCGATTTCAGGCAGACCATCGGCCGTCGCCGACTCCGCCTGCCTGGCGCACGCTTCCCATATGGAACAAGCCCGCTCACAAACTACGCCTCGTACAGGTATCGCATTTCGACGGCTGACCGGTGTCGAGCGCCTTGCCGTGCTGCTGGAAACCTTCCTCGGCCTCGGCGCTATGACCGGCGCGGTACCGCTGATCCTCGCTCCTGACGGCCACCTGCTCGGCATGACTACCAAGCTGCTCGCGGAGAGTCCCTTCAACTCCTATCTGGTGCCCGGAATCGTCCTTTTCTCCGTGATCGGAGTTGCCCCACTCCTGGCCGCGGCGGTCACTCTCCGGGGATTGGCAATTGCTCCCCAGGCCGCGATTGCGGTCGGCGTGCTGCTGATCGGCTGGATTGCCGTCGAGATGGTCGTGCTGGCCGGCCCGGCGTCTCTGGCCTGGGCTCTATACCTGGTGTTGGGCACATCGATCGCTGCTTTGGGAGTCGCCCTATGGCGCTCTCGAATGAGTCGGTGATGGGACCGGAGAACGCGAGTATCCGAGCCGTGCACCAGGGCGGCGACCGCCTGTTGATGACAGTGCGCGGCCATGAGCTCTATTCAGACCAACCAGTTGACAGCGGAGGCGAAGACACCGCCGCCACACCGACAGAAATGTTTCTCGCCGGCCTCGCCGGCTGCATTGCCTTCTATGCCGAACGATTCCTGCGGAGGAATGGATTGACAACCGAAGGGCTGGCGGTCACGTGTGACTACACATGGGCCGAGAACCCCCATCGTGTCGGCCAGGTCAACCTCGCCGTCGAGGTTCCCGGCTTGACTGTGGAGAAGCGCGAGGCCTTTACTCGTGTGGTCCAGCACTGCACTCTGCACAACACCTTGCTAAGGCCGCCGGCCGTCCAGCTCCGGGTGCTTACCACACAGACAGTCAGCGCACCGTAGACACAGGGCGGCGACTTCTCTACTTATGGCGTGTGCTTGCTGGCCTTCGCTGCAACCGCCCTGTCCAGCCGCGTCGCGATCGACTCGGCGAGCTCCTTGACCGTTCGCTCAGCCACCTCGTGCATCATCGCCTGATCCAGCCGCTTGCCAAGGCGCCCAAGCGGTGGCACGTACCTGCCGCTGACGGTGAGCCTGGTCACTCCTTTCTCCACCGGTGCGATCTCGATCCTCCCTCTCATGACCGGGAAGAGGTCCTGGAGAAACGTCGCCTGCCAGGTCATGGGGATCACCGTCCATGTCGTCGTCTTCACGGGCTCCCCAAGCTCGACCACCACGCGCTTACGGACAGGAATCCCGCTGACATGGATTCCGACAGAGCTCACGCCGCTCTTGCCCAGGCGCGGGAACCACTTATGCGGTCCGTTGAGAAGAGCTTCCGTACATACCGCCACCGGTCTATCGATGTGAACGGAATGCCGGACGAACATGACTCTCGGTTCACTCTACCGCTCGACGAGTAGACCGCCGCACAACGGCCGGGTCACGTCGCCCCGGCCGGCGCGGAGCTTAAACCGAGGCCTTGGCCTCTTCCTTGATCTTCTTGTCGACTTTCTTGTCTTGGGGCACCGCGGTGCCCTTCAGAACGACCTTGAGCGCGTAGGTCTTGGCCGCCTGAGAGAACACGTCGTAGGCCTCCATCGCGTCTTCCATCGCGAAGCGATGCGTGGCCAGCACGGTGGGGTCGAGCCTGCCGCCCTCGATCAGCGACAGAAGCTGCGGGATGGTGCGCGTGTCCACCAACCCGGTCGTGATGGTGACGTCCTTGATCCAGAGCTTCTCCAGGTGGAGAGTTGCGGGCTTGCCGTGCACGCCCACGTTGGCGAGCTTCCCGCCGGCGCGGATCAGCTCCGCGGCGAGCTCGAACGTCTGCGGGATTCCAACCGCCTCGACTGCGACGTCGGCACCAAGGCCGCCCGTCAGCTTCATGACCAGCTTGACCGCATCCTCGCGGCCGTTGTTGATCGTGACGTCAGCGCCGAACTCTTTCGCCTTCGCAAGGCGTCCGTTGTCGAGGTCGATGACGACGATCCGAGACGGGGTGTACAGCTTGGCGGTCATGACAGCCGCGAGGCCGATGGGGCCCGCTCCGACAATCGCCACGGTGTCGCCAGGCTGCACGCCGCCGTTCAGGACACCGACCTCGAATGAGGTCGGCAGGATGTCGGACAGAAACAGCACCTGCTCGTCGGTGAGTCCCGACGGGACCTTGTACAGAGAGTTGTCCGCGAACGGCACTCGGGCGTACTCCGCCTGGAGACCGTTGATCAGATGGCCGAAGATCCAGCCACCACCACCGGTGCACTGGCCGTATTTGGCCTCCTTGCAGAAGCGGCAGCTGCCACACGAAGTGATGCAAGAGATCAGGACGTGGTCGCCGATCTGAAAGTTGGTCACAGCCGCACCGGTCTCGACGATGGTGCCAACGGCCTCATGGCCGAGGATGGTGCCGGGCTTTACCGCGGGCACGTCGCCCTTGAGGATGTGCAGGTCCGTGCCACAAATCGTGGCGGTGTCGATCTTGACGATGGCGTCTGTCGGCGCCTGGATGGTGGGGTTCGCGACTGTGTCCCAGGATCGCTGTCCGGGGCCGTGATAAACGAGTGCTTTCATGTTCGTTTCCTTCCTTTTAGTGAAGAGTGGGTGTGATGGCGTGAATTCGCCGGTTTCCAGCATGTTTCCGACCACAACGTCGCCCAAGGGCCGAAGGGCCCCTGCAGTTCGGGACAGTCGAGGCGCTGGATTCAAATCCCGCGCCCCGACCGATTTTGAATTTAGAACCCCATGCCCAGGACACTGGGCCGTTCGGCCCATCCTGAGGGGGACGTTCGCCGGTTTCCGAGTGATACTTTTACCGCGCAGGCTTCTGGAAGCGGACCCAAGATCCGCATATTTCAGAGGAGGTAGGTTCTCATGAACCTCACGGACCGCGAGACACTCGCGGCGCTTCACGGCATGATCTTCGGGGCGTTGTTCCTGCTCGCCTTCGCCGGCGGCTTCGCCGGGCTCTACAGCTTGAGGCCGGTCCTCCTGACACCCCAAGGAATCGTCGAGCGGACCCGGCGCCTCATTGCGGGGACCTGGGCGATGGCGATCGTGGCCTGGGCCACGGTGATCAGCGGGACCTACGTCGTCTACCCCTGGTATCGGGCAAAGGGCCCAACCAGCGCCAAGAACATCCTCCTGGCCAACGCCAACACCGCGAACTGGCACAACTTTGGGATGGAGTGGAAGGAGCACATCGCCTGGCTCGCGCCCATCCTGGCCACCGTTGTCGCAGTCGTCGTCGCGTACTACGGTACGCGGCTCATCAAGCATGAGCGTCTACGCATGGTTCTGATGGCTCTGTTCACGCTTGCATTCGCGAGCGCCGCCGTTGCCGGCCTGTTCGGAGCCTTCATCACGAAGGCTGCCCCCATTCACTAGGACGAGGTGATTCAGATGGCAACAACTAGTGCTGCACAGATAGAACGGGACCGGGACTTCGGTTTCGCAGCCGCGACCCTGATCGGGGGTGGCTTCGGCGTGGCATTCTTCGGCGTTCTGACCTTCGTTTCGGAGCGCTGGGTCACGACTCAGGCTGGCTTGACGCTCACCAAGGAAGTTGGACCGCTTTCGGGCAAGTCGGTTTACGGCGTCATCGGCTGGTTGGTGGCCTGGGCGGTTCTTGCGGTGATCCTTCGCCGCGTCAAAGTCTCCGAGAAATTCACTTACTGGACCACAGGAATCCTTGTCGCCGTTGGTTTCCTACTTACATTCCCGCCGGTCTGGAAGCTGCTCGGCGCCTGATCAACAGCAACTGAAGGGACGGGCCGATGGTCCGTCCCTTCACAGGTCTTATTACCCTGTAGCGCCGCACCGATCGCGAGCACGCTTGAGCCAAAAGGAGGTTGCTATGTACCTCGGTGTTGGTTTCGTTTATGTGCTCATCCTGGTGCTCGTTTCTCCACTCATTTGGCTTGCCTGGTGGATGCTCGCCGATCTAGGTCAAAGGGCGAGCGGGTCGGCCAGACCGGCGCACGATGCGACATCCGTGGAATCGCGTCGCCAGGTCGCCTGAATGCTCGCTCTTCAAGCAGGGCATCTCGAGATCCTCGGTGACGTGGAGTGCGTCAAGCTGCTCCGGTCACACGACCTCGGCCGGATCGGGCTGGTCGACCGACAAGCGCGCCCGCTCATCTTTCCCGTCAACTACTTCTTCGACGAAGGAGTGGTCGTCTTTCGCACTGCCCCCGGCACCAAACTGGGGCTCGCACCGGGCGCATATGTCAGCTTCGAGATAGACAGCTGGGATCCAGACGGAGGTACCGGATGGAGCGTGCTGGTCAAGGGAATCGCTCACGACATCACCAACCCTCGCGGTGCGCCCACCGGACGAATGCGCTTCTGGCCGGTCCAGCCGATGGCCCCCGGAACGCGCCAGCACTGGGTCGGCATCTGGGCCAACGAGATCACCGGCCGCAAGTTCCGCTCCGATGCTCAGGGACCCAGGACCAGGAAGAAGGCGCATGCAATCAACTGAGCCCGAAGGCGCGATGGAAGTGATGTCTGAGATGAAGTGCCTGGAGATCCTCGGGCAGCACAACCTCGGCCGGATTGCCATCGTCGTCGATGGCCAACCCCAAATCTTTCCGGTCAACTATGCAGTGAACGGCAGGATCATCTCCTTTCTCACCGCGGCCGGCAGCAAGCTTTTGCACGCTCCCACCTCGAAAGTTGCGTTCGAGATCGACCAGTACGATTCCTTATCCGGCGTTGGCTGGAGCGTAATGGTGCAAGGCGTCGCCACCGATGCCACCGACATGTTCGATGACGTGTCGTGGGCCGCGCGGGCAGTGACACCGCGGCCGCTCGCACCAGGCGCCAAGCCCTATCGAGTTGCGATCGAGGCAAGCACGATCACGGGACGTCGATTTCGGCCAGGGGTCTGAGCGTCTCCCGTGGAGCGAATGAGCCCCCAGGATGCGATGTTCCTTTCGGTTGAGGACGAACGCAACCCGATGCACATCGGCAGCGTCTCGGTGTTTGAGGGTCCAGCGCCGACCTACGGCGAACTGGTGCGAACCGTCGCCTCTCACCTCGCCGTCCTTCCGCGCTACCGCCAACGCGTCCGCTTCGTCCCGATGGGGCTCGGCCGCCCGGTGTGGGTGGACGACCCGCACTTCCAGATCCTCTATCACGTCCGCCATACAGCCACGCCTCCGCCGGGCTCGGCAGAGGAGCTGCGAAACCTGGCCGGTCGCGTCTTCGCGCAGAACCTCGACCGGAGCAAGCCGTTGTGGGAGCTGTGGATGGTCGAAGGGCTCGCCGGCGGTCGTTGGGCGCTCATCGCCAAGGTGCATCACTGCATGGTCGACGGCGTGTCGGCCATCGACCTGCTGACAGTTCTGCTCGACCGCAATCCCCAGGCCCGACCGGGTCGCGCGCGTAAGTGGCAGCCCGGCCGAGAACCGAGCGGCCTACACGTTCTGGCCGATGCGCTTGCAGGCGCGATCGCGGATCCGGCCAGCCATGTTCGCGGGGTGCCTGCGGTGTCCCGCGCCATGTTCGCCAGCGGGATGGGCATGCATAACCTGACCGACCTCAGGAATCTCATCAGCTCGCTCGGTAGCTGGACCCAACCAACAGTCGGCTCGCTCAACGGCCCGATCGGACCGCATCGGCGCTGGAGCTGGGCGAGCGCGACCCTCGAGCAGGTGAAGGAGATACGTGCGGCGCTTGGTGGCACGGTCAACGACGTGGTCCTTTGCGCCGTCACCAAAGGCTTCCGGGACCTCTTGCGCGGCCGCGGCGAAAGCGTGGACGGCAAGGTTGTCCGCGCGCTGGTCCCCGTCTCCGTCCGGCATGAGAGCGAGAAGGGCCTGTACAACAACCGCGTGTCGGGCCTGTTTCCCGGTCTTCCGGTCGGGATCGCCAATCCTCTCGCGCGGCTGAACGCCATCAGGACGCAGATGGATGGGTTCAAGCGCTCGGGCCAGGCCGTGGCCGGGGACGTTCTGACGCAGCTGTCGGGCTTCGCGCCGCCGATGCTGATGGCGCTCAGCCTTCGGCTCGCCTTCCACGCTCAGCAGCGGTTGGTCCAGACGGTCGCGACCAACGTGCCCGGCCCGCAGTTCCCTCTGTACGCTGTGGGCAGGCGGATGCTTTACTCCTACCCTTACGTGCCAATCGCGGGTTCGGTCGGGATCGGCGTCGCGACCTTCTCTTACGATGGCGGTCTCAACTTCGGCGTCACCGGCGACTACGACTCCACGCACGACATCGACGTGCTCACGCGGGGCATCGAATCCGGTATTGCGGAGCTCCTCGTGGTCGCTCGCCGCGTGGACGGCATAACGCGGGTCGCGCAAGTGCCAAGCCCAGCCGTCAGCGGCAACGGGCACCAGCCGGCGAAACCCCGCCTTCGCGTACGAGCGGCAGCCGGGAGATAAGCCCAAAGCGCCGCGAGCCAAATTCGTACGGTCAACCACCTTCAGCGCCCGGCATCTCCAACCATGTGGGCCGCTTACCTATCTCAAGCCGGCTTGACATCACCTATGCCGGGGTGACCTCCGGCCCTAGGCGCGGCCGGTATAGGCACAAAGGTCCAATTTGCGGGGACTAATGGCACCTGAGTGCTGCGGCCGGCGGCGGATACTCAGTCGATGCCGGCTCGCCAGTTTGAGGGGCTGCGAGCGCTCACCGTTCATGAGTGCCTCGATTACGTGCGGTCGCGTGACCTCGGCCGAGTTGCGTTCCAGCTCGACAAGGACATCGATGTCCTTCCGGTCAATTACGCAACCGATGGAGCGATCGTGGTGTTTCGCACCGGGTCGATGACCAGGCTCCAGCAGTCGCCGCGAGGTCGGGTCACCTTCGAGGTGGACTCCTGGGATCCAGTCGCGTGTGTCGGCTGGAGCGTGGTGTTGAAAGGCGTGGCGCGCGAGGTCACCGTCGGAACGGATCCGTTCTCCAGGGCACTACGCGCGCGCAATGTGATGCCGCTCGCCCCTGGGAAGCGCGAACACTGGATCGCGATCTACCCGTCGGAGATTACGGGCCGGACGTTCCACGCTCCTGCCGGTTAGAGCCTTTCTCGATAGGCCTCCGAACCGAGCCGCCGGTTGTCGTCAGCCGCTAAACGGCTGCTCTTTCAGACCTCACGACGCACCGGATGTGGAATCCGAGGCAGCCAGGGTGTGGTCCAGGCAGTTGGCGATCTCTGAAACGTTGAGAGCGCAGCCCGCCCTGGCCTCGAGCCATATGTCGATCCCATCCTCGTCAGCTGAGCGCCCTATAGGGCGAGAGCCGCCTACGAGCTAGCTGCGACGCACCGGCCGCCCGCGGTCAGGCCACAGGCTGTTTTGGCTGCAGGACCACCAGGCGGTAGCCCTTACCTTTCTCGTTGACCACCTCGCACACGCCCTTGAACGGCAGCAGCTTTTGACGAAGTCGCGTTACATACGTTCTGAACTGCTCGATCGACGCCTCAGGGCCCCAGGCAGGCAGAGCCACGTCTTCGGCGGCGAAGAACTGATTCGGATTGGTGAGGAAGAATGAGAGCAGCTGCCATTCGCGTTTCGTCAAGGAGACGTCGGCAGCACCACTCTTGACAGTTCGCTGTTTGGCGTCAAAGACGAGTCCCCCCAATTCGATTTTGGTTGCGATCGCTACCACTGAGGTGAGGTCAGACCCGCGAAGCTCTGACTTGATCGCTCCGATCAGAGCATCAGGGACGAAAGGCTTGGGCAGGACCTGGCTTGCGCCGGCTTCGAAGGTTTCGAGCGTCTCTCCGGCATCGTCGGACGACTCGTCCAGCAAGATGAAAGGGCTCCGCGCCGCGTCCCGCAGCTCTTTGAGCTGCTTGGGGGTTACGCGGGAGCCGGCGCTCATCCCGAGAATCACCAGGTCGAACTTCCGCGGCCTATCCAGTTGACGCCTGGCTGCATCCAGCTCCGCCACACTCTCAAACTCCCCTCCGGCCAGCTCGACCACGTGCGAGATGACGGAGCGGTAACCCGGATTGGCATCGACGACCAGGATGCGTGGGAGTTTGGGTTGCTGCCGAGATCGAGACGGGACCTTGGTCTTTCCGATGACACTCCTCCTCTGCCAGATCGGCCGGCGCTGCGAATTATTGCTCTAGTCGCTACTTGTTCTCGCGGAACTCTAGTGCGTAGCCACGCCCCGGCCGGTTGACGACATCGCACGGGAGGTCCAATGCCTCCAAGACCTTGCGTATGCGCAGCACATAGCTGCGGACTTCTTCGGGGTAGAGATCAGGCGCGGCCCAGGCCTGGCGGAGGATCTGAGACACGGTGAAGAAGCGGTGGGGATGATCGAGCAGAAACTGGAGGAGCTGAAACTCTCTTACGCTCAACGTGGCCTCCCCATCGCCGTATCGCACCACTCGGCCTTTGGTGTCCAGCCAGAGCCCCTTTAGCTCCAAAACGCGCCGGTACCACAGCGTGAACCGGCTCTGATAGCCCTCCATCTGGCTCTCGATGAAGGTGAGGTCCGCTGCCGCCATGATCCGCGCGGCGGGCGGCAGCCTGGCAACATCGCGCCTGATCCGATCGAGGATTCCCCGCTTGAATTCGAGAAGATCGAGGTAGATGCTCATCCAGTGGCGGGCGTCTTCCCAATGGGTGGTCTCAATGTCTTCTCCCTCGATTGGTAGGAAACGGTCATCCGTCAAGGGCGGCGCACGTCGAGGAATGTGGCACTCGAATTAGGCCGCTGTCAGCAACAATTGGGTGTTAGCTGCATTACAAATGTTGCGTGGACGACGAGCCGTCTACCGCGATGGTCTGACTACCGGCTCTCCGCCATCGCCATGCGCAGCACCTCGGCGAGGTGAAGCGCGTTGTGACCCGTGGCCTGCCGGATCTGCTCCCTGCAGCTGAATCCATCCGCGATCACCAGCGCGTCGCCGGCTGAGCGGACCGCTGGAAGCAAGACCCTCTCACCGGCTTTCATCGAAACTTCGTAGCTCTCTTTCAGGAAGCCGAATCCACCGGCCATCCCGCAGCAACCTGAATCGAGCAGCTCGTAGTCGAGGTTCATGCGCTTCATCACCTTTTCCTCGGCGGTCATCTTCATGATCGCCTGGTGGTGGCAGTGGCCCTGCACGATCGCCCGCTTCGCGAAGTGAGGGGGCTGGAAGTCGATCTGCTCGAGCAACTCGCTTAGCAAACGGAAATTTGCAGCAGTCCGTTTGGCGTCAGGATCCGCAGGAAACAGACCCAGCAGCTCGTCGCGGAAAACCGCGACACAGCTTGGTTCCAGTCCGACCACCGAGAAGCCCTGGTCGAGATAAGGCTTGAGCGCGGCCATCGATCGGACGAGCTGCCGCCGGGCCAGCCCCAACATGCCCGAGTCATAGAGAGGCCGGCCGCAGCAGAGTCGCTGCCCCAGGACGTGCACCTCACAGCCGGCCGCCTCCAGGACCTCCACCGCGGCAATCGCCGTCTGCGGCTTCACGTAGTTGTTGAATGTGTCCGCCCACAAAAGGACGCGATGCTTCGCGATGGCAGCCGGTGTTTTGCTCACATTTTTGCGCCGGCGGAACCAGGACTTGAAGCTCACCGGCGCCAACTCGGGCAGCTGGCGCTCCGGCGCCACACCGATGACAGCCTTCGCCAACGGCGCAAAAGCGCGGGCGCTCCAGTTGGCCAGTCCGGGGGCGAGGCTGCCGTAGCGCGCGAGCCAGGGAAAGAGTCCGATCGCGTAGGCCGACAGCGGGCGCATGCGGCCCTCGTAGTAATGCGACAGGAACTCGGCCTTGAAAGTCGCCATGTCGACGTTGACCGGGCACTCGGTCTTGCACGCCTTGCACGCAAAGCACAGGTCGAGCGCTTCCTTGACGCCCTCATTGCGCCACCCGTCGCGCACCAGGTCCCCGGTCAACATCTCGTGCAGGAGCCGCGCCCGCCCGCGGGTCGAGTGCATTTCCTCCTGAGTCACCATGTAGCTGGGGCACATCGTCCCGCCGCCCTGCTTCCGGCACTTGCCCACCCCGACGCAGCGCAGCACCGAACCAGCCAGGCCATCGGGCTCGTCGGGAAACTGGAAGTGCGTGTGGACCGGCAGCGGCTTGTAGCCGGCGAGTCGAAGATCCTGGTCCGGCTCGCGAGCATCCACCAGCTTGCCCGGGTTCATACGCCGGTCCGGATCCCACAGCGCTTTGAATTCCGCGAACGCTCCGACCAGCTTGTCGCCGAACATCTTCGGATACAGCGAAGCGCGCGCCTGGCCGTCGCCGTGCTCGCCGGACAGCGAGCCTCCGTAGCGAATGCACAGGTCGGCACCTTCGTCCAGGAAGCGGCGGAAATTGCTGATGCCCTCTTTGGTCACCAGGTCGAAGTCGATGCGGGGATGCACGCAGGCCTCGCCAAAATGGCCGTACAGCGGCGCCCGGTAGCCGTATTTGTCGAGCAGCACCTTGAACTCGCGCAGGTAGTCCGCGAGCTGATCGGGCCGGACCGCGGTGTCTTCCCAGCCCGGCCAGGTCGGCTTCTTGCCCGGCACGCGCGCCGCCGCGCCCAGTCCCGACTCCCTCACCGCCCACACCGCCTCAGCATCCTTCGGGTCGGTCAGCAGCTTCGCCGTGGGCGCGTGAGGACCCTTTGCCAGCTGATCGATCAGCCCTCGGGCCATGCCCTCGCAATCGGCGACTGTGTCGGCCCCAAACTCCACCAGCAGCCATGCGCCGCCGTCCGGCAAGGCCGCCTGGCCTCGCGGGCTTATGCCCTTGAGACGCACGTTTTCGAGCAGGATGCCGTCGAAGCCTTCGAGTCCGATCGGGCGGTGCTCCATGATCATCGGCACCGCGGCGGCGGCGATGTAGACGTCCTCGTATCCGAGCACCAGGAGTCGCCGGACGGGAGGGCTAGGCACCAGGCGCACCACCGCCTCCAGGACCGTGACGCAGGTGCCCTCGGTGCCGACCAGGGCCCTCGCCACATTGAAGCCTTTGTCGGGCAGAAGCTGGTCCAGGTTGTATCCGGACACTCGACGCGGAATTTTGGGGAAGCGCTTGCGAACCTCGTCGCCATAGGTGTCGCGAATCCTCGCCAGGCCCTTGTAGATCTCGCCCTGCCGTCCGCCCGCGGCGATGATCCGATCCAGCTCATCCGCGGGAGTCGGCCCGACGTCCATGATCTGGCCGTCGTAGGTCATGATCTTGAGCCTTTCGACGTTGTCCGAGGTGAGGCCGGCCATGACCGAATGCACGCCGCAGGAGTTGTTGCCGATCATCCCTCCCAACGTGCAGCGGTCGTGGGTGGAAGGGTCCGGGCCAAAGGTCAGCTGGTGACTTTCCGCTGCTGTTCTCAACGAATCGAGGACGATCCCGGGTTGGATTCGAGCCGTTCGGGTGGTCGGGTCAAGGTCGACGATGTTGCGCATGTACTTCGAGAAATCGAGGACGAGAGCCACATTGCACGTCTGGCCGGCAAGACTGGTTCCACCGCCACGGGGCAGGACGGCCACATCGAACTCGCGCCCGACAGAAACCGCCGCGATGGTATCGGCCTCGTCCATCGGAAGCACGACACCGACGGGGACGTGCCGGTAGTTGGACGCGTCTACGGAATAGAGAGCACGACTGGCGATGTCGAAACGGACCTCGCCGCGCACCTGACCACGCAACGCTCGCTCGAAGGCTTTGCGCCGGTCGGGGCTGAGATCTTCCGCAAGCGCCGTCACCCGGTGTTCTCCCGCCGGAGCCGGCCCGCCTCCCCACTTGTGGGGAGGCCGGGCGCGAAGCGCCGGAGGGGATGCGGCGCCCGGGTGGGGAGCGTCGGGTGGGGAGACGCGAGAGTGAGCCGGCACCCGAGCACCGCATGAAGGTAAGGGATTTGACGATTGAGAAGGCCTTGACCTCTGCTTACGCTACTGGCGCCATGTCCCAGCGACGCGATACAGGCGGTCCAGCGCAAGCGCTGGAGTTTGAGATCTGGGCCGACCTCATCCGCCAGTCGCATGGCCTGCTGCATCCCTTCCTGCCGCTGCTCGACCGCGGCCTCGACGCGGTCCTGCACCACATGACCGAAGAGCGCTACATCCCAATTCAGGTCAAGGGCCGCGAGCTGGAGGGAGGAGAAGTTCATGTCGTCGTGCGCGAAGACAGTCTTGTAGACGACAGCGCACTCATGATCGTCGTGCCAATGCTCGAAATCCCCGACCAGCTGGACCTGGTCATTGAGGAGGGCACCTTCCGGCGACTCGCCGCTCGGAGTGTTTCGCAAGGACACGGAATTTACGGGGCGGCCTTCAGCATGCATCCGAAACACAGCCGCTGGATCCCCTACCTCGTTCCACACCGCGAATTGGCCGAACGCATTCTTGGCACCTCGGCAGCTGAGGCGGCGTTGCGGCTGGAACCCGATCTCTTGAAGCCTCTCGAGCGCCACAACCCATGGCTTCAGTTTCTCGGTGAGTCAGAGGTGATTCGCCGGCTCGCGCAAAGCCCGCGCCTCGACCTCTTCCGTCCGTATCCGGACCTTGAGATGGTTGAGGTGCTCGCCCGCGACAATCTCGCCGGCAGTTTTGCTGGCCTCCAGGTTAAAGCTGCCACCGTTTCGAACCGATACGGAGAGGCCTACCTTCACGTTCGCAAAGCGACATTGAGTCTTGCTTCGACCACATGGCTGGTTGGGTTGGCCTGGCACGAAGATGCGGCGGACTTTGACGGCGAATGCTTGTTGATACCCGCCGCGGACATTCCGAAAATTGCAGTTGACGCCGGCCAACATCTGGCTCTGAACTTCCGCCCGTCAAGTCCCTACCGGACCAGGCTGGATCCATACCGCCGCCGCCTCAAAGAGCTGCATCGGCTAGTGCTCGAAGCCTGCGGAGGCGGCCTACCTGACTCGGGCACGTTACCCTCAACCCCGTGAGCCTGGGTCGGCTCGGCAACATCACTCCTGGCAAATTGGGCATCTTCTCCGGCTCTCTGTCCAGCCAGCCGGCCGACGTGCAGCGCGAGGTCGCCATCGAGATGGAGGAGCTTGGCTACGGAACGCTCTGGTATGGCGAGTCGGTAGGCCGGGAGGCGTTCGTACAGGCCTCGATATTCCTGAATGCGACTTCGAGTCTCGTGGTCGCGAGCGGCATCGCCAACATCTGGGCGCGCGACCCGATGGCCATGGCGGCCGGCGGGCGATCCATCGCTGAGGCCAACCCAAATCGGTTCATCCTCGGCATCGGCGTCAGCCACGCCCCGTCGGTCGCGCTCCGCGGGCACGACTACGCCCGCCCGTTCACCGCGATGCGGGAGTACCTGGACCGGATGGAACAGGCGCCCTGGCGCGGACCGGAAATTCCTATGCCACCGATCGTGCTCGCCGCGCTCGGCCCGCGAATGGTCGGATTGGCGGCGGAACGCACCGCCGGTGCGTACCCGTCCTTCACGACGTCCGAGCACATCCGGCAGGTTCGGCGGCAAATCGGTCCCGAGCCATTCGTGGCGGCCGACCTCCCGGTCGTGCTGGCCTCAGGACGCGCAGAGGCGCGAGCCATTGGTGACGCGCACACCGGCCGTTACCTCCGGCTCAACAACTATCGAAACAACCTGGTCCGAATAGGCTGGACCGCAGAGCAGCTCGAGCCGCCCGGGTCCGATGACCTCTTCGATGCTGTCGTGGCCTGGGGCGACGTCGCGGCAATTCGCGAGCGCGTCGATGGTCTGATCGATGCCGGCGCGGATCAGGTCGTCCTGAACCTGGTCACCAAAGACCCATCGGTGCCATACCTTTCCGAGCTGAGAACCCTGGCCGCACTCAACTCAACCGGATCTTGAACAGTCACTCGATCATCCGCGCCATTTCGTCCGCGGCGATGGCGATCGAAGACTTCAGGTCCGACACCGCCAGGATCTCTCCACGGATCGCTGCGCTCTCTGGTCTTATGCCATCGTTGCGGACCTCCACCTCGGTTTTGACCCCCAAGAAGTCCCCGAGCTCCCGTACTGCGACAGTCGCGTCCGGCGATCTGTGATTCACCACCAGGTGTATCTGCTCATCGTCCAGCTTGAGCACGCCACGCATGATGTCGTAGACGTTGATGAGGTCCTTCACGATCAACAGCTCAGGTGTGGCGATCATGAAGATCTCTTGAGACCGCTCCAGGACCGAAAGCACGACCTCCGATAGAGAGCTCCCCAGATCCACGACGATAAAGGCGTACTGGGAGCTCAACGAGGTCAGCGCGCGGGTCAGCAGCGCCGGCGTGACAAGCTCCGCTTCTTCCGCTGCAAGCACTGTCGGCAGCACCAAGAAACCCGCTGGATGCGGGAGGAGCGCGCTGCGCAGACGATCGTCAAAGTCGCCCGTGAGACTTGTCAACCGCGACAGGGACGTGATCGGGACCAGGTGGGCGAGCACGGCAGCGTGGTTGTATGGCAGCGAACAATCGATGAGCAAGACCTCGCCGGAATGTTTGCGGGCAAGGCTCGCGGCCAGGTTCAAGGCAAGGGTCGTCTTGCCGACTCCGCCCTTCGGGGAGTACATCGCGACGATTCGCGCAGCGTCTTTACGTTCCTTCTTTCTGGTCAGCGATCTGTCGAAAAGCTGCTGGCGCTGTTTGACCACTGCTTCCAGCTGGACCATCGCGTCCGAGCCAACAGCAAGCTCTGACAGCAGGTCCTCACGCGAGATTTTCATCACCTGAGAATCCTCGAGTGCCGTGACCGTGGCCGCCGCCGGTTCCCTCGTCACCGTCGAGATGGCACCAAAGAACTCGGCTTCGCCCAGTTTGGCCAGGGTGAACCTATCGCCGAACTGCCCTTTGCGAGTGACGTCGAACGACCCTTTCTGGATCACGAAGAAAGAGTCGTTTGATTTTCCCTGAGTGAGCACCGCAGTGCCCGTGCGGACGGAGACGCGTTCGGCCCGCTTCGCGAGAACGCGAAGCGCCGCCGCTGGATGGTCGAGGAAGATGGAGACTCGATCCAGGAGCGCCACGTTGGCGACCACGCCTTTGGGCAGCCTCTCTGCTTCCGGGGCGTAAGACACGCGGCGCAGGTGCGCAGACAGCCGTGCCGCCAATACCTGGGGCGAGATCGGCTTGGTCAGGTACTCGTCCGCGCCTTCCTCCAGACCGGTGACCACATCTTTGTCGTCGGCCCGGCCCGACAGGATCACGATCGGCGCCGTGATGCCGACGCGGCGCAGAAATCGGCAAACCTCTACGCCGGCGATATCCGGCAGCTCCCAATCGAGAAGGACCAGGTCCGGCTCCTCGACGACGGCAAGCTTGAGCGCGGCTCGCCCCGTGACAGCCTCCAGGGCCTCGAAGTTCTGCATCTTGCAGACCTCCAGGAGGAGCGTCATCATGCGCGGGTCATCCTCGACGACAAGGATGCGGGGTCTGGCTGGGGGCGTTGGGGAAGGCAATGCTTGGGTTCCAGTGCAAGTATTCACATCCGCCGCCCAAACCCGATGGCTAAGCCGGGAAATGGCGCCCAGGCTCGCTGCCAAGCCGCGCCATCGCCTGTGAGAATGCTGGGAGGCCTTGGGCGTATGCTCGGCGGCCGGCGAACAACGTGTAGGGGTGTCAGCGTGTCCAGATCTCGCATCAGCCGCCGGACGTTCATCCGTGGCATCGGAGCCGGGGTTGCTCTCGGTTCAGTACTGGGGGGCGTCGAGCTCTTTCGTCCGACACGGGTCTACGCGCGCGTCACTATCAAATCGCGCACGCATGAACAAGAGCAGTCTTTGGCTGGCGCTTCGGTTTACGCCCTGCCGTTCGCCGCAAGCCATGCCGCCCTGTTCTGGGTCGGCGAGCACGATGCCCGGGTTACCGCCTCATTCAGCTCGGACGGAGTCGTGTTCGGTCCTCCGGTACCGGTTGTCCACGACGAGATCGGCGAGCAGCGCGGGGACGGCCGAACTTACGGCGCCGTGATGGTCACCGGCGGAGCGATTGCGGTCAGGGTGACCAGTGACCGGCCGCACCGAGTTCGCCTGTTGGGATTGACAGACGGCGAGCGGCAGGTGATCTATGAAACCGAGGGGAACGTCGCCGGCGCCACATCGATGCCGGCTGTGGTCTCGCGAGCGGGATGGGGTTGCGACGAGAGCTTGATGACCTGGTCGCCGGCTTTCTACCCGATCCAGAAGCTCATCTGCCACCACACCGCGACGCAGAACAATGACCCCGACCCTGCGGCCACCATCCGATCGATCTACTACTACCACGCTGTCACCCAGACGTGGGGTGACATTGGCTATAACTTCCTGGTCGATGAGAAGGGCCGGATTTATGAGGGCCGGTACTCGCGGACGTATTCCGCCGGTCAATACCCTAACGGCGAGGATTCCTCCGGCCGCGGCGTGACTGCTGCCCACGCCTACCAGTTCAACTCGGGCACCGTTGGGATCGCGCTGCTCGGGACGCTCACCAATCAGGATGCGACCAAGGCGGCCCGCAACGGTCTGGAACAGATGCTGGCCTGGAAGGCGTCCACGCACCTGATCGATCCGCGGGGAAACAAGACTTACGTCAATCCGGTGACTGGCGTCCGGACGACCTTCCCCAATATCGCGGGGCATCTGGACGTCAACGCCACGGAGTGCCCGGGTTCGAAGTTCTATCCCACCCTTCCAACTGTTCGCACCGACGTCGCGGCGTTGATTGCCGGTACACCCACGCCAACCGCAACCCCAACCGCAACA